>JAOAUC010000062.1 GCA_030157785.1 Zoogloea oleivorans
GCATGGACGCCAAGAGCCGCAACATCGTCACCGTCGAAGACCCGGTCGAATACGACCTGCCCGGCGTCGGCCAGATCCAGGTCAATCCGAAGATCGAGCTCACCTTCGCCAAGGCCCTGCGCGCCATCCTGCGGCAGGATCCGGACGTGATCATGATCGGCGAAATCCGGGACCTCGAAACCGCCCAGATCGCCGTCCAGGCCAGCCTCACCGGCCATCTGGTGCTGGCCACCCTGCACACCAACGACGCCGCCTCGGCGGTCACCCGGCTGGTGGACATGGGCGTCGAACCCTTCCTGCTCGCCTCCACCCTGCGCGGCGTGCTCGCCCAGCGCCTGGTACGCAAACTGTGCCCGGTGTGCCGTACCTCCGAGCCCGCCACCGCGGCCGACCGCGAACTCCTCGGCCCCGACACCCCGGCGCAACTGTGGCACGCCCCCGGCTGCCCCGAATGCACGCGCACCGGCTACGCCGGGCGAACCGGCATCTACGAGCTGATGGTCTCTGACGACGCCCTGCAACGCCTCATCCACACCGCCGCCGACGAAGCCGACCTGCGCGCCCACGCCCGCCAGAAGGGCGCCCACAGCCTGCGCGACGATGGCTACCGGCTGATGGCCGACGGCATCACCTCGGCCGAAGAACTGCTGCGGGTGACGCGGGATTGACCACACCTTGCGCTGACCGCCCATGACCGCCTTTCGCTACCGCGCCCTCGACAACGCCGGCAAGGAATCCGCCGGCGTCCTCGAAGCCGACACCGGCAAGGCCGCCCGTGGCCTGCTGCGCGAGCGCGGCCTGTTTCCGCTCGAGGTCGCCTCGGTGGCCCAGGGCAGCGCCGGCAGCAAGTCGGTACGGCGCAAGCTGCGCGACGCCGATCTCACCCTCCTGACCCGCCAGTGGGCCACTCTGCTGGCCTCCGGCCTGACCGTCGAGCAAGCCCTCGCGGCCCTCATCGAACAGGCCGAAACCGAAGCCACCCGCCAGCTGCTGGCCGGCGTGCGCTCCGAGATCCTCGCCGGCTACAGCCTGCGCGCGGCCCTCGACCGCTATCCGCAGGCCTTCTCCACGCTGTACCGGGCCTCGGTGGCGGCAGGCGAGAAATCCGGCGAACTGGCCAAGGTCATGAACCAGCTGGCCGACTACCTCGACCGCAGCCACGCCCTGCGCACCAAGACCCTGCAGGCCCTGCTCTACCCGGCCATCGTCGCCAGCGTCGCGCTGATGGTCATCGTCGGCCTGATGACCTACGTGGTACCGCAAGTCATCTCGGTCTTCCAGCAGGGCAAGCAAACACTGCCCTTCCTCACCCGCACACTGATCGTCGCCAGCGCCCTGCTGCGGGACTGGGGCTGGCTGGCCGCGCTGATCCTCGTCGGCGCCTTCTTCACGGCCCGGGCGGCGCTGCGCGACATCAGCGTCAAGCGCCGCTGGGACGCCTGGCTACTCGGCCTGCCCTTCCTCGGCCGCCATCTGCGCACCCTCGACGCCACCCGCTTTGCCAGCACCCTGTCAATCCTCGCCGGCAGCGGCGTGCCCCTGCTGTCGGCCCTCGACGCAGGCCGCCAGGTCATCAGCCGACTCCCTCTGGCCGACGCCGTTGGCGTTGCCGCCGAGCGCGTCCGCGAAGGCCAGCCCTTGTCCAAGGCGCTCGGCGCCAGCCGCCAGTTTCCGCCGCTGCTGATCCACATGCTGGCCAACGGCGAAGCCACCGGGCGCATCGACGAGCTCCTCGACCGGGCCGCCAAACTCCAGCAGGCCGAACTCGAAAACCGCACCGCCACGCTCACCGCGCTGCTCGAGCCCATCCTGCTCCTCGCCATGGGCGGCTTCGTGCTGCTCATCGTGATGGCCGTGATGCAGCCGATCATCGACATGAACACCCTGATGAAATAAGGAAGAACCATGCACAACTCACCTCGCCGCAACCGCGGTTTCACCCTGATCGAAGTGATGGTCGTGATCGTCATCCTCGGCGTGCTCGCCGCCCTGGTGGTGCCCAAGGTCATGAGCCGCCCGGACGAAGCGCGGGTCGTCGCTGCCAAACAGGACATCTCCGCCGTCATGCAGGCGCTCAAGCTCTACAAGCTCGATAACCGCCGCTACCCCACCGCCGAGCAGGGCCTGCAGGCCCTCGTCACCAAGCCTACCGCCGCCCCGGTGCCCGACAACTGGAAGTCCTACCTCGACAAGCTGCCCATGGACCCGTGGGGCAAGCCCTACCAGTACGTCATCCCCGGCCTCAAGAGTGAAGTGGACGTGATGAGCTTTGGCGCCGATGGCGTTTCCGGCGGCGAAGGCTTCGACGCCGACGTCGGCTCCTGGAGCCTGTAAGACAAAGCTCTGGACATGCCAGCGTCGATCACGACCGGCGGGCGAATGAATTCGCCCCTACACGCCCAACGCAACGCCGGCTTCACCCTGATCGAAATCATGGTGGTGCTGGTGATCATGGGCGTGATGGCTACCGGCATCAGCATCGGCCTCGACACCCTGCGCGGGCGGGATGCCGACCAGGCTCTCAGGCGCCTGCGTCTGGTGCTCGAAGCCACCGCCGACCGGGCCATCGTGCGTGGCCGGCCGATTGCCATCGAACTGCTGCCCGACGGCTACCGCTTCTCGGCCCTCGACCCCGATGACAACTGGCGGCCCCTCAACGACCCGCCGGTATTCACTGAACGCACACTGCCCGGCGGCCTGTCGTGGGCCGGCCTGCGCCTCGACGGCCAGGCCGAAGCCACCAGCCCGCGCCTGCAGTTCGGCAGCCAGACGCCCGAATACGAACTGCGCGTCGCCACACCTACCGGCGAAGCACGCCTGCGCGGCAAGGCCAACGGCGAGGTCATCCTCGACATGCCGGGCCGCACGCCCTCATGACGCGCCGGGCGGGCGGCTTCACGCTGCTGGAAACCCTCGTCGCCCTGGCCATCCTGGCCATCGCATTGACGGCCGCCTTCCGCGCCATGGGCGTCACGGCCCAGTCGTCCGCCGAATTGCGCGAACGCCTTCTCGGCGACTGGATCGCCGAAAACCGTCTGGCCGAACTGCGCGCCACCCAGGCCTGGCCGGCCCCGGGCACCAGCGAGGGCAGCGCCGATCAGGCCGGCCGCAGCTACCGCTGGCGCGAAGAAGTCAAAAGCACCGCCAACCCGCTGTTCCGCCGCGTGGACGTCAGCGTTTACAGCGAAGCCTCGGACCAGCACGCCATTGCCCGCCTGAGCGGCTACGTGGCGCGCCCGCTGCAATGAGGCGCGACTCGTCCCGCCAGCACGGCCTGACCCTCATCGAACTGATGGTCGCCCTGACCATCTTCGCGATCCTCGGCGTGCTGTCCTACCGGGCACTGGCCGAAATCAGCACCAGCCGCGCCCGCCTCGAAGAGAACTTCATGCGCTGGCGGGCCATCGGCCGCACCATGCAGCGCATCGACACCGACCTGCTGCAGGCCGTTTCACCCGCCGACCAGCGGGGCCTGCCACCCACCGAAGCGCCGCCCGCCACCAGCACCGCTACCCCGGCGATGATCCTCGGACGCGCCGCCAGCGGTGGCGGCCCGGAGTTCCAGTTCCTGCGCCTCGACGACACCCGCGGCGTACGCCGGGTCGGCTTCCGGCTGGTCGATGGCAGCCTCGAGTGGCTGCGCTGGAGCAGCCGCGACGCCGTCGGCCAGCCCACCGTCGAGCCTCTTCTCGACAAGGTCCGCGATGTGCGCTGGCGCTTCCTGCAAAAGAACATCCGCCTCGACGCCTGGCCGCCGAGCGACCGCCGCAACGCCCTGCCCGACGCGGTGATCCTAGAGATCGACCTGCCCGACACAGGCACCATCACGCGCATGATTTCCCTCCGCTGATGCAGCGCCTGCGCCCCCTCCTCGCCCACAGAGCCCGCCCCCAGAAAGGCGCCGCGGTGATCCTCGCCCTGCTCACGGTCACCCTCGTCGCCGGCCTTGCCGCCGCCGCGGTGGGCGATCTGGGCGTGGCCATGGACCAGATCATCGGCCGCCACGACCAGGCCCAGGCCCGCCAGCTGGCCCGCGGCACGGTGGACTGGGCGCGCAACGTACTGGCCGAGGACGCCCGCACCACGCAGGTCGATCACCTTGGCGAAGCCTGGGCCGTCAAGGTGCCGCCGACGCCCGTGGAAGAAGGCGAAGTCAGCGGCGAACTGCAGGATCTCTCCGGGCGCATCAACCTCAACAACCTGGTTCAGGCAGATATCCTGGAGGTCCAGCAGTTCCAGCGCCTCCTCGGACTCGTCGGCGTCAGCGACTCGGAAGCCCTGACCCTCACCGATGCCCTGCGCGACTGGCTTGATGCCGACGACGAGCCGCGCCTGCCGGGGGGCGCCGAATCCTCCTGGTACAGCGCCCAGACCCCCGCTCGGCGGCCGGCCAACGGGGCGCTGGTGGCGGTATCCGAACTGACCCAGGTACGCGGCTTCAGCCCCGACCTGGTCGCCCGCCTGAGCCCCTTCGTGGCCACCCTGCCAGGCGGCACCAGCAACACCAGGATCAACGTCAACACGGCCCCCGCCGAAGTCCTCGCCGCCGCCGTGGAAGGCCTCAGCCTCGACGCCGCCCGGGTATTGATCGTCCAGCGCAACCGGGCCTGGTTCAAGGATGTGGCCGACTTCAGCGCCCGTCTGCCCTCCTCCGTCCAGAACCCCGACACCAACGGTCTGGCGACCACGAGCACCTATTTCCTGGCCACCGGCCGCGCCCTCTTCGGCGTGTCGATGGTACGCATGGAAGTACTGCTCGACCGCAGCCAGAACTGGCCCACCATCGTTTGGCAGAAATTGTTATGACCCGCCTCCTCCTCGCCATCGACGAACAATGGCCAAGCCGGCCCGACTGCCCCTGGGTGCTCCTTGGCCCCGACGGCCAACCCCTTTCCGAAGGCCACTCCGAGCCCCGCCACTGGCCGGCTGCCGCCGAGTGCGAAGTCGTCCTTACCGGCCCCCAGTGCCTGTGGCTCGAAGTCCCGCTACCCCGCGGCGCCCGCCGCGACCTGCCGCGCCTCTTGGCCTATGCCCTCGAAGACCGGTTGCTGAAAGACCCGGACACCCAGCACCTCACCGTCAGCCACCGCCGCCCGACGGACGACGGCGAGCGCGACCTGGCCGGCGTGCTGGTCATCGCCCGCGACCGACTGCGCAACCTGGTCGCCCAGCTGGCCGCCATCGGCCGCCCGCCGCGCCGCGTGCTGGCCGAAGTGCAGACTGCGCCGGCCAGCGCCAATGGCTGGCTGCTCAGCCTGTCCGCCGGCAGTACCATCCTGCGCAGCGGGCCGAACAGCGGTACGGCCATCGACAACGACATCCTCGTCCCGCTGCTGGCCCAGCAGGCCGCCACCTCCCGGGCTGCCAACACGGCCCCGGCCCACATCGAAGTCCGTTGCGCACCGGGCACGCCGACGCCCGATCTGGCCAACCTGCAAACCGAGACCGGCACGCCCGTGCAGGCCGGCAGCCCCTACCTGTGGTGGCAGGGCGCCGACCGCAAGGCCGCCAACCTGTTGCAGGGCGAATTCACCGACCGTCAGCAGGGCGGCTCGTGGCTCGGCCACCTGCGCCCGGCCCTGGCCCTGGGCGGTGGCGCCCTGGCCGTCTGGCTGCTCGTCAATGTCGGCGAAGTGGTGTGGCTCAAGCAGCGCCTCGGCAGCGTCGGCGAGCGCATCGAGCGGGTCTATCGGAGCAGTTTTCCCAATGCGCCGGTGGTCGCCCCGGCGGCCCAGATGCGCCAGCAACTCAACCTTGAACGCGCCCGCTATGGCCTGCTGCGCGACGACGACGCCCTCGCCCTGATGGCCCAGGCTGCCGAGGCCCTCGGCACCGACGCAGCCAGTGGCATCGCCGCCCTGCGCTTCGAGGACGGCCGCCTCGACCTGACCCTCAGCGGCCCAGCCGCCGCCCGCGCCGAAGCGGTCGTCGGCCTGCTGGCCAGCCGCGGCCTGCTCGCCAACCTGCGCCAGGACGGCACCACCACCCACCTTCTCCTGCGTCAGGAAAACCTCCAATGAGCGCCCCGCAAACAGCCGGCCAGGCCAGCCCCCTCACCCGCCTGCTGCAATCCTGGCAGGCCATCAGCCCGCGGGAGCGCAAGCTGCTACTGATGGCCGCAGCCGTTGTCGGCGTCGGCATCGTGCTCAGCACCCTCGACTGGAGCCGCAACGAGCGCATCCGCCTCGGCCGCGCCCTGCCCCGGGCCGAAGCCCAGCTGGAACGGGTCCAGGAATCCGCCACCGAAATCACCCGCCTGCGCGCCCAGCCGGCGCCCCAGCGCCCGGCTGTCGCAGCCCTCCTCGACATGGCCCAGACCAGTGCCAGGAGCCGCGGCCTGGGCGTCTCCATCCAGGCCGGTGGCGAAGGCCTGCACGTCAAGGGCCAGGCCAGCTTCGACGAGCTCGTCGCCTGGCTCGCCGCCGTTCAGCACGACCAGGGCCTGCGCGTGCTGCGCATGGAGCTTCAGCAGCAGGGCGCCCTGGTCAGTGTCGACGCCCTCCTCGCCATTCCTGCCGCGCCCTGAGGGCCCATGATCAAAAAGCTCCTGTTCTTTCTGTGCCTCACCCTCGCGCTCCTTATCGCCAAGGCGCCAGCCAGCCTGATCGACGGCCTCGTGGCCCACTTCACCGTTGAAGGCCTGCGGCTGCAGCAGGCCGAAGGCAGCCTGTGGCACGGCCGCGGCGTGCTGGCCAGCCGGGATGCCGGCGGGCGCAGCCTGAGCCCGTGGCTGCCGCTGGCCTGGGATTTCGACGCCGGCGCCCTCCGCCACCTGGCCGTCGCCTGGACCTTCTCCAGCAGCGGCACCCCGGTCGGTACCGTGGAGGTCGGCCTTCAGGGCCTGACGGTGTCGCAGTTTGCCCTCCATGCCCCGGCCAACACCGCCCTGTCGCCCATTCCGCACCCGGTGGCGCGGGCCGGCTGGCAGGGTGACCTGACCATCGAAGCGCCCCGCTGGCAGTGCCCGCCCGACGGCAAGTGCAGCGGCGAAGCCCGCCTGCTGTGGCGCGGTGCGCGCAGTGCCCTGTTTCCGGGGCGCCAGTTCGGCGACTACGACATCCGCCTCACCGCCCAGGCCGGCCACCTCCGCTACACCGTGCAAACCCTGGCCGGCGAAGTGATCGTCAATGGCCAGGGCGAAGCGCCCTACGGCCAGATGCCGCGCTTCGACGGCACCATCAGCGGCGAGCCAAGCTTCCTCGGCCGCCTGCCTGCCATTGCTGGCGGGGCCGCGACCCCCACCGGCCGGCCGGGCCAGTTCGAAATTCACTGGCCGCCGCGCTGAAAACCGTCCCTTTCATCCCTCCGCCGATTCGGCCAGAATGGCGGATCCATTCCGAACCCACTGTCACGCCAAAACCCGCCCCCATGAATCCGATCCAAGCCGCCCGTGCCGCCGGCCAGCAAATCTGGCTCGACAACCTGTCCCGCTCCCTGATCAACGAAGGTCAGCTGGCCCGCCACATCGACAACGGCGTCGCCGGCGTCACCACCAACCCGGCGATCTTCCACAAGGCCATCGCCGAGGGGCAGGACTACCGCCCGGCCCTCGACGCCATGCGCGCCGAGAACCTGACGGCCGAGCAGCGCTACGAGCGCCTGGTGATCGAGGACGTACAGCGCGCCTGCGACGTGATCCGCCCGGTGTTCGACGCCAGCCAGGGCGACGCCGGCTACGTGAGTCTGGAAGTGTCGCCGGCCCTGTCCGACGACGAAGCCGGCACTGTTGCGGCCGCCCGCCGCCTCTCGGCGGCCGTCGCCCGCGACAACCTGCTGGTGAAGATCCCCGCTACGGCGGCCGGCGTGCGCGCCATCGAAACCCTCACGGGCGAAGGCCTCAGCATCAACGTGACGCTGATGTTCTCCCTCGCCCACGTGGATGCAGTGGCCGGCGCCTACCAGCGCGGCCTCGAAAAGCTGGCCGCGGCCGGCGGCGACCTGTCGAAAGTGCGCTCGGTAGCCAGCGTCTTCCTGTCCCGCTGGGACACGCTGATCGACAAGCAGCTCGAAGAGATCGGCACCCAAGAAGCCCTCGACATGCGCGGCATCGCGGGCGTGGCCATTGCCCGCCAGGCCTACCAGCGCTACCTGGAGCGCTTCCACGGCGCCGGCTTCGCAGCGCTGGCCGAAAAGGGCGCGCGCCCCCAGAGCATGCTGTGGGCGAGTACCGGCGCCAAGAACCCGGCTTACTTCGACCTGATGTACGTCGAACCGCTGATCGGGCCGGAAACCGTCAACACCCTGCCGGACGCCACCCTCGCAGCCTTCCTCGACCACGGTGACGTTACGGAGAACCGCATCGTCGAGGACGTGGAAGCCGACGCCGCCCACATCGCGGCGCTGGCCCGGCTTGGCCTCGATATGGACGTACTCGGCGAACGCCTGCAGCAGGATGGCCTCGCCCAGTTCGCCACGGCCTTCGGCAAGCTGCTCGAACTGACCGCCTGAACTTGCCGCCGCGCAAAATCAAACGGCGCCTCCGGGCGCCGTTTTGCATTTCCGGCGGGCGGGACTGAAGTCCGCCCCACAGGCATTACCGTGCCTGAGCAGCCAGGCGTTCCACGCCATTGACCTTCGTCCCCGCGCCAAGCCCCTTCTGCCTGAACCAGCCGAGGTTCATCTCCAGCGCAAAGCGGGCCGGGCCGGCGGCGCAATGGTTGTCCTCGGTCTGGGGCTGCATGTCTTCCACGTTGAGAATGCGCCCCTGCTCGTCCATGAAGGCCACCGACAGGGGCAACAGCGTGTTCTTCATCCACATGCAGTGCCGCTGCTGCTCGGTGAACACGAAGAGCATGCCGTGGTTCGGTGGCATGTTGCGACGCTGCATCAGCCCGACCATCCGGTTGTCCTGGCTGGCGGCAACTTCGGCTTCGATGCGGTACATGCCGACACTGAGTTCAGTCCTGGGCATCTGGCTATCGGCGAGGGCCGGAACGGCAGCAGCCACGAGCACACCGGCGCAGGCGACGCGAAGGAAAGGGAGGCAGGAAATCATGTACATGGCGGAAAACATCGGCAAAAAGGATACGCCAACGACGCTAACACGAATTGCGGCCGTCGCGTGAGGGCAGCTTTCTGTGGGTCCGTCCCGCGCGCGGGGCTGCAGCGATGGCCGCTCCGCCCGCCGGGGCCGGGACTTCCTTCCAGGCGCCGGGCGACAGCCCTTCCAGCGTCCACTCGCCAATACGGGCGCGAATCAGCCGCAGGGTCGGAAAGCCCACCTTGGCGGTCATCCGCCTCACCTGACGGTTCTTGCCCTCGCGCAGCACGATCTCGACCCAGCTGGTGGGAATCGACTTGCGTTCGCGGATCGGCGGATTGCGCGGCCACAGCCAGGCCGGCTCATCGATCAGACGCGCTTCGCAAGGCTTGGTAACGAAATCCCCCAGGTCGAGGCCCCCCGCCCGCAAACGGGCCAGGGCCGCGTCGTCGGCACTGCCCTCAACCTGCACCACGTAAGTCTTGGGCAGCTTGTGCTGCGGGTCGGCAATGCGCTTCTGCAGCAGGCCATCGTCGGTCAGCACCAGCAGGCCCTCGCTGTCCGCATCGAGGCGGCCGGCGGCATATACACCGGGCACCGGGATAAACTCGGCAAGAGTCTGCTTGCCGGCCTCGCCAGTGAACTGGCATAGCACACCAAAAGGTTTGTTGAACAGGATCAGTTTGCTCACAGGACAGCTCCAGAAGCGACAAACCCGCCTGGCGGGCGGGTTTGCAGGGCAGGTCGTAAAACGGGACTCAGACCGCGTAGCGCCGCAGACGCAGGGAGAAATCCTCCAGCTGCTGGATGCCACTCTTCTCGGCGCGGGTAATCCAGTCCTGCAACTGCTGCAGGAGCTGCTCGCGGCTGGCCGTGGAGCGGGCCCACAGGGCGGTGAGTTCCTGGCGCATGGTGACCACGGTTTCGAGGCGCTTGTTCATTTGAAGGAGCGAGGCCAGGCGCTTCTTCTCCTCGGCACACAGTTCACTCTCTTCGGCTGCCAGCCAGCGGCGCAGCTCCTTGACGCTGGGCTTGTCGCCGGACTGGGCCTTGATGGCCGCGAACTCTTCCTGGGCGATGGCCTTGAGGGACTGCACGTAGCGGGTCATCACGTCGTAGCGGCAGGTAATGACGGCCTGCAGCGTGTCGAAGTCGGCCCGGGCCTTGGCCGCACCGAACTTGGGCGTCGGGATGGTCTTCTTGACCCGCGCCAGGCCAAGGATTTCGAGGATCCGGATGTACATCCAGCCAATGTCGAACTCGTACCATTGAGCCGACAGCTTGGCCGAGGTGGCGAAGGAGTGGTGATTGTTGTGCAGCTCTTCACCGCCGATGAGGATGCCCCACGGGAAGAGGTTGGTCGAGGCATCGGCGCAGTTGTAGTTGCGATAGCCCCAGAAATGCCCCAGGCCGTTGATAACGCCAGCCGCCCAGAAGGGGATCCAGGCGATCTGCACGACCCAGATCAGCGCGCCCGGCCAGATGCCGAAGAGCAGCAGATCGACGGCCAGCATGATGACGATGCCGAACTTGGGGAAAGCCGACAGGATGTTGCGCTCAATCCAGTCATTCGGTGTGCCGTGGCCATAACGCTCGACGGTTTCGCGATTCTTGGCTTCCTTGACGTACAGGAGGACGCCGGTCCACAAGACCTTGTTGATACCGAAGATCTGCGGGCTGTGCGGATCTTCCGGGGTCTCACACTTGGCGTGATGCTTGCGGTGGATCGCCGCCCACTCCTTGGTGACCATGCCGGTGGTCAGCCACAGCCAGAAACGGAAGAACAGGGACGGCAGCGCGTGCAGGTCGAGTGCCCGGTGCGCCTGGTGGCGATGCAGGAAAATGGTGACGGAGGCGATGGTCACGTGCGTCATCGCGAGAGTGGTGAGGACATAGCCCCACCACGGAAGATCAAGCAGTCCGGAAAACATCAGGCCTAGCGTCCTTGATTGAAGAGTGGGCGGATTCTAGTCGAGCGCCCTACCCAAACCAAGGAAAGCGCGCAAATAGCGGGTGCAGGGGCGTCCGGGCCGGAATTACTGTGGCACTGCGGATACACCTGCGCCTTCCTTGCTTATCGGCAGCACCGCGGCAGGGTTGAGGATTCGCACCTCGCGCTGGGGAAAGGGAAGTTCGATACCCTCCTCCTTGAAGCGCCGCCAGACTTCCAGATTAATTGCCGAACGGATACCGAGGGTGCCCTCTGTCGGATCGCGAATCCAGAAACCCAACTGCAGGTTGATGCCATTATCGCCGAAGGCTTCGACAAACGCGCCCGGGGCCGGATCTTCCATGACCCGCGGCTGCGCACTGGCCGCGGCGACAAGAATCGCCATAGCTTTCTCCAGATCGCTGACATAGCTCACCTGGATCGGCAGCGAGATGCGTACCTTCGGATCGGTGAAGGTTTCGTTCTGCACCACCGAGCCCACCAGAGTTTCGTTGGGCACGATGGACTCGATGCCGGTCATGCCCTTGAGCACCGTGTAGCGGGTGGTGATCTGGCTGACGATGCCGCGCTCGTTGCCCACCGAAATCAAATTGCCCATGCGGATCGAGCGGTCGAGCAGCAGGATGAAGCCCGACACGTAGTTGGCGGCGATCTTCTGCATGCCAAAACCCAGGCCGACGCCCAACGCCCCGCCGAACACCGACAGGGCGGTCAGGTCGATGCCCACCAGCGGCAGGCCGAGGGTCACCGCCAGCACCAGCAACAGGGCCTTGGACAGGCGCGCGAACACCAGCTTCATGTTGGGGTCGAGCCCCTCGGTGCGCATCAGCCGGCTCTCGATGGCGCCGGCGATCCACAGGGCCACCAGCACCGTCACCAGCACCGTCAGGATGCCCTGCAAAAGCATCCACAGATTGAGCTTGGCCTTGCCGATGCTGAAGCCGATCTGCTCGAGGCCGTCGATGACCGTCGGCAGCACACCGGTGATATGCAGAGCCACCACCACCCACGCCGCGGTAGCAAAGAACTTCTCGAAAGTGGTCAGCCAGCCGGCCTGCGGAAAGGCCCGCTTGAGGGCATGCACGGTCAGGCGGATACCCGCCATCGCCAGCAACAGGGGCGCAGCCAGCTTGAATAGATTGACGTGGTGCCAATGGCTGAGAATGCTGCGCGCCACCATCACGATGACCAGCGCCACGAGCGGAAAAACCACCCGGCGCAGGCCCTCCTCGCCACCGCCCTTGGTCAGCGCAGGGTTGGCCTCGCGGCGCCGGTGGATCATCAGCCGGATACGGCGGGAAATCACACTGGCAACGATCAGGCAGACAACCAGCACGCCCACCTGCCAGAGCATGTCGGGCTTCTGGCTGTCCTGCCAGAGGTCAATCAGGAGTTGCGCGATCTGATTCTCTTCCACTTTCTTTCCTCTTCCGTCCGGGCAGCTCGTCCAGGCTGTGCAGGAGCCGGGCTTCGGCCCGGTGCTGCTGCCAGTTGTCCAGGTAGATCTTCACCAGCGCCGGATTGCCGCGCAGGATCATCAGGTTCTCGGCATTGGTGAGCCGCGCTGCACGGGTGAAATTGTAGGAGCCGGTGGCCACAGCGCCGCGGCTTGATGCCGGATCGAAGATCATCACCTTGTTGTGGGCGATGTTGTAGCGGGTCTCGACTGCGACCGGAATGCCCGCCGCCATCAATTCCGGCAGCACACTGGGCGAGGCCGGCCGGTTCATCTCCGCATCCAGCAGCACTTCCACGCGCACCCCGCGCCGATGAGCCTCGATGAGGCCGCGCAGCAAGGGCTTGCTGGTGAACAGATAGGCCTGCACGAGGATTCGCTCACGCGCATCGCCGATGGCCCGCAGCAGGGCCGCTTCCGGATCGTTATCCGGCGAGAAGGCGATTTCGATGTTGCCACGGGCTGCCACGGTGACGGATGGATCCGGCGCATAAACGGCCCCGACCCCACCCGCCATCATCAGTGCCAGGCCTGCGAGCAGCAGGCGCAGCACGCTCATCCGGCCTTGCGTTCCAGCACTGCGGCAAAGAAGCCGTCTGTGTCGTGGGCAGCCGGAGTCAGGCGCAGCTGTTCACCGCAGGCCACCACGATGCCCTGCTTGGCGAGCACTTCTTCGGCGCTGATCTGGGTGAAGTTTTCATTGCCGGCCAGGAAGGCTGCGACGATCGCTTCGTTTTCTTCGGGCAGCAGGCTGCAAGTGGCGTAGACCAGACGGCCACCCGGCTTGACCAGACGGGCCGCGCTGGCCAGGATCGCGGCCTGCTTGACGGTCAGTTCGGCGAGGGCCTCGGGGCTCTGGCGCCACTTGATATCCGGGTTGCGGCGCAGGGTGCCGAGTCCGCTGCACGGGGCATCCACCAACACACGGTCGATCTTGCCAGCCAGGCGCTTGACGCGGGGATCGTTCTCGCTGGCGATGACTACCGGGTGAATGTTCGACAGGCCGGAACGGGCCATGCGCGGCTTGAGCTTGGACAGGCGCTTGTCGGACACGTCGAAGGCGTACAGGCGACCGGAGTTGCGCATCAGGGCACCAAGCAGCAGCGTCTTGCCACCGGCACCGGCACAGAAGTCCACCACCATCTCGCCACGCTTGGGCTGGAGCAGGAAGCCCAACAACTGACTGCCTTCGTCCTGAACCTCAAAGCTGCCATCGAGAAACTGCGGGTGCTTCTGCAGGGCCGGCTTGGTTTCCAGGCGAATGGCCAGCGGCGAATAACGGCCGGCGGCGCAGGCGATGCCTTCGGCCTTCAGCTGTTCGATGAGCACATCCCGTTCGATCTTGAGAGGATTGACGCGCAGATCGAGTGGTGCCGGGCGGTTGAGGCTCTGGGCCAGGGTCAGGACCTGCTCCGGACTGAGCGTGGCGAGCAGGCGCTCGGCCAGCCAGTCGGGCATGTCGGCGGATTCGGCAAGGCTCAACTCGCCCATCTCGCGGCCCTTCACTGCGGTGAAGAAGTCGGTATCACGGCCGTGCAGTCCATCGCCAAGCTGGCGCAGGGTGGTGCCTTCGACACGGGCCAGCCACGCCAGTACCAGATGGCGGGTGGAGCTCTCCGGCACGCACATGCGCTCGAGGGTGCGCTTGCGGCGCAGCACGCCGTACACGGCCTCGGCGACGAAGGCCCGGTCGCGGGCTCCGAGCTCGTCACGCAGATCGCGGAAGTAGCGCGACAGCACCGAGTCGGCGGGATAGTCGAAACGCAGGATGGAGCGGAGGGCCTGGCTGGCGGAGTTGATCTGGGCGGCGGTAATGGTCATGGAAATCCGATACTGAAAAAACGGCCGGACGCAGGCGCGCCCGGCGGAATGCGGTGGAGTTTACTTCGGCGACGGGCTGCCGAGGTCAACGCCGGTGGCGACCTGGTCGAGCACATCGCCATTCTTGTCGGTGATTTTGAGGCGCACCGGCAGGTTCGCGTAATCGCGGGCGAGCCAGATATCAATCTTCAATTCGCCCCGATGACCGCTGCTGCCCAGATGGTAGGCGGAAACCTTGCCGGCGGGCACCTCGATTTCCTCAATACCGAGGTTCTCGATGACCGAGCGCACCGCGCTCTTGCCGGTCACCACCAGCAGTTCGGCGCGCAGCGGGCCTTCCGGCTGGAGGGCCAGATGGTGCATGAGCGAGAGCACGTCCTGGTCGCCCTCGGCGAGGGAGAACTCCCGCCGCCGCTCGCCGGCAACGAGCACGACCTGGGCGGTGGACCAGTCGAAATCGGCCCGCTCTTTTACTTTGCCATCCCGCTCGACGGTGAACTTTTCGGGCATCAGGCCTTTCGGGCCAATGCGGCCCTCGCTGCGCTGGACCATCCTGAAAGGCTTCAGCAGGCCGACGAGGCCGGAGGTTTCGATGACCGTCTCCATGGAGTAGTGCGTCTCGTCGTGGGTCCAGGCGTGGGTGGTGCGACCGATGATGAAGTTTTGTTCACCACGGATCACGTTGTACTGGACCTTGCCCGACGCCGCCCACAGCTCGGCGAAGCCGGGCCCGCTGGCCTTGGTGGAGCCCTTGTCGGCGGCCGAATCGGCGCTGGCGGGCTGCTCGCTGGACGGCGCGCTGTCCTTGCCGTCCCCCTCACTGCCGGCGACGGATGGATCCGGCGCCGGACCCACCTCCGGCCCCGTGGCCACCTGTGGCTCGGCCGGACGAGCGGGTTTGCGGGGTTTGGGACGTGGCCGGGGCGGCGGCGCATCGCCCAGCACCGCACGCTTCTCGTCGGGCTGGCGCAGGCTCGGTTTCGGGAGCGGCGTCAGACGGGCGTCGAGGGGAGGCAGCACGCTGGCGTCTTCGGTCGGCAGGCGCCACGAGGGGGCCATCAGGACGAAGAGGTGCACCACCGCCGACACCGCAATGGCGATGGTGAGGCTGCGATTGCGGCCGCGGCTTGCGGCCACGGGCGCGTCAGGCCTCGACAGGCGGCACCGTCCAGCCGGCCGGACCGGCCGTTTCATCGCGAACCTGGACGCGGCCCGCCTCGCTGAGGGTCAGGCGGCCTTCGACGAACCAGCGCACGGCTTGTGGGTAGATGCGGTGCTCCTGCACCAGGACACGGGCCGACAGCGTGGCCTCGTCGTCACCGGGCAGCACGGGCACCACGGCCTGCACCACGATGGGCCCGCAATCGAGCGTCGGGGTCACGAAATGGACGGTGGTGCCATGTACCCGCACGCCCGCCTCCAGCGCCCGCTGGTGCGTGTGCAGGCCGGGGAAGGACGGCAGCAGGCTCGGATGAATATTGAGCAGGCGGCCGGCGTAGCGGTTCACGAACGCATCGGTAAGCACACGCATGAAACCCGCCAGCACGACCAGATCCGGCGCCAGCGCATCGATGGCCTCGGCCAGCGCAGCGTCGAAGGCTTCGCGGCTCGGATAGGCCTTGTGATCGACGACGATGGCCGGAATGGCATGGGCAGCGGCAAAGCCGAGCCCGGCCGCATCAGGCCGGTTGGCGATCACTGCGGCGATCCGTGCGCCGGGAATCTGCGCCCGCACAATGGCTTCCATGTTGCTGCCGCGGCCGGAAATCAGGATGACGATATTCTTCATGCCGCCTCCTTACAACGCCTGGGCGCGACGCCCGCGCAGCCATCCGATGGCTACCGGCAGCAGCGAGATGGCGATGATGCCGACGATGACCAGCGACAGGTTCTTCTTCACCTCCGGCAGGTTGCCGAAGCCATACCCCAGCCAGGTGAGGGAGAAAATCCAGATGAAGCCGCCCAGGAAATCGAGGGCCACGAAGCGCGGGTAAGTCATGCGCGCCACACCGGCCACGAAGGGCGCAAAGGTGCGCAGCAGTGGCAGAAAGCGCGCGATGATGATCGTCTTGCCGCCGTGGGACTCGAAATACGAGTGGGTCTTGTCGAAAGCCTTGCGGTTGAAGAAACGGGAGTTTTCCCAGCGGAACACCTTGGGGCCGAGGTGGTGGCCGATCCAGTAATTCACGTTATCGCCGAGCACCGCGGCGGTGAGCAGCACACCGCACAGCATCCAGATGTCCATGCCGCCGGTGGCCGCCAGCGCGCCGGCCACGAAAAGCAGGGAGTCGCCGGGCAGGAAGGGAAAAACCACCAGCCCGGTTTCGCAGAAGATGATCAGGAAGAGGATCGCGTAGATCCAGGTGCCGTACTGGGCGGTAAGGGCCGCGAGATGCACATCGAGGTGCAGGACGATATCGACCAAAGCAGTGAGAAGTTCCATTGCCGCGCTGCAAAAAGTAGGAGCGTCATGATACCGGAGCCCGCGGGCGGGCGCTCGCGGGCGCATAATCCAAACGTGTCGCATCGCACCACCTGCGCCGTGCCCGCCCCCCGAAACCGGAGCCTTGCCATGTCTGCCGACCGCAATTCCGCCTTCCGCGCTGAACTCCCCGACGCTCACGAACTCGCCTGCGCCCTGGCCGACACCCTGGAAGCCATCGAGTGGCTCGAACGCTTCGAGCGCCCCTACCTGATGGCGCGCTACCAGGCCAGCCTGGGCGAACTGGAAGTTCGCCTGCTGGGCCTCAAGGTTGAACGCCGCGCCTATCGCAGCCGGGTCGATCTGGCGCAGGCCCGCCTGCGCCGTGGCGATCCGCTCAGCAATGTGGCCCTGGCCGCCATCGAACGTGCCGTGGCGTCGGAACTGCTCGCCTGGCAAGCCCTGGAAGCGGATCACACCCGCATCCTTGCCGAGAGCCAGCGCCACCCGGGTGGCCGCCCGCCACTGGACCCGGGTCGTGTCGCCCGTGCCCGGGCTGCCTGGCGCCGGCTGGCCTGCCGCCTGCACCCGGAAATCTGCCCTTACGAGCCCCTCACCGACCGTTACTGGGGCAAGGTCGAAGATGCCTACCGGGCGGTGGACGCCGAACTCCTCGACGCCCTTGCCCCCTTCATCGAACGCGAAACCGATGCCACGGCCATCGCCATCACCCCGGGCGAAACCGCCCGCCTGGCCACCTTTCTGGATGCGCGCCGCAAACGCCTGACCCGCATGCACAGCCAGGCCCCGTTCTGCTGGTCCGACGACCTGGAAGACCCGGACTGGATTGCCGACAAGCAGGCCACCCTGACCGTCGAAATCGAGGCGGAATCAAACGCCCTCGCCGCGCTGGTACTGGCGTTCGCGGGAATGTCGGCCACGACGGTGGACTAGGCGCCGGACGAAGGCGCCATCAGCACGCTTTCGCTCCGCCTGCCACGAGGCGGAAACCAACTGAATCAATAATGTCAGGCAGCGGGAATCGTACGCTTTGTCAGAAAGCGTGATTTATGCGCATTGTGGCCACAGGGCCATCCATGCTACTAATCCGGCATAGTGAAAAGTCACGTTTTTGAGCGCACAGGATCCGCTTGTAGCGCATCAGGCCGGATGATAATCACACTCCGCAATAATCGCGTACCGGTTTCGCAGTGCGCGCGATTGGCCGATAAGTTTGAGTTTCCATGAGGTTGAGTAGTGAGCGTTCACCTGTCCGTAGTCATCCCCTGCTACCGCTCCGAGGCTGCACTGCCGGAACTGCACCGCCGGCTCACCGCGGCCCTGGAGTGTGTCGAGCCCGACTTTGAAGTCATCCTTGTCGAGGACTGTGGCGGGGACAACACCTGGGGCGTCATCCAGGAACTGGCCCGGCAGGACTCCCGCATCCGCGGCATGAAGCTGGCACGCAACTATGGCCAGCACAATGCGCTGCTGTGCGGCATCCGCGCCGCGCGGGGCGAGGTGATCGTCACCATCGACGACGACCTGCAGAATCCGCCTGAAGAAATCCACAAGCTCCTGTCGAAACTGGCCGAGGGCTACGACGTTGTCTATGGTTCGCCGGAAAACGAAACTCACGGTTTTTTCCGCAACCAGGCCTCCCGGATCACCAAGATCGCCTTGCAGGGCACCATGGGCGTGGAATCGGCGAGCAAGGTCAGTGCCTTCAGGGCGTTCCGCACCCGGCTGCGCGAAGCCTTCGAGGCCTATCGCAGCCCGTCGGTGAATATCGACGTGCTGCTCACCTGGGGCACGACGAGTTTTTCGTCGGTGAATGTGCGCCAGGACGACCGCACCATCGGTGACTCGGGCTACAGCCTGAAGAAGCTCATCAACCACGCAATCAACATGATGACCGGCTTCTCGGTGCTGCCGCTCCAGATCGCCAGCCTGCTTGGCATTGCCTTCGGCACCCTCGGCCTGCTGATCCTCCTTTACGTCGTCGGCCGCTATCTGATCGAAGGCAGCTCGGTACCCGGTTTTCCTTTCCTGGCCTCACTGATTGCCATTTTTTCGGGGGTGCAGTTGTTTGCGCTGGGGATCTTTGGCGAGTACCTGGCACGCATGCACTTCCGTTCCATGGAGCGGCCGCCCTACGCCCTCCTTCACCAGACCATGATTATCGACAAGGCTTCCGAAACGCATGTCCCGCAGCACTGAAAGCGGCACCACGGCCGCCGCCCCGACGAGCGGAAGCATCGACACTCCGGACCTTCAGTTGAGCTGGACCGAAGCCCCCTGGGACACCGTGATCTTTGGCGATCCAGTCCTGCAGATCAACCATATCGAAGTGCGCAGCCCCGGCGCCAAAGACGATATTGGCGAGTTCGTGCGAGCCCGGGATGCCGTTGGCAGCAAGCTGGTCAGCTGCCGCCTGTCCCATGAACGCCTCCGCGAGTCGATGCTGCTGGAAGACATCGGTTTCCGCTTCATCGAGATGCTCTACCAACCGGAATTCGACAACCTGCAATCCTCCTGCACGGGCGACAAGCAGGGCCTGACCATCACCCGGGCCACCGAGGCCGACCTACCCGAAGTGATCGACGCCGCCGGCACGGCCTTCGGCAACGAACGCATCCATATCGACCCGCGCCTGTCCTCCCGGCTGGGCGACCTGCGCTACCAGAACTGGGTCCGCAGCACCCTTGGGCACGCCAGTCAGCGCCTGTACGCCCTACGGGACGGCCAGGTCCTGGTGGCCTTCTTCGTCACGGAATCCCTGCCCGACGGCACCTGCTACTGGCACCTGAATGCCGTCGCGCCGGGCGCCCAGGGCCAGGGCTACGGCCGGCGGGCCTGGCAGGCCATGCTGGCGCAGGCCCGCGACGAAAGCGCCGTGCGGGTACGCACCGCCATCGTCGCCCGCAATCACCGGGTGCTCAATTTGTACGCACACCTCGGCTTCCGCTTTCCGGCACCGCTGATGACCTTTCACTGGGTCCATCCGGAATGAGCCGACAACACGCGCTGGGCCAGTTTCTGCGCTACGCGGTGGTCGGCCTGGCCTCCAATGCCGTCCTCTACGCGGCCTATCTGGGTCTGACCTCCGCCGGCATGGAGGTCAAGCTGGCCATGAGCCTGTTGTACGCGCTGGGCGTCACGCAAACCTTCTTCTTCAACAAGAACTGGTCCTTCCGCCACGGCGGCACCCACGGCCCCGCCTTCGTGCGTTACTGCGCCAGCTACGGCCTGGGTTACGTGGTCAACCTGGCGGCCCTCTTCGTGCTTGTCGACCGCCTTGGCTACCCCCATCAGATCGTGCAGGGCGTGATGGTGCTGTCGATCGCCGTAATGCTCTTCCTGTTGCAGAAATTCTGGGTATTTCGTTTGAACACAACCTTGCCGACGGCAAACGGGCCAAGCCTATGAACATTCCCTTCAACAAGCCCTACATGACGGGCAAGGAACTCTGGAACATCGCCCAGGCGCACGCCAACGGGCACCTGGCCGGCGACGGCAACTTCACCAAACGCTGCTCGCGCTGGCTGGAAGCCCGCACCGGCGCCAGCAGGGCCCTGCTGACCCACTCGTGCACAGCCGCCCTCGAAATGTCGGCACTGCTGGCCGATATCGAGCCGGGCGACGAAGTGATCATGCCGTCCTACACCTTCGTGTCGACAGCCAACGCCTTCGTGCTGCGCGGCGCCGTGCCGGTCTTCGTGGACATCCGGCCCGACACCCTCAACATCGACGAAACCCTCATCGAAGCCGCCATTACTCCGCGCACCAAGGCGATTGTGCCGGTGCATTACGCCGGCGTCGGCTGCGAGATGGACGCCATCATGGCGATTGCCCACAAGCACAATCTGCTGGTGATCGAGGATGCGGCCCAGGCCGTGATGGCCCACTACAAGGGCCGCCCCCTTGGTGCCATCGGCCACATGGGCGCCCTGTCCTTCCACGAGACGAAGAACATCATCTCCGGCGAAGGTGGCGCGCTGCTGGTGAACTCGCCGCACTACGCCGAACGTGCCGAAGTCATCCGCGAAAAGGGCACCAACCGCTCCCAGTTCTTCCGCGGCCAGGTGGACAAATACACCTGGGTCGACATCGGCTCATCCTACCTGCCCGGCGAGATCATCGCGGCCTTTCTGGCAGCGCAGATGGAAGAAGCCGACAGCATCACCCGTCAGCGCCTGGCCATCTGGAACACCTACCACCAATGGCTGGCCGAAGCCGAAAAGGCCGGCAAGCTGCGGCGCCCCGTGGTGCCGGCGCACTGTGCCCATAACGCGCACATGTACTACATCCTGCTGCCCGACCTCGAACACCGCACGGCCTTCATCGACAAGCTGCGCAAGGTCGGCATCAACTCGGTGTTCCACTACATCCCTCTGCACAGCGCACCGGCTGGCCAAAGCCTTGGCCGCAGCCATGGCGAACTGAGCGTCACCAACGAAATGTCGGAGCGCCTCGTCCGCCTTCCCCTGTGGGTTGGTCTGGAAGAACACCAAGCCGAAGTGATACAGCACGTCATGGCAGCACTGTAAGCCCGCCATGACGTGCTGCGGGGATCAGGCCAGCGCCTTGCTGACGATCTCCGCCACGTCGGGCGACAAGCCCTCTTCCGCTGATACCTTTTCAAACGCGGCGCGGATTCCCGCCTGAATGGCCGGCGTAAACTTGCGCCAGCCTTCCAGCGAGCGGGCCATGCGCGAGGCGACCTGCGGATTGGTCTTGTTCAGCGCGATGACCTGCTCGGCCCAGAAGGCGTAGCCGGCGCCGTCCGGCCGGTGGAACTCAGCGGCGTTGGCACGGAAGTAGCCGCCCAGAAGCGAATACACCTTGTTCGGGTTGGACAGGCTGAAAGCCGCGTTGTCCATCAGTGCGCGCACCTGATCCAGCGTTGCCGGCGCGGCATCGGACCAGCGCCAGGCGCCGGCCTGCAGCTGGAACCACTTGTCGAGCACCAGCGCATCGTCCTTGTAGCGTTCATGGAAGGCCGCCAGCGCGTCGACGCGCTGGGGCGCATCGCTCTGTACCAAGGCAGCCAGGGCGCTGTAACGCTCGGTCATGTTGCCGGCGTGCTCAAACTGCTTGACCGCCAGATCGATGACCGTCGGGCCGCCCCAGGCGCTCAGGTAACGCAGACACAGACCGCGCAGCGCCCGCTTGCCGGCATCCGCCGGGTGGTAACGGTATTCGCCGTCCACCTCCAGATCCAGATAGCGACTCAGGAAGTCGGCCTGCATGGCGTGGCCGATCTCCCGCATCAGATGAATCAGCGCGGCCCGCAGCGGCGCCGGATCGGCCGGCTGCATGCGTTCGAGCAGATAGGTTTCGGACGGCAGCGCCAGGGTTTCGGCAAGGAAAGCCGGGTCGAGCGCTTCATTGACGAGCAGCGCCCGGAAGGCCAGCCCGAAAGCCTGAGGCACTTCCATCGGTTTGCCGGCGGCGTGATCGGCGGCCAGACCGAGGACGACCCGCTCCATATAACGCTGGGAGGCATCCCAGCGATTGAAGGGATCACTGTCGTGGGCCATGCGGAAGGCCAGGCGGGCGTCGTCTTCGACGATGTCGAGAATCACCGGCGCCGAGAAACCGCGCAGCACCGAGGGCACCGGCTCGGCATCGATGCCGGTGAAGCGCCAGGTCTGGCTTTCGCTGCGCAACTGGAGCACGCGGGTGGTGTTGCCGCTGCGGACTTCGCCTTCCAGCTGGAGCGGCAGGTCGGCGCCGTCCGGGCCGATCAGGCCGATGGCCACTGGGATGTGCAGCGGCAGCTTGTCCGTCTGGCCGGGAGTCGGCGCGGTGTGCTGGGTGAGGGTCAGGGCGTAGGTGCGGCTGGCCGCGTCATACACGCCTTCGGCCTTCAGGTGCGGCGTGCCGGCCTGGCTGTACCAGCGCATGAACAGATCCAGATCCGCCCCGTTGGCCTCGGCCATGCAGCCGACGAAGTCGTCGCAGGTCACCGCCTGGCCGTCGTGATACGAGAAGTACAGGTCCATGCCGTTGCGGAAACCTTCGCGCCCCAGCAGGGTGTGGATCATGCGGATGACTTCGGCACCCTTCTGATACACCGTGGCGGTGTAGAAGTTGTTAATCTCCTGATAGGCGTCCGGACGGATCGGATGGGCCATGGGGCCGGCATCTTCCGGAAACTGGCCGCTGCGCAGGCCGCGCACGTTGGCGATCCGGGTAACGGCACGGGCCGACTCGGCGGCTTCCGGCGAATCGGAAGCCCGCGCCATCATGTCGGCGGTGAACTGCTGGTCGCGGAAGACGGTCAGGCCCTCCTTGAGGGTCAGCTGGAACCAGTCGCGGCAGGTGACGCGGTTGCCGGTCCAGTTGTGGAAATACTCGTGGGCAACCACGCTTTCAACATTTTCGAAATCCAGGTCGGTGCCGGTATCCGGGTTGGCCAGCACATACTTGGTGTTGAAAATGTTGAGGCCCTTGTTCTCCATCGCGCCCATGTTGAAGTCGGACACGGCAACAATCATGAAACGGTCCAGATCAAGCTCCAGGCCGAACACCTCCTCGTCCCAGCGCAGCGAATGCACCAGCGAATCCATCGCATGGGAAGTGCGATCGAGGTCGCGCTCTTCCACCCACACCTGCAGCAGGACTTCACGGCCCGACATGGTGTCGACCTTGCGCTCCAGCGCCTTCAGGTCGGCCGCCACCAGCGCGAAGAGGTAGGACGGCTTGAGGAAGGGATCCTCCCAGCGGGCGAAGTGCCGGCCATTGGGCAGCGTGCCGGTTTCCAGCAGGTTGCCGTTGGACAGCAGCACCGGGCAAGTGGCGAGATCCGCCTCCAGGCGCACGGTGTAACGGGCCATCACGTCTGGACGGTCGGGGAAGTAAGTGATGCTGCGGAAGCCCTCGGCCTCGCACTGGGTGAAGTAGCCGCCGCGCGACTGGTAGAGACCGGAGAGGGTCAGGTTGGCGGAGGGGTTGATGCGGGTGACGATGGTCAGCGTGACTTCATCGGCATCCACATCAATTTCGAGGCCGGAATCAGTATTGCGAAGCTGGCCTTCGGCCAGTAGAGCGCCATCCAGGGCCAGAGAAACGAGCTCCAGCCCCTCGCCGAACAGCACAATCGGCCCCGCCGCTGCGTCCGGATTGCGCACGCAACGCATGCGGTTGGTGACCTGGGTGGCCTGCGGGTCGAGGACGAAATCGAGATCGACGGTTTCGACAGCGTAGGCCAACGGCTGGTAAGCGGCGCGGAGGATGGGAGTGCCTTGTTCGGTGCGCATGGGGGAGTCCTGATCAGTTCTTCTGCAAGGACCGGATTCTATCGCTCATTGGAAAGACGATGGCGCGCAGCGCCGCCACGCGCATGAATGCTCGCGATATAAAAACCGTAGCGTATCGGTTTTACTATCAGTTGCATTTACAATAAAGGAGAAGGCTTAAAGGCAAACGTCGCGCCCGGAACACAGGCTTTAGTGACGAACACGCCAATTCAGGAACAATCAATCAAACGAGAAATTCGTGCAGATAATTATCCCAATGTCAGGCTTCGGGGAGCGCTTCCGCCGCGCCAATTACACCGTCCCCAAGCCCCTGATCGAAATCGATGGCAAGCCGATTATTGGACACGTTATCGACATGTTCCCCGGCGAACATGACTTTCTGTTCATCTGCAACGACGATCACCTCCAGTGCGCCGAATACCGGATGGAGGAGATCCTCCGGCAGCTCTGCCCTACCGGCCGCATCGTCGGCATTCCGCCCCACAAGCTGGGGCCCATCCATGCGGTACGCCAGGTCGAACACCTGATCGATCCCGCACGGCCAGTCGTCGTCAATTACTGCGACTTCACCTGTTACTGGGACTGGGATAATTTCAAGAAATTCGTGGCCCTCACCGGCTGCGCCGGCGCCATACCGGCCTATAAAGGCTTCCATCCCCACACGCTGGGCAGCACCAACTACGCCTACATGCGCGAAGAGGGAGGCTGGGTGCTCGACATCCAGGAAAAACAGCCCTACACGGACAATCGCATGGAGGAATACGCCTCCAGCGGCACCTACTATTTTTCCTCCGGAAAACTGATGGGCGAGGCCTTCCAGCGCACACAGGAACAGGAGCTCAACATCGGTGGCGAGTACTACGTAAGCCTCGCCTACAAGCCCCTCTTGCAGAATGGCGATCCGGTGGCCGTCTATCCGCTCCAGCACTTCATGCAGTGGGGCACACCGAACGACGTAGCCGAATACCGGCATTGGTCCGCCGCCTTCCGGCGCATGACCGGTGACCAGCCCGCGCCGCCCGAGGCCCGGGGATCCCTTGTGATTCCGATGGCAGGCATGGGACAGCGCTTTGCCAACGAAGGCTACGCCATCACCAAGCCACTGATTCCCGTCTCCGGCAAACCCATGGTAATCCAGGCGACCGACGACCTTCCCCCCGCGCAGCAGCAGGTCTTCGTACTTCGCCAGGACATGCCCGGCGTCGAAGACATCTCGGCCGAACTCCGCCTCACCTATCCGGGAGCCGTCATCGAAACCATCCCGGCAGTCACTGAAGGCCAGGCCTGCACGGCCCTGATCGGTCTGGAGGCCCTGGCGGCACGGATCGGTGACGTGCCGGGTCCGGTCACCTTCGGCGCCTGTGACAACGGCGCCCTCTACGACACCGCTGCGCTGCAGGCCCTGATCGACAAGCCGGAAGTGGACGTCATCGTCTGGGGCGCCTGCGGCCACGCCAATGCGGTTCGCCATCCGAAGATGTTCGGCTGGATCGACGCCGACAAGGGCGACATCCGGCGTATTTCCGTGAAAACTCCGCTCGCCGCACCCGACACCGATCCCGTCGTTCTGGGCACCTTCACCTTCCGCCGGGCGGCTGACTTTCGCCGGGCGGTAGCCAGCCTGATCGACGCCAACGACCGGATCAACGGCGAGTTCTACATCGACTCGTGCATCAACCACGCCATTGCCCTTGGCCTGAAATGTGCCCTCTTCGAGGTCGACAGCTTCCTCTCCTGGGGCACACCCAACGATCTGCGCACCTTCGAGTACTGGCAGTCATGCTTCCATAAATGGGCCGGCCATCCCTACCGGCTTGAACTCGACCGGCGCATCCCGTCCCAGGCCGTGGAAGGGCTGGCGGCCCGATACCGGCAGAGCATTCCCGAGCTGCCCAGCAAGTCCGCATGATCCGGCGCGAACTGGCCGTGTTCCTGGTGGTCGGCACGCTGACCGTGGTGGTGGACTTTCTTGCCTACCGCGGGCTGATTGGTGCCGGACTGCTGCCGCTTGACTGGGCCAAGGGTGCGGGCTTCCTGAGCGGGACTGTCTTCGCCTATTTCGCCAACCGCTTCTGGACGTTCAGCCACCAGGACCACAGCCCGGGCAGCGCCTGGCGCTTTGCCGGACTTTACGCAACCACCCTGGGCGCCAACGTCCTGATAAACAGCCTCACGCTGGGCTTGCTGGGCGGTGCCGGCGCAGCCATCCAGCTCGCCTTTCTGGTAGCCACCGGCGTGTCTGCAGCCCTCAACTTCGTGGGCATGAAGCTATTCGTATTCAAGGCCGCGGGCCAGCCGGAGTTCCCATGAAATTTTCTCTCGTCATCCCCTGCTACAACGAGTCCGCCAACCTGCCGCTCCTGCTGGAGCGCTGCCAAACCCTGGGCAGCCGCCCGGACGTGGAAGTCGTGCTGGTGGACAACGGCTCCACCGACAACAGCCCCCAGGTGCTGCGCGACCTTCTGCCCGCCCACCCCGGCTGCCGCAGCGTCCGGGTGGACAAGAACCAAGGCTATGGTTTCGGCATTCTCAGCGGGCTGCGGGCAGCCAGGGGTGAAATCCTGGGCTGGACCCACGCCGACATGCAGACCGACCCCCAGGATGCCCTGCGCGGCCTGGAACTCTTCGAGCAGCACGGCAGCGGCATTTTCGTGAAGGGCCGTCGCTACGGTCGCCCTCTTGGCGACACGGCCTTCACTGTCGGCATGAGCCTCTTCGAGACCGTGCTTCTGGGCAAACCCCTGTGGGACATCAACGCCCAGCCGACAATGTTCCCCCGCGCCTTCTTCGAAACCTGGCACGAGCCCCCCCACGACTTCTCCCTTGACCTCTATGCCTACTACGAGGCCCGTCGACAGGGTCTTGCCGTGCATCGCTTCCCCGTTCGTTTCGGCGAGCGCGCCCATGGCGTTTCCCACTGGAACGTCAATTGGGCCGCCAAGCGCAAATTCATTCGCCGGACGGTCGATTTCAGCCTGCAACTGAGAAAATCCCTGACGCCATGAAGCTCATTTCCCATCGCCGCAATACCCTTGCCGAACTGATCGCCACCCCCGAACAATACGGGGTCGAAGTGGACATCCGCAGCTACGGCGACAAGCTGGTCATCCACCACGACCCCTTTGTCGAGGGTGAGCGCTTCGAGAGCTGGATCGCTCAATACCGCCACGGCACCCTGATTCTCAACGTCAAGGAAGAGGGTCTGGAGGCGCGCCTGATCGACCTGATGAAGGCCCACGGCATCGACGATTACTTCTTTCTCGACCAATCCTTCCCCTTCCTGGTCAAGTGGTCCCGCCTGGGCGAGCATCGCTGCGCGGTGAGGGTTTCGGAGTTCGAGTCGGTCGAGACTGCCCTGAGCCTGGCTGGCAAGGTGGACTGGGTATGGGTGGACTGCTTCACCCGCTTTCCGCTGGACGGCGGGGATGCTGCGCGACTGAAGGACGCCGGTTTCCGGCTATGCCTCGTCTCCCCGGAACTCCAGGGGCGCGACGCCACACTCGAAATTCCGCAAATGATCAGACTGCTGGCCGAAAAGGGCATTGTGGCCGACGCCGTATGCACCAAGCGTCCCGACTTGTGGGAGGCCGCGGTTCAGAACCCATGAAGAAACTGTTTCTCAATCCTCTGTTCATCCTCGGCCTCGGCCTCCGCCTGGGTCTGATTGCCCTGATTGCCGCGCCACCTGCAACAGAGTGGTACCTCCCCTTCCTTGATGTCAGCACCAGCCGCTTCACCCTTAACCCTTGGGAGGTCTGGACGAGCTCGGGAGGCTCCCCGGTAGCCTTTCCCTACGGTTACGTGATGTGGCTGGTCTTTCTGCCCCTCACCCTGCTGTGCAAGCTCATCGGCGCACCCTTGATCCTCGGCTACGGCCTGACCATCCTCGGCGCCGACCTGGCCTTGTTCGCCCTGCTCAGGCGTCTGCTGCCCGACCGGGACAAGTTGCTGCTGATTGCCTACTGGTTGTCGCCACTGGTGCTCCTGCCCAGCTACGGCCTTGGCCTCAACGATCTGATACCGGTCCTGCTGCTGACCCTGTCCCTCTATCTGCTCCGCCAGCTGAAACTGGAATACGCCGGCGCGGCCTGTATCGCAGCAATCTCCGCCAAGCTGAGCATGGTCCTGGCGCTGCCCTTCTTCGTGATCTACCTTCTGCACAACCGCCCTCTGCGCCAGTTTCTGGGCAAGTTCCTGCGGGGCTGCGGAATAGCCTTTGTGATACTGGGCGTGCCCTTCGCCTTGTCCGGCAGCGGTCCGCAGATGCTGTTCGGGAACCGGGAGCTAGACAAGGTCTACCTGTTCGCCTTTGACTTGGGCAGCAGCGTGTCGATCTACATCGTTCCGCTGGTATATCTGGTCACGCTCTACACCACCTGGCGTGTACGGCGTCTCAACTATGAGTTGTTTCAGGCCATACTGGGACTCGTGTTTCTGCTGGTGGTGCTGATGACACCGGCCTCGCCGGGCTGGTTCCTGTGGACGGTTCCCCTGCTGGTCAGCTACCAGGCCATGAGCGGACGCATCGCTATCATTCTTACGGCACTGTTCTCCGCGGCATATACGCTCAACACCCTTCTGACCACTCCGCTGCACCTGGCCTCCTTCGGCAAGCTCGACGTTCTGGCTGAACTGCAGATGGGGCCCCAGACGGCCCACCACCTCACGTCGCTGTTCCACACCGGGCTCGTGGCCACCGGCATCATCCTGGTCCTGCGCATCGCCCGCGAGACGGTGCGACGCAACGACTACTTCCGCCTGAGCCGCCGCCCCTTCGTGATTGGCGTGGCAGGTGACTCCGGCGCAGGCAAGGACACCTTCGCCGATGCCATCAAGGGCCTTTTCGGCGGCCACTCCGTGACCACCCTGTCGGGGGATGACTACCACCTGTGGGATCGCCAGAAGCCCATGTGGCAGGTGATGACCCACCTCAATCCCATGGCCAACGACCTGGAAGGCTTTGCCGGCGACCTGGTGGCGCTGGCCGATGGCAAGAGCATCCACTCCCGCCACTACAACCATCAGACCGGCAAGATGAGCCGGCCCTTCCGCATCAACAGCAACGACTTCATCATCGCCAGCGGCCTACATGCCCTGTACCTGCCAATCCTGCGTGAGTGCTACAACCTGAGCATTTACCTGGACATCGACGAAGCGCTCCGCAGGCACTTCAAGCTGCAGCGGGACGTGCATCAGCGAGGACACACGGTCGAGCGGGTCCTCGCTTCCTTCGAGAAGCGCGAGCCGGACTCCGCCCGCTTCATCCGCCCTCAGGCGGCCCATGCCGACCTGGCCCTGTCCCTGCAACCGATCCATCCGCGCATGCTCGAGGAGGCCAACGACCGGCATCCGCTGCGCTTCAAGCTGGTCGCCCGCTCTCGCCACGGCCTGAACGAACTCCTGCTGACCCGCATCCTCGTCGGCGTCTGCGGGCTTCACGTAGACGTCATCGTGAGTGACGAGGCCGGCGAGGTGGAACTGGTCATTGAAGGGGAGACCTCAGCGGATGACATCGCCCTTGCCGCACAGATGATCTGCCCGCGCATTCTCGAATTTCTCGATATCAAACCCGCATGGAAGGATGGGATGGTCGGCCTGATGCAGCTGATCACTCTCTCCCACGTCAACCAGGCTCTTACGAAGCGGTTCATATGGTGAAGATCTACAACAGGGAGCGTTTCGATCGCCTTCCCGACGCAATCCTGTTTGACACTGACAATACCCTCTACCCTTACGACCCCGCTCACGCTGCAGCCCAGCGCGCCGTACGGGACAAGGTGGTGAGCACATTCTCGATCCACGGAGACGAGTTCGACAAAGCCTTCAAGGAGGCCCGCAACCAGGTCAAGACGCGTCTCAAGCACACGGCTTCATCCCACAGTCGCCTGCTCTACCTCCAGCGCATGCTGGAGATCATGGGCCTCGGATCGCAAGTATTGCTGGCCCTGGACTTTGAACAGACTTACTGGCGAACTTTCCTGTCCAACGCGATTCTCTTCGAAGGCGTCAAGGATCTCCTCGACGACCTGCGCCTGCTCGGGATTCCGACCGCGATCGTCACCGACCTGACCGCCCAGATCCAGTTCCGCAAGGTCGTCTACTTCGGCCTCGATCATTACTTCGACTACATCGTCACCAGTGAGGAAGCCGGCTTCGACAAGCCCCACGCGGCACCTTTCCAGATTGCCCTCGAAAAGATGCGCCCAGTCGGCGATTGCGTATGGATGATCGGCGACAACCCGATCAACGACATCCGTGGCGCCCGCGAGAAAATCAATGCAGTGACCCTGCAGAAAATCCACACGGGCTCGGAGCTGGGCGAAGGCGAAAATGCCCCGGACGCGTCTTTCAGCAGCTTCAATAACCTGCGCCACTTCCTCGCCGAACTGGGAGAGAAACGATGAACACCGCCAATACAGCCCTGCGCTCATCCGTCGAAGCCTATTGCGCAGCAATCGGCACCGATCCCTTGCTGGTCCAGGGCGCTGGCGGCAACGTCTCATGGAAGGACGGAGACACCCTCTGGGTGAAGGCCTCCGGCACCTGGCTCGCTGACGCGGCAGAGAAAGACATCTTCGTACCGGTGGACCTGCCCTCCCTGCACAAGGCCATCGCCGCCCGGAACTTCGAGGTGAAACCGAGCGTATGCAGCGACTCTCCCTTGCGCCCCTCCATCGAGACCCTGCTGCATGCCTTGATGCCTCACACGGTCGTAGTCCACGTCCATGCCGTGGAAGTACTCGCTCACCTCGTGCGAAGCGGCTTCAGTGAAGCCCTCGGGGCTCCGCCGGATAGCACGATCCGCTGGGCCTGCGTGGGCTACCACAAGCCGGGCGCAGCGCTGGCCATGGGTATCGCCGACGCCCTCGCCGCAACGCCCGGGGCCAACGTGATCTTCCTTCAGAACCACGGCGTGGTCATCGGTGCCGACAGCGTCGCTGAAGTCGATGCCATTTTGCAGGTCCTGGTTGCCGCCTTCCGGGTCGAACCACGCCGTCCCAATGACGTCCCGGTGCCAAGCACCACCATCGAAACGAGTCCGGACCAAACCTGGCGCCCCGTCACCGATCCGCTGGTTCACCAGCTCGCCACCGACCCCGTCCTGTTCAAGCGCCTGCAATCCGCCTGGGCCCTTTATCCCGACCACGTGGTCTTCATGGGACCTAGCCCCCTCGCCGTCAACGATAAAGACGAGTTTGCCTCACGCCTGCGGACAACCGTTCCATCACCAGGAGTAGTTTTTGTCCGCGACGTGGGGGTCTTCGCCGACCCAACGCTCAATGCCGGCAAACAGGCACAGATCCGTTGCTACTACGACGTTCTGGCTCGTCAAGCAACCGATACCACGCTATCTCCCCTAACGGAAAGCGATGTCGGTGAACTCATGAACTGGGATGCGGAGCGTTACCGTATCCAGATAGCCAAATAGACCCCTGTTACCGCACGCCTCGACCCTCGCACAAAATTATGAATCCCGACCGAAATTTCCGTTTCTACACCGCAGTCTGCTATGCCCTCACAGCGGCGGTAATAGTCTGTCTGTTCGCCGAGAATTTCGTCTTCTCGAGCAATCTTAGCGTGCTCGGCTTCCGCGCAATTGACGACACGGCCTTTCAGACCGTGCTGCGGCAGGTTCACCTGGATATTCAGGCCGGAAAGCTGGGGCACATATTGGCCATCAACGACTACGGTTACGGCTGGATCTTCTGGGCACCGCTGGTCGTCCTCACCTACCCTCTGTTCCTGCTCAGCCAGACCCTCTCCATCGACTGGCCGCTGATTGTTGTACCGCGTGAGATATCACTGCTGTTCATGGTTATGAGCCTGGTTTTCCTGCGCAAGATACTTAAGCGGCAAGACGTACCGGAATGGGGCTGTGCCAGTGCGGTGCTGATCCTTGCCCTCTTCCCCACCGCCGGCTATTTTTCACTGCGCTTCGGCACCGTGAATGCCGTTGCCTTCTTCTCGCTTCTCACCTTGTACCTGGCTCTGGCGGACACACCATCCACGGCGAAAGGACGAAACAGAATCGCCTTTAGCCTCGCTGTTGCTGGTGGCCTGAAACTGAGCGGCCTGTTGATCGCCCCACTTGTCCTCGTCATCGTACTGCGCCGGGTCAAAGGCTTGCGACTGAGCGACTTCATCGCTCCGGCGGCAGTATTCCTGGTGAGCCTTGTGGTACTGACCAACCCCCGGTTCATCCTGGTTCCCTTCAACCCCCAGATCGCGGCGACCTACTGGGAAACGCTCAGCTACTACCTTGAAGTGACCCGGACACCCTCGGGCGCGTCGGACCCCATCGAACGCCTGTACGACGCCATCTTCGGCAGCACTATTTTTGCGCTGGTAATGGCGGTACTGGCAGGCGGCTGGCTACTGCTCATCAAACAACAGAAGTCGGCGCGCACGGAGATGATTGCAGTACTGGTATGGGTGCTTGCAGTAGCCGCCTACCTGATGTTCTCGGTAAAGAACTACCTGAGCGTCGGCTCCTACTTCACCGGCGTCTCGTTCCTGTTTCTTCTCGGGGTTATCGGCTATGTCCGCTGGCCAAAGGCGGTCTACCTGTTCGCCGGCCTGATTGTCCTGATGTTCGCCGACGTCGCCGGACGTGCAAAAGAAGAGTTCAGCGGGCAGTTACCCCCGTGGAACCACTTGAGTTATTTCATCAAGGAAGCGCAATCCAAGAATGACGTAGACGTGGCCTCGAAAGCGGCTGACTGCATCCGGGAGAACAGCAAGGAAGTGACGGTAGGCCACATTTTCACCGACTACACCGCCCCGTTGGCAATCAACACCCTGAGCGCCCCCAACACCTGCATGTCTATCGCCTGGAACAACCTATCTCCGGCTGGGCGCTACTGCGACAAACCGGTGGACTTCCTTGTCCTGGACACTCGTGAAGCCGTGGGTTTTCTACCCAAAGACAAGTTCGAGGAACGGATCCGCACCACAGATGCAAAAACCGCAGAGGGATTCAGACAGGACCGGCAAAGTCGGGAGGCACTGACAAATGCCGGCACATTCGGCAATCAGCACTTCAAGCTCGCTTGCGACTTAGGCAGACTCCGGATATTCAAGTCGGAAAACCCCTGAGCACCACGGCAGAATCGTCAGCGGGCTCAGGACAAGCGAGCCCGCAGCATTCTTGCAAGCCGGTAAACGGTCCGCCCAACCAGGCGGCCTAAGCCAAGCTGGCCTTGCACCCAACACGCCCATTCGTCCGCCCCCCGCTCATAGGCTCCCGACAAGGGCGGCACATGCGCAAGCCCGCCCCCGTGATGCTTCAGATAGGCATGCAGCACCTCGGGACGATGAACATCCTCGTAGCACTGGCGGGCCAGGCGGCTTTGGGCGGGCAGATCCGCCACGCGGATTGTCGCAAAATGCGCCAGTAGATCAGCCGGCGAGCGCCAGTTGAACGCCTCCGGATAAGCCAGTTCAAGACCGCTCAGTATCCGGGAGTATATGTGCCGGTGCAGAACTACAGGCACGCCAGCCCCCATCGCCTCGATGAGCGTGATCCCGCCACCGTAGGGAAAGGACGCAATATAGACGTCCACGCCCTGCTCCTGCAGCGTTCTCCACACACTCGGCGTCCACGCCAGGTAGACCAGCCGGTCGGCAGGCACACCCTCCTTGCGCATTCCCCGACGCAGCCGCCACAACGCCCAGGGAGTGAGCCGGCCGATATGGATGTGCCGCCCCCCCGTCACCTTGAGCAGCTTGGGGATCAGGTCCAGGTAGCTGACGAAATAGGGGATTTCGATCTTGTTTGACCGGGCCGCCGTCGCCGTCGTCAGCACACCACCCGGTGCAAAGGGCAACGTATCGGGGCGAGGCCCCTTGTCCTCGAAGGTGAGGGGCAGATAGACATTCTCGACCCCTAGAACCTCCCGGCAATGGTGATACCCCATGGGATGGGGGTCGATGTGAACGAGGTGACCCAGGTACACGCCAAGGCACAGATGGTGATCACCATGGTGGTAAAAACTCGCCTCAAACCCCATCCCGGGCTGGATGGCCGCCACCGCAACGCTGTCCTGGTGATGATTGAACAGGTAGACATGCTCGGGCCCGCAGCCGACCAGCGCCCCCTGCAGCCAGCTCAGGCGGGCGCCAAAGTCGCCGCGGGGCGCCGACAGAAAGCGCACATTCGACTGCCCCGCGAAAACCTGGGCCAGATGCTCCCAATCGGAAGGGCCGCCAATCCCCGTCGCCAGAATCAAGTGATCCTTATCTGGCCTCGCCCGGATGAAATCCTCGACGAGTCGCGAATGCCCGCCGGACTTCTGAAGACGGGTGAGCACGTAGACCACCAGGGGCCGCGTTTCGCGTCCCGGCCAGGGATTCACGGCCGGCAAACTGCCGCGCTCTATATTGTGCCGACCGATGCGCTGACACAGGGCATCCAGCTCACGGGATGCAAACACCTGGGCCGTACACAGGGGCTCGGTGATGATGCGCTCGACAAAGTCATGGACCAGACGCAGGGCGCGGTCGAGCAGGCCCTGCGCAAGCGCCCGATCAGCGGACTCGACCAGGGACAGGACCGAGGACGCAAATCCCATCGTCACGCACCGCCTCGTTGCGGATCAACGTAGGCGCGCAGGTCATCCGCCGAATCCACCTCACCCCAATCGCCCTCGTAGGGCACCGCCACAACAGGGACGCGTC
>JAOAUC010000063.1 GCA_030157785.1 Zoogloea oleivorans
TGCCGGCATCCCAGCTCTTGTCCGACTCACCGGAGTCGAGCACGGTCTGGATGGTCTTGCCGGTGGCGCTGTCGGCGTCGCTGTCAGCGGCGTCGGAACCCACGTCCTTCGAGGTGAACACGTAGCCGGTGGGCAGCGTGGCCTTGTCGAACTGGACGCTGTAGGTGCCCGGCTTGAGGTTGGTGAAGAGGTAGTTGCCGTTGGTGTCGGTGGTCTGGGTGGTGACCACGTTGCCCGCCGCATCCAGCAGCGACACCTTGACGCCCGTGACGCCGGCTTCGCCGCCGTCCTGCACGCCATTCTTGTTGGTGTCGTACCAGACCTTGTCGCCCAGCTCGGCAAGCCGGTAGAAGCCGGCGTCCACGTTCGGGTTGTTCTCGCCGGAGACGAGGGTCACGGGAGCGGTCTGGCCGGCAGCGTTGATGTCGGAATCAAGAGCATCGTTGCCGCCCAGGTCCTGACCGGTGATCTCGTAGCCGACCGGCTTCACCACGGCCACCGAGTAGGTACCCGGCGTCACGCTGAAGCTGTAGTTGCCGTTGCTGTCGGTGGTGGCGCTTTGCACCACGTTGCCGCCCGCATCCTTCAGTTGCACGGTGACGTTGGCAATGCCTGCTTCGCCGGCATCCTGCACGCCGTTGGCGTTCTTGTCTTCGAAGACGGTGTCGCCCAGGGTGGCGGGACGCTCGTCGACGAACACGTTGCCGGTGCTGGAGCCGCCCGGGGTCACGGTGACGGCGATGGTGTTCGGATTGCCGCCGTCGGTGTCGCCCACGTCGGTGTAACCCGGCTTGTTGGTTTCGACGACGGTGTAGTTACCGGCCGGCACGTTGTTGAACGTGTAGTTGCCGTTGGCGTCGGTGGTGGTGGTTTGCACCACGTTGCCCGCCGGGTCCTTCAGCTGAACGGTGACGCCCGGGATCGGGGTGTCGCCGACGTTGTCGTTGTTGCCATCTTCCAGCACGGAACCGGAGACGACGCCCGGCAGGCGCTCGTCGACGAAGTCGTTACCGGTGCTGTTGGCACCCGGTGTGAGCGTCACGGCGATGCTGTTCGGGTTGCCGCCGTCGATGTCGGAGACATCCAGGTAACCCGGCTTGTTGGTTTCGACAACGGTGTAGGTGCCGGCCGGAACGTTGCTGAAGGTGTAGTTGCCGTTGGTGTCGGTGGTGGTGGTTTGCACCACGTTGCCCGCCGGGTCCTTCAGTTGAACGGTCACGCCCGCGATCGGGGTGTCGCCCGTGTTGTTGTTGTCCAGATCTTCGCGAACCGTGCCGGAGATGGAGCCCGGGTTGGCGACGATGCCGGCATCCCAGCTCTTGTCCGACTCACCGGAGTCGAGCACGGTCTGGATGGTCTTGCCGGTGGCGCTGTCGGCGTCGCTGTCAGCGGCGTCGGAACCCACGTCCTTCGAGGTGAACACGTAGCCGGTGGGCAGCGTGGCCTTGTCGAACTGGACGCTGTAGGTGCCCGGCTTGAGGTTGGTGAAGAGGTAGTTGCCGTTGGTGTCGGTGGTCTGGGTGGTGACCACGTTGCCCGCCGCATCCAGCAGCGACACCTTGACGCCCGTGACGCCGGCTTCGCCGCCGTCCTGCACGCCATTCTTGTTGGTGTCGTACCAGACCTTGTCGCCCAGCTCGGCAAGCCGGTAGAAGCCGGCGTCCACGTTCGGGTTGTTCTCGCCGGAGACGAGGGTCACGGGAGCGGTCTGGCCGGCAGCGTTGATGTCGGAATCAAGAGCATCGTTGCCGCCCAGGTCCTGACCGGTGATCTCGTAGCCGACCGGCTTCACCACGGCCACCGAGTAGGTACCCGGCGTCACGCTGAAGCTGTAGTTGCCGTTGCTGTCGGTGGTGGCGCTTTGCACCACGTTGCCGCCCGCATCCTTCAGTTGCACGGTGACGTTGGCAATGCCTGCTTCGCCGGCATCCTGCACGCCGTTGGCGTTCTTGTCTTCGAAGACGGTGTCGCCCAGGGTGGCGGGACGCTCGTCGACGAACACGTTGCCGGTGCTGGAGCCGCCCGGGGTCACGGTGACGGCGATGGTGTTCGGATTGCCGCCGTCGGTGTCGCCCACGTCGGTGTAACCCGGCTTGTTGGTTTCGACGACGGTGTAGTTACCGGCCGGCACGTTGTTGAACGTGTAGTTGCCGTTGGCGTCGGTGGTGGTGGTTTGCACCACGTTGCCCGCCGGGTCCTTCAGCTGAACGGTGACGCCCGGGATCGGGGTGTCGCCGACGTTGTCGTTGTTGCCATCTTCCAGCACGGAACCGGAGACGACGCCCGGCAGGCGCTCGTCGACGAAGTCGTTACCGGTGCTGTTGGCACCCGGTGTGAGCGTCACGGCGATGCTGTTCGGGTTGCCGCCGTCGATGTCGGAGACATCCAGGTAACCCGGCTTGTTGGTTTCGACAACGGTGTAGGTGCCGGCCGGAACGTTGCTGAAGGTGTAGTTGCCGTTGGTGTCGGTGGTGGTGGTTTGCACCACGTTGCCCGCCGGGTCCTTCAGTTGAACGGTCACGCCCGCGATCGGGGTGTCGCCCGTGTTGTTGTTGTCCAGATCTTCGCGAACCGTGCCGGAGATGGAGCCCGGGTTGGCGACGATGCCGGCATCCCAGCTCTTGTCCGACTCACCGGAGTCGAGCACGGTCTGGATGGTGCTGCCGTCCGTCGGGTTGGCATCGGAGTCGCTAGCGTCGGAACCAGTATCACGGGTCGTGAAGCTGTAGCCTGCCGGCAGCGTGGCCTTGTCGAAAGCGACACTGTAGGTGCCCGGACGCAGATTGGTGAACAGATAGTTGCCGTTGGCATCGGTAGCCACCGGGCCATCGACGAGGTCGCCGTTGGCATTGAGCAAACGCACGATGACGCCCTGCACGCCGGCTTCGCCGCCGTCCTGCACGCCGTTGGCGTTGGTGTCGAGCCACACGCGGTCGCCGATTTCGGCGGTGCGGAACAGGCCGGCATCAATGGAGGTGTTCACTTCGCCGGCGACTACGGTCACCGGTGTGCTGACCCCGGCGTCGTCGAAATCGCTGTCGGTGGCATCGCTGGGGCCCATGTCAGACTGGGTCACCTTGTAGCCGGCGGGGGTCACGATGGCGACCGAGTAGGTGCCCGCATCCACGCTGAAACTGTACTTGCCGATGGCGTCGGTGGTGGTGGTCTGCACCACGTTGCCGGCGCCGTCCTTCAACTGCACGGTCACGCCGGAGATGCCGGCTTCGCCCGCGTCCTGCACGCCATTGCCGTTGGTGTCTTCCCACACGGTGTCGCCGATGACAGCCTTGGAGGGCTGCGGCACGTTGAAGGTGATGACGTTCGGGGTGAGGTCCAGATCATTGCCGCCGCAGCCGTCGATGCCGCCGGTATCGCGAACCTGGAATTCAAAGCCGATGGCACCGCCGGTGCTGAGCGGAGCGGTGTAGGTGAGCTTGCCTGCAACGATGTCGGCAGCCAGGACTTCCTGGCCGGCCATCACGGCAACGCCGTCCAGCAGCAGGGAGCCGGTGGCCGGGAGGGTGGTAATCACCACGGACTGCAGGCTGTCACCTTCAACCGGATCCGAGAAGCCGAAATCGTTGAGGCCGAGAACGTACAGGTCGCCGTTGGCGAGCGTGAGAGATTCGTCAGCGCCGGAAGGCGCGTCGTTCACCGGCGTCACATTGATCGCCAGATCGAGGACGAAGCTGTTGCCGGTGCTGTCCGTGCCGAGAACCCGGACCTTCAGGTCTCCGTTGAAGTTCGGCAGGTAGGACATGTCCACCGTGAAGGTGTCCTTGTCGACGGCCGTGAAGTAGCCGGAGGTGGCTTCGACGTACTTGGCGCCGTCGAAAACGTAGAGCTTGATGCGCGCGGGTTCCGTCGCGGAGTAGTTGGGATCAGCTTGCTTCAGCAGATCGAACAGCTCGAAATTCTTGCTGGTGTCTTCGCAAAGGGAAACGCTGGTTGAGTACCGCGAAGTTGCCATGAACGACCTCCATCTTTCTGTTTGTTGTGTCGTCGAACTCCACAGGGAAGGCGACGAGGAAAGAAAAGCGAAGTCATTACTGCAATTTGCGGGCCACCAACACAAACAAATTCGTCAAAAACGATAATTCGAATTCAGCTCAACGACTTAAGGGATTCCAATGCCATCCCGGGGACTGTAAAAAACCACAAACCATTATGCGGTGTAAAAAAAACCGACACTATTAACTGAAATAAAGGGTTGCAAGAAGCGCACCAACGCCACGAAAACGCCAATCGTCATAATCAGAAGACACAACTATCTATATGTTTTTTATATACTTTAAATCAAAAAAAGGTGGCTATTAAGTGGTTTTATACCCCCTTAAACCTACCCTCCCAAACACACGAAATCCCCCGGAAAATATCCGACAGGAAATACGACACGCTTCAAGGAAGGAGTTTTACACATTATTGCAAATACACCGCTTGGAAGAAGCCTTAAAAACAGAAGAAAAACAAGCAACAAAAAGCCATTGTATTTGTTAAAAACATAAATAAATGCCAACAAGCCAGAGTGGCACCTTGTGAAAATTGTCACCATATTGGCAAGTCGCATCTTCCGTCCGGAATAATCGTGACTTTTTAACATTTAGCAGTTGACCTGTTGTGGCAACATCGCCCACCTAGTCAATGCGGAAACCGGATTGCCGGCGTCCGCGCGGCCTGACCAACAGAGCAACCAGCCCATGCGCGCAACATCCCCCTCCACCCCCGGTGAGGCTTCGGTCGACGGGGTCATCGATCAACTGGTCTTCCTGGCGCACTTCTTTGGCAAACGTGCTGACCCTGTCCAGTTGCTGGCGGACACGCCGGTTGTCGGTGGCCGGATAAGCGACACACACATCAAGGAATGCGCCCATCGCGGTGGTCTGGCCCTGTCCAGGACGAAGAAGAGCGTGGCGGAGTTCAAGCCTTCTGAGCTCCCCGCGCTGATCTTTGCTGAAGACGGCAGCGACCCGCTTGTTTTGCTGCGGCGCGACGGGGACAACTTCGAATGCGTGCAGGCGGGCATCCGTGGCAGCGTAACGATGAACACCACGCAGATCGCCGCCGAATACAAGGGAATGGCGTGTTTCGTGCGGCCGATGGTGTTCTTCGACACCCGCAGCCTGCTTTACCACCTGCCCCGCCCGCGGCGCTGGTTCTGGGACACCCTGCTGGTCAACAAGGCCATATACGGCTGGGCGCTGCTGGCCACGGTGCTGACCAACGTATTCGCCGCGGTGATCCCCTTCTACACCATGTCGGTGTATGACCGTGTCGTGCCCAACAATGCCCTCGACAGCCTGTGGGTGCTGACCGGCGCGGTGGTGGTGGTGGCCCTGTTCGATCTTGTCATCAAGATGCTGCGCAGCTATCTGCTGGAAGCTGCAGCGCGCAAGGCCGACATCGCCATGTCATCCCACGTGTTTGCCCAGGCCCTGCGTCTGCGCGCAGCGTCCCGCCCGGCCTCGGGCGGTGTGCTCGCCAATATCGTCCGCGACTTTGAGTCGGTACGGGAGTTCGTCACCTCGTCCACCCTGACGGTGCTCGGCGACGTGCCCTTCATGCTCTTCTTCCTGGTCCTGATCGCCATCATCGGCCACTGGCTGGTCTTCGTTCCGCTGGTCCTGATCCCCCTCACGGTGGCGATTTCCTTCTTGATCCGCCGCCCGCTCACCCGCATCCTCGGCAGCAACATGCAGGAATCGGCCCAGCGCACCGCCCACCTGTTCGAAGTCATGAACGGGGTGGACACCATCAAGTCGTTGGGTGCCGAAGCCTGGGCCCGCCGCCAGTGGGAGATGCTTACGGTCAAAATTTCCGAGAACTCGGTGAAGATGCGCGAATGGACGTCCTTCGGCACCTACGTCTCGCTACTGGTCACCAACCTCGACTCGATCCTCATCGTGATGTTCGGCGCCATGATGATCAGCGCCGGCGACCTGACCATGGGCCAGCTGATCGCCGTGTCGATGCTGGCCGGCCGGGCCATCACCCCGGCCACCCAGATCGCCGCCCTGATCGTCCGCTACGAGCAGACCCGCCAGGCCCTCGAAGCCCTCGACAAGATCATGGATGCGCCCACCGACGAAACCGCCGACAGCCTCCACCTGCCGCGCCTGTCGGGCCGCATCGACTTCCGTGATGCCCACTTCTCCTACCCGGACTCCCCGCCGCTGCTGAAGGGCCTCAACCTGAACATCAAGCCGGGCGAGCGGGTCGGCTTCATCGGCCGCATCGGCTCCGGCAAGAGCACCCTCTTCAAACTCGTCCTCAACCTGTACAGCCCCGACCAAGGCTCCGTGATGGTGGATGGCATGTCGGTGAACCAGCTCGAACCGCAAAGCCTGCGCCGCCAGATAGGCTACGTGCCCCAGGACGTGGTGCTCTTCCACGGCGACATCCGCGAGAACATCCTTTTGGGCAGCAGCCAGGTGAATGACGAGGCCCTCATCGAAGCCCTGCGCATGTCCTGTCTCGACGAAACCCTCAGCCAGATGCCCAACGGCCTCGGCACCCAGGTCGGCGAACGTGGCGACCGCCTGTCCGGCGGCCAGCGCCAGGCCGTCTCCATCGCCCGGGCGCTTGTCCAGCAGCCGCGCATGCTGCTCCTCGACGAGCCCACCAGCATGATGGACCCGGCCACCGAGGCTCGCCTCATCGACAACCTGCGCTCCGTCAAGGGCATGACCGTGCTGCTGGTCACCCACCGGATGGCCATGCTGCCGCTGGTGGATCGGCTGGTGGTGCTGGATCAGGGCCGTGTCGTCCTCGACGGCCCCCGCAACGACGTCCTCCGCAAGCTGCAAACAGGCCCGGTGCAGGGCGCTCCGAAGGAGTTTGCAGCATGAAACTGAACATCGCCCCCCGCAAGGAAGCCGAAGCCGTCAGCAGCCATCCGGACCTCGACCGCGGCCCCCGGCGCGCCGTACTGATCCTGCTCGGCACCACGGCCCTGTTCTTCATCCTGTTCTTTTACTGGATGAGCTTTGCCCGCCTCGACATCTCCGTAACCGCCATCGGCACAGTCGTCCCGTCCAGCCGGGTGCAGCAGATCCAGAGCATGGAAGGCGGCATCCTGCAGGCCCTCAACACCCGCGAAGGCACCCTCGTCAAGAAGGGCGACGTACTCGCGGTTGTCCAGAACCTCCAGTTCAACGCCGACCAGGGCGAAGCCCAGCAAGCCCTGTGGGGCGCCCAGGCGGCCCTCATTCGCCTCGACGCCGAAGCCCGCAACGTGGTTCCGGCCTTCCCCGCCGAGCTCGAAAAGAGCGCGCCGGACCTGGTTCGCGAACAACGCAACCTGTGGCAGACGCGCCGCCAGGAACGGGAAAACTCCCTCGAAACCCTGTCGCGCCAGATCAACCAGCGCCAGCAGGAACTGGCCGAAGCCCGTGCCCGTCACCAGACCCTGGTCGATTCCATCAACCCGGCCCGCGAAGCCCTCGCCATCGAGGAGAAACTGGCTGCCGCCGGTGCCGGTGCCCGTGCCGACCTGCTCGCCGCACAGCAGCGCTACACCGGCCAGAAGGGCGAGCTGGAAACCACCCGCATCGCCATCGGGCGCATCCAGGCCGCCGTCGCCGAGGCCCAGGCCCGCCTGACCGAAACCCGCTCGCGCTTTCTGACCGAAACCAGCAAAGAGAAAAACGACAACGAGCTGAAAGCCGCCACCCTCGCCGAACAACTCACCGGCCGCAACGACAAGGTTGCCCGGCGGGAACTCCGCGCGCCGATGGACGGTGTGGTCAATCGCCTGCTGGTCACCACCGTCGGCGGCGTGGTCAAGGCGGGCGAGAGCATCATGGAAGTGGTGCCGGCCGAGGACAAGCTGCTCATCACCGCCAAGGTCAAGCCTTCCGACATTGCCTTCATCAAGCCCGGCCAGGATGCCAAGATCCGCATCAGCGCCTACGACTCATCGATTTTTGGCACCCTGCAGGGCAAGGTGCTGCGGGTTGGTGCCGATGCCGTGGTGGATGCCGAGCGCAAGGAAACCTTCTTCGAAGTCTTCCTCGAAGCCCAGAAGAACTTCCTCGGCGACGCCTCCGAGCACCTGACCATTTCCCCGGGCATGGCCGCCGACGCGAGCATCCAGACCGGCAAGCGCACGATGATGGAATACATGCTAAAACCCATCGTCAAGACCCTCGACAAATCCCTGCGCGAACGCTGATGACCCGTCACCTCCCCGCCCCGAGCCGCCTTGCCGGCCTGCTCGCCGCCATCGGCCTCGGCCTCGCCACCTGCGCGGCCCATGCCGAAGCCCTGCCCGCCGTCGTCGACAAGGTGCTTCTGCAGCAGCCCAGCGTGCGCTCCGCCCAGGCCCTCCTGCGTGCCGCCGACGCCCAGATGACCCAGGTGCGCTCCGACTTCCTGCCCAGCCTCGGCCTCACCTACCGCAACTCCGACGCCCGCGACGAAACCCAGGGCCGGCCCATCGACCGCAACGTGCGGCGCAGTGACGCCAGCCTGCGCTGGAACGTCTTCAATGGCGGCGCCGACACCAACCGGTTGCGCTCCATCAGCCTGACCCGTGATGCCGCCGACGCAGATCTGGACGAAGTGCTCGAGAAAGTCGCCTACGACATTACCGAGAACTACACCGACGTGGTGCGCCTGCGCCAGACCATGGACAGCCTGAACGCCACCATCGCGCGCCAGGAAAAGGTCGAAGCCAACGTGGCCCGCCGGGTCGAGGCCGGACGCATCTCGTCGGCCGAACTCGACCTGATGCACGTCCGCCTGATCCAGAGCCGGACCCTCCTCGGCCAGCTGCGCGCCCAACTGGGCACCGCCGAATACCGTTATCGCCTGCTCACCGGCCAGGCCCCGGAAAGCCTCGTCGCCCCAGCCATCCAGCCGACCGACAAGCCTGGCGACGTCGACGGACTGGTCGAACGCATCCACGAACGCAACCCGCGCCTGCGTGCCGCGCTGCAGCGTACCGCCGCCCGCCAGGCCGATATCGGCGTGGCCCGCGGCAGCTTCTTCCCGGCCGTCGACCTGAGCTACAGCAAGCGCCTCGACAACACCACCATCCCGGTGCCGGTGTCCGACTCCGACCGCTCCGGCCAGGTGCAGGTCAGCATCGACATCCCCCTCGGCGGCAAGAACATCGGCCGCCATACCGAAGCCGTCGAGCGTCACCAGGCCGCCCAGGCCGACGCCGACGACATGCTGATGAAGGTCTCGAAAGACATCACCGACCTTTATCGCCAGTTTGCCGAAGCCCGCGAAATCGCCCCGCTGACGGAAGAGCGCGTCGTCGCTGCCCAGCGTGTCGCTGCCGCCTACGAACTGCACTTCGAAGCCGGCCGGCGCTCGCTCAACGATCTGTCCATTTCCCAGGAAGATCTTTTCAACGCCCAGCGCTCGCTGATCGAAAACCGCGCCCAGCAAACCACCCTGCAAGCCCAGCTCCTCGGCCTTGCCGGCGAACTGCGCACAGCCCTGCGCAGCCGCTACCGCCCAGCTCCGATCGCCGCCGAACTGCTCGGCACCACACCCTTCTCGCCAGCCCTCGTCGCCGCTCCGCTCCCCACCCTGGAAGCCCCGCCGGCCCCGGTGATGGAACTGGTCGAACCCGCAGCGGCAGGCACGGGCAAGCCAAACGAGCAGCTGGGCCGCCAGCTGGAAGCCTGGACTGCCGCCTGGAGCGCCAAGGACTTCGAGCGCTACCGAGCCTTCTACGTGGCCGATTTCCAGCCCGGCAAGGGCCGCAGCACCGCCGACTGGGAAGCCGAACGCCGCCAGCGCGTCACCCAGGCCGACGCCCCGGCCATCCGCATCAGCAACCTGAAGATCCGGCCCCACGGCGACGGGCGCCTGAGTGCCCGCTTCACCCAGCAATACAAGGCCGGCCACTACCGCGACACGGTGCGCAAGCAGCTCGACTGGGTGAAGGTGGACGGTCAATGGAAGATCGCCGCCGAAACGGTCATCGCCGCCCCCCCTCCGCCTCCCGCGCCCGCCCCGGTGCCGACGGCACCCAAGGAACCCTGAAAAGCAGAAGGGCCAGCAAATCGCTGGCCCTTCTGGCATTTTAAAACGGTCCGTCAAACCCCGCGTTTGTGGAGCAGGATGTGAATCCAGTTGGGATGAGTGCCCTTCAACGGCCGGGTAGCCCGGTTGGCGTAGAAGCCCAGGCGCGTGCACAGCCGCTGAAAAACGCTTCTGGCGGGGGGCTTCAGCAATGCCTGGCCGCAATGCACACAGGGTTCGTCCTGGGTGTAGGTGCCGTAGGGGTTGCCAGCCAGATCCATCAGCCAGGCCGACACAAAATTCGTCGTCTCGTCGGTCTTGCCCACAAATGACGTGCTCACCAGCTCGTAGCCGGCAAACAGGCTCGCCAGACGCGCTTCGTCGAAGCTGTTCACGTGCCCCCACGGCGGGTTCTTCTCGCCGCACGAGTAGCATGTGCTGCGCCCCACCCGGGTGTCCTGCCGGTAGGGCACGCCGATGAGCAGATGCTCCCGCCCCACGCGCCCCAGCTCGGCACAGGCCTTGTCGAGCAGGTGAGTCGGAATGTGTTCCAGCACCTCGGCGCAGAAAACCAGGTCGAAACTGTTGTCGGCATACTGCAGCGCCGACGCGTCCCCTTTCACGCACTCCACCTTGGGATGCTCGAAGGCTGGCTTTTCCAGATCGAGTGCCACGACGCGGGAATAGCGCTCGGCAAGAAGCCGGGAAAAATGCCCGTCCCGGGCGCCGATATCAAGCGCAACGCCACTGCCGCCGGGAATCAACCGCAGCAAGTCGTCCGTCCTGCGTCGCTCAGACTCACTGGCCCTGTAGTCCTTCAAATCCACCCGGCATCCCTTTCACGTCCATGGCAATCGGTACAGACCTGCCATAGCACTCGAAATTAATTCGGAAGCATATCCTTATATGTCCCGGACTCGCCTTACAGATCATGAAAAATTGATTCCTGATCCGTAAGAAAGAGGTGCACAGGCTACAGCCCCAGGGCTTCCCACATGGCATCGACTCTGGTCTTCACTGCGGCATCCATCACGATCGGCGTTCCCCATTCCCGGTTCGTCTCTCCCGGCCACTTGTTGGTGGCGTCGAGGCCCATCTTGGAACCGAGGCCGGCCACCGGGCTGGCAAAATCGAGGTAATCGATGGGCGTGTTGTCCACCAGCGTGGTGTCACGGGTGCCGTCCATGCGGGTGGTCAGGGCCCAGATCACTTCCTTCCAGTCGCGGATATTCACATCATCATCCACGACGATGATGAACTTTGTGTACATGAACTGGCGCAGGAAGCTCCAGATGCCGAACATCACCCGCTTGGCGTGGCCCGGGTACTGCTTCTTGATGCTGACGATGGCCAGCCGGTAGGAGCAGCCCTCCGGTGGCAGGTAGAAGTCGACGATCTCGGTGAACTGCTTCTGCAGCAGCGGCACGAAGACCTCGTTGAGCGCCACGCCCAGCATGGCCGGCTCGTCGGGCGGCTTGCCGGTGTAAGTGCTGTGGTAGATCGGGTCGCGCCGGCTGGTGATGCGCTCAATGGTGAACACCGGGAATTCCGACTGCTCGTTGTAGTAGCCGGTGTGGTCGCCGTAGGGGCCTTCCAGCGCCATTTCCCCCGGGTGGATCACGCCTTCCAGCACGATCTCGGCCGAAGCCGGCACCTGCAGGTCGGAGCCGATGCACTTCACCAACTCGGTCTTGGCGCCACGCAGCAGGCCGGCGAACTGGTATTCGGAGAGGCTGTCCGGCACCGGCGTCACCGCGCCGAGGATGGTCGCCGGATCGCAGCCCAGCACCACCGCCACCGGGAAGGGCTTGCCCGGGTTGGCCTTCTGGTGCTCGAGAAAATCCAGTGCCCCGCCCCGGTGGGCCAGCCAGCGCATGATGACCTTGTTCGGCCCCAGCACCTGCTGACGGTAAATGCCCAGGTTCTGGCGGTTCTTGTTCGGCCCGCGGGTCACCACCAGCCCCCAGGTGATCAGCGGCGCCACGTCACCCGGCCAGCAGTGCTGGATCGGCAGGCTGGTCAGATCCACATCTTTGCCCTCCTTCACCACCGCCTGGCAGGGGGCCGACGACACCGTCTTGGGTGACATGTTGAGCACCTGGCGGAACACCGGCAGCTTGTCCCAGGCATCCTTGAGACCCTTGGGTGGTTCCGGCTCCTTCAGGAAAGCCAGCAGCTTGCCCACCTCGCGCAGGGCACCCTGCCAGTCGTCGCCGCTGACGCCCATGCCCAGCGCAACGCGCCGGGGCGTACCGAAGAGGTTGGCGAGCACCGGCACCGAATGGCCCTTGGGATTCTCGAAGAGGATCGCCGGACCGCCGGCGCGCAGCACCCGGTCGCAGATCTCGGTCATTTCCAGGTGCGGATCGACCTCGACGCTGATCCTTTTCAGTTCACCAAGACGTTCCAGCTGAAAAATGAAATCTCGCAGGTCGGTGTAGCGCATTTTGGTCAGGTGACAAAAGTATGAGGTGAAGTAAAAAAGCGAACGGCCGCTTGAGCGGCCGTTCATGATTCCGGGACAGGCGGACTTAATCAAGCAAAGTGTTGATCGCCTTGATGTCCTCTTCGCCAAGGGCTCCGGCGGCGGCCTTCAGCTTGAGCTGGGCCATCAGGGTATCGTAACGGGCCTTGGAGAGCTTTTGCTGGGTATCGTAGAGCTGGCTCTGGGCGTTCAGCACGTCGATGTTGATGCGTACGCCCACCTCATAGCCGAGCTTGTTGGCATCGAGAGCCGAGGTGGACGACACCTGGGCAGCCTCGTAGGCCTTCACCTGGGCCAGCCCGCTGGTCACGCCAAGATAGGCCTGGCGCGCGTTCTGGGCCGAGGTGCGGCGGGCGAAGTCCACATCGGCGTTGGCCTTGTCACGCAGGGCCGAGGCTTCACGCACGCGGGAGCTCACTGCGCCGCCCTGAAACAGGGGCAGCGCCACTTGAACGCCAACCACGGCCGTGTCGGTATCCGTGCGGATCGGTGCAAACTGGCTGATCGCCGCGGTGGACGACGCCGCATTGCCGTAGCTGGCCACAAGATCGACGGTGGGCAAGTGCGCCGCGCGATTGCGTTCAACCTCGCGACCCGCAACTTCGGCACTGACCTGAGCGGCCTGGACCGCCAGGCCGTTACCTTCCGCGGCGGCAACCCACGACTGGATGTCTGCCGGCTCCGGCCGCGCCAGGGCGACACCCTTGCGCAGGCCCTTGAGGGCATCCGGCTCCTTGCCGGTGAGCACCAGCAAGGCGTGGCGCTTGACGGCCAGGTCGCTGTCGGCAGCGATCATCTGGGCGGACGACAGATCGGAACGGGACTGGGCTTCATGCACGTCGGTGATGGTGACGGTGCCGACTTCGAAGCTCTTCTTGGCCAGCGCCAGCTGCTGGGCGTTGGCACCATGGAGCGCCGTGGCCGCCGCCAGGGTGTCCTGAGCGGTGAGCACATCGAAGTAGGCCTGCGAGGCACGCAGGGTCAGATCCTGCCGGGCCAGCTGGTACTGGGCTTCGGCGACGGCAACCTGCAGCTCGCCCTGCTTGTACTGAACCCAGTTCTGCCAACGGAACAGGGGCTGGGTGAGCTGCACCTGCCAGCCGTTGCTGTTGTAGCCACGGCTCACGTTGTAGTGCTTGAGCTCGGCATCGTTCCAGTTGGTGTTGCCGGAGAGGCTGAGGGACGGCATCAGGCCGGCGCGGCCCTGGGGGAGTTTCTCCCGCCCGGCTTCGAGGGACGCCCGGGCAGCCGCCAGGCTGGCATCGTAAGACAAGGCATCCAGGTAAACCTGTTCCAGGTCTGCCGCCCCTGCTCCCACTGCCATCAAGCCCGCTGCCACTGCTACCAAACTACGTCCTGCCAGCCGTCTCATTCCATTCTCCGTCTTCTGTCGCACGTATCAATACTGGGGCATGGCCGGGTCGACCTGCGCAGCCCACTGGGCCACCCCGCCGGCCAGGTTGATCAGGTTGGCGAAGCCCTGGCGCTCCAGGAACATCGCCACCTGCATGCTGCGCCCGCCGTGATGACAGATCACCACGATCTCGGCATCCGGCTCCAGCTCCTGCATGCGTGCCGGCACGCTGGCCATCGGCATCAGGACTGAACCGGGAATCGCACAGAATCCGAATTCCGACGGCTCGCGCACATCGAGCAGGAACGGTGCAGGACGGCTGTCGTCGGCCAGCCATTCGGCCAGCTGCGGGGGGGTGATCTGCTTCATCGTAAGGAAGGGCTCAGAACTTGAACTGGCTCTTGCGCGGTGCGTTGCGCATCATCGGAACCAGGTTTTCAAAGAGGGATTCGGTGCGATATTCGCCCTCGGCCACGCAGGTAACGAGCTGGGCGGTCATCAGGGGCGCTTCGCCGACGAAGGCGAACAGACGGCCACCGACCTTGACCTGCTGGAGCAGGGTTTCGGGGATGAAAGGCACGCCGCCGGAAACGACGATCAGGTCGTAGGGCGCGCTGCCGGGCCAGCCACACACCGCATCACCTTCTTCAACGATGACGTTCTCGACGCCGTAGCGCTTGAGGTTGTCGTGGGCCATATTGACCAGCGCCGGCTCGATGTCGACGGTGCGCACCCAGTCGGCCTTGGCGGCCAGCAGCGCGGCGAAGTAACCGGAACCGGCACCCACTTCAAGGACCTTGTCGCTGCGCTTTACCTGGACGGCCTGCAGGATCTTCCCTTCGATCACCGGGACCAGCATGCTCTCGCCATGCCCCAGGGGGATCTGCCCCTCGGACAGGGCCAGCGACTTGTAGGCCTCCGGCACGAACTCCTCGCGGCGGACACTCATCAGCAGGTCGAGCACGCCAAAATCCAGCACCTCCCAGGGGCGGATCTGTTGCTCGACCATGTTGAACCGTGCTTGTTCGAAATTCATTGTGTGACTCCCGGGTTAATATTAGCACGAGCTAATATTTATGATCTGCATGCCTGAATGCTTGCGAAAAAACTTCCGAATTTTAGCTTACTTGTGCAGCTCGCAGATCATCCACATCGGCCGGCAAGCTGTTCAGGCCCGCTTAACCCTATACCAGGCCGCATACAGGGCCGGCACAAAGAGCAGGGTCAGCAGCGTGGCAATGAGCAAGCCTCCCATGATGGCCACCGCCATCGGCCCGAAAAACGCGCTGCGGGTCAGCGGAATCATGGCCAGCACTGCCGCCGCCGCCGTCAGGGCAATGGGGCGCAAACGGCGCACCGCCGACTCGACGATGGCGTTCCAGATCGACAGGCCCTTCTCCACGTCCTGCTCGATCTGGTCCACCAGGATCACCGAGTTGCGCATGATCATGCCGAACAGCGCAATGGTGCCGAGCATGGCGACAAAGCCGAAAGGCTGGTTGAAAAGCAACAGGAACAGCACCACCCCGATCAGCCCCAGCGGCGCAGTCAGGATCACCATGGTCGTTCGCGAGAAGCTGCCCAGCTGGATCATCAGCACCGTCACCACCACCGCCAGGAAGATCGGAAAGCCCGCATTCACCGAGCTCTGCCCCTTGGCGCTCTCTTCCACCGCGCCACCAGTCTCGATGCGGTAGCCGGCCGGCAGCTTCGCCTTGATCGGCGCCAGCAGCGGCTCGACCTGGGCCGTGACCGTCGGCGCCTGGATGCGGCTGTCGTAGATCTGGCCGCGCACGGTGATGCTCGGCTCCCGGTTGCGGCGCCACACCAGGCCCTGCTCGAAGGCGTAGCTCACCGTGGCCACCTGCCCCAGCGGCACCGACTTGCCTGCCCGGGTCGGGATCGACAACTCGGCGACAAGCGACAGCTTGTCGCGCTCGAAAGCGTCGCCGCGCAGCACCACATCGATCGACTCGATGCCCTCCCGGTAACTGGTCGCCGTCAGGCCCCGCGTCGAGGTGTTGAGAAAGTTGGCCACATCCTGCGTGGACAATCCCAGCAGGCGCGCCTTGTGCTGATCCACCTCGACCCGCAGGACTTTCGACTGCTCATCCCAGTCCAGCTGCACGTCCGACAGATTGCTGTTTTCGCGCATTACCGCGGCCACTTCGGCGGCCAGCTTGCGTACCGTCGGGATATCCGGCCCGTTCACCCGGAACTGCACCGGAAAACCCACCGGCGGCCCGTTTTCCAGCCGGGCGATGTTGGCCCGCAGGTTCGGAAAGTCGTGCTTGAAGAGTTCGATCATCCGCTCCCGCAACGCCTCCCGGGCCGGGATGCTGTCGGTCAGGATCACCAGCTGGGCGAAGTTGGGCGCCGGCAGTTGCTGGTCCAGCGGCAGGTAGAAGCGCGGGCTGCCGGTACCCACGTAGGCCACGTAGTTCTGGATGCCGGCCTCCTTCTTGAGGATGCCTTCGAGCTTTTCCACCTCGGCCTGGGTGGCGCGCAGGCTTGAACCCTCCGGCAGGCGCAGGTCGATCAGTACTTCCAGGCGGGTCGAGTTGGGGAAGAACTGCTGCTGCACGAAGCCAAAGCCGACCATCGCCGTCGCAAACAACGCCAGCGTGGTGCCGATGACCACCCAGCGCTTGGCCACGCACCAGTCCACCAGCGCACGGAAGCGGTTGTAGAACGGCGTGCGGAAGACCGCGTCCTCGTCGCCCTCAATGTGCGGATCGCCCAGACCAATGCGGTCCTTGAAGGCCTCCAGGCGCGGGAAGCGCCGACCGAGCCAGCTCGGCTTCTTCGGCCCACGGGGGTCCGGCAGCAGCACGTAACCCAGGTAGGGCACCACGATCACCGCCGCCAGCCACGAGGCCAGCAGGGCAATGGCGTTCACCTGGAAGATCGAGCGGGTGTATTCACCAGTGGACGATTGCGCGGTGGCAATCGGCAGGAAGCCGGCCACCGTCACCAGCGTGCCCGAGAGCATCGGCCCGGCCGTGCTGGTGTAGGCGAAGGCCGCCGCACGACTGCGCTCCCAGCCCTGCTCCATCTTCACCAGCATCATCTCGACGGCGATGATGGCGTCGTCCACCAGCAGGCCGAGGGCGAGAATCAGCGCGCCCAGCGAAATCTTGTGCAGACCCACATCAAACAGGCGCATGCCGAAAAAGGTGACGCCCAGCACCAGCGGAATCGACAGGGCCACCACCAGCCCGGTACGCAGGCCCAGCGAGAAGAAACATACCACCAGCACGATGATGACCGCCTCGGCCAGCGAGTGGATGAACTCGCTCACCGAACGCTGCACGGCGTCCGGCTGGCTGGACACCTCGGTCAGCTCCAGGCCAACCGGCAGCTGCGCCTGAAGGCGCGCCACGGTTTCCTTCAGGCTGCCGCCCATGGCGATGATGTCGCCGCCCTTGGCCATCGACACGCCAAGACCGAGGGCGTCCTGCCCCTGAAAGCGGAAGCGCGGTGCAGGCGGCTCGACAAAACCCCGTGCCACGGTGGCAATGTCGCCGATGCGGAACTCACGCCCGGCGGCACGGATGCGCGTTTCACGAATGCCCTCGACGGTGTCGTAGGCACCACTGGGGCGCAGGTAGATGCGCTCGCCCCTGGTCTCGAAGTAACCGCCCGGCGCCACCGCGTTCTGGCGGGCCAGCGCGTCGGTCACCGTCTGCACGTCGAGGCCGAGGGTCGCCAGCTTGGTGTTGGACAGTTCCACGTAGATGCGCTGCTCCTGCTCGCCAATCAGCTCCACCTTGGCCACGCTGGGCACACGCAGCAATTCGGCGCGGATCTTCTCGCTCTCCGCCTTGAGCTTGGCGTAGTCGAAGCCGTCGCCGGTCAGCGCGTAGATATTGCCGAAGACGTCACCGAACTCATCGTTGAAAAAGGGCCCGCGGGTGCCGGTCGGCAGCGTGCCCTTGATATCGCCAATCTTCTTGCGCACCTGATAGAAGACGTCCGGCACCTCCTTGGTCGGCGTCGAATCCTTGGCCACAAACAGCACCACCGACTCGCCCGGCCGGGAATAGCTGCGCAGAACGTCCACGAAGGGCACTTCCTGGAGCTTCTTTTCGATACGGTCGGTGACCTGCTCTTCCACCTCCCGGGCCGACGCGCCCGACCATTCGGTACGCACCACCATCACCTTGAAGGTAAAGGGCGGGTCTTCCGACTGGCCGAGCTTCTGGTAGGACAGAACGCCGATCAGCGCCAGCGCGACGATCAGGTAGCGCACCAGCGGCTGGTGCCGCAGGGCCCATTCGGACAGGTTGAAACTCTTCACGCTCAGGCTCCCGTCTTGACGGCAAGCGGCGCGGCGGCCGGCGTGGCGGGGCTCACCGGCTGCAGCAACTGGCCGGCAACGATCTTGTGCACGCCGGCCACAGCAATGGTTTCACCCGGCTGCACGCCACCGGCGAGGAGCACCCCGTCTTCCCGGTACTGGCGCACGCTCACGGTCCGCAGCACCGGCTTGACCAGCGCACCTTCCGCCTGCATCACCCACACGGCAGTGCCGCCCTGGTGTTCGAAGACCGCACTGGTCGGCACCAGCAAAGCGCCCGCCGCGGCTGCCGCATCGGGCAGGATCACGTTGGCGGTCATGCCCAGTTGCACCGCCGGGCCAGGGTTGAGGATGCTCACCCGCACCGCGTAGGTCCGGGTGGCAGCGTCGGCACTCGGCGCAATCTCGCGCACCTTGCCCTTCAGGGCCACGTCCGGCTGGCTCCACAGGCGAATCTCGATGTGCTCGACGGCGCGCAGTGCGGCGATGCGGCTTTCCGGCATGGCGATCAGCACTTCGCGCTCCCCGTCCCGGGCCAGCTTCATGACCACGGCGGAATCCTTCACCACCTGCCCTACCTCGGCACTCACCGCGGTGATCACCCCGGCCTGATCGGCCACGAGGCTCGTGTAGGCAGTCTGGTTGCCGGCCACCGTGGCCTGGGCACGGGCCTGCTCGACCCGTGCAGCCGCCGACGTGAAGCTCGACTCCTTGGCCTCCAGCACGCTGCGACTGACAAAGTTCTTGCCCACCAGGTCGCGGTAGCGCTCCACCTCGGCCTTGGCAAAGGCGTATTCGTTGCGGGCCGCCGCCAGCTGGGCGCGGGCCGCTTCCGCATTCAGCCCCGCATCGGCCGGGTCGAGGCGGGCCAGCACCTGGCCGGGCTTCACCACCGCCCCCACGTCCACCTTGCGCTCGACAACCTTGCCGGCAATGCGAAATGCCAGATCCGACTCATAGCGGGCGCGCACCTCGCCGGAATACATCGCGCCGGCCGACACCGAGGCCAGGGCCAGCTTCTGCACCACCACCGGCCGCGGCGCCTCGGCGACGGGAGCCGGCTTCGAGCAGGCGACAAGCACCGCCAGGGCGACTGCACTGAGGAAAAGTTTGCGCTTCATTCTTTGGGCTCCTGTCGGGGTGCGACCAGAAGGCCGCCGAAGATCATGTCGAAATAGGTGTCGAAGTAGCTATCGGATATCTGCCGCGGGCCGTCACAGCCAACAACACTGCTGGCCATGGAGTTCTTCCATACCGACAACATCAGGAGCGGAAAAAATATCAGCTGGCACAGGGGCTCGATGTCGAAGGGGCGGAACACGCCCTTGCCCACGCCGAGGTCGATGGCCCGCTTGAGCAGCGCCATCCAGCGCACGATCACCGCATCGTGGTGATAGCGCGCCACCTCCGGAAAGTTGCCGGCTTCGGCAATGATCAGCTTGCCGATCCCGCCCAGATCCGTCGAACCGACCTTGGCCCACCAGCCCAGCAGGATTTCCCGCAGCAGGCGCTCGGGATCGTCCTTGAGGGTTTCCAGCTTGGCCTCGAACTCTTCGAACAGCGGCACCACGCCCTCCTCGATCACGGCCTTGAAAAGGGCTTCCTTGCTGTCGAAGTAGAGATACAGCGTGCCCTTCGACACCCCGGCCCGGGCCGCCACCTCATCCAGACGGGTGGCGGCGAAGCCTTTTTCGATGAACAGGGACAAGGCCGCCGCGGCAAGTTCAGCCGGACGGGCTTCCTTGCGACGCTGCCTGCGGGTGGATTCGATTTCGGTCATGGCACTCAAAACTAATGACTAACTGGTCAGTTATTAATGATGAGCGAACTTTTGCTGCGTGTAAAGGCAGTGCTGAAAGCATCCGGATGGTAGATTTGCTCCCTGGCAGAACTCAGAGGTGGCACATGAAAAAATTACTGGTCAGCATCAAGCTGGAAATGGAAGTCCCGGACGACTGGATTCTGGAGAAGACCGCCGACGGCGCGGATGTCCTCAACATGGGCAACGGCTCCTTCCTCGACATGAGCTTCGAGCCCCTCGTTACCGACGACAAGAGCGGCACCTGGACCGACAACTACGATGACGAGTTTGCCAACCTGGTGCTGGACATGGTGCGCAGCGAAGAAACCGAGATGAAGCTGATGCTCTCGTGATGGCCCGGGACGCCTGGCCTGGCGCCGGGCGTTTAAAGGCCATCAACGCGTCCGGCGGATCGTGAAGGCGTTGTCCAGCGCCGAGAAGCCCGCCTCCGGGTACCACGACATCGCTCCGGGCGCCGACAGCAGCACGATGGACACCTCCTCGCCCAGCTTGCGCTGCAAGGCCGCGACGAGTTGCGTGCCGATGCCCTGCCCCTGGAAAGCCTTGTCCACGGCGAGATCGGAGAGATAGCAGCAATAGCTGAAGTCGGTCAGCGCCCGGCAAACCCCCACCAGCCGGCTGCCCGACCAGGCGGACAGCACCACGTTCGATGCGGCAAACATGCGTGCGATCCGCTCCGGCGCATCAATCGGGCGATTGATGCCGGACGCTTCAAATACCCGCACGATGTCCGCCACGTCGAGCGATTCACCGTCACCGTAGCGGATCATGGAACGCGGACCCGCGACGTGTGAGGGATCGACACCGGGTTCATCAGGGTTGGCATGCAAAGCTCCGGAATGTTCAAGAAACAGGCTGCAGTCAGCGAGCAGCCGGGTGTCTGAGCAGCGGCAGAATGCCCAGCAAGGCCAGGGCCGCAAACGCCGCACCGGCCAGAAAGGTGGTCTGCGCACCAAAGGCATCCCACAAACCACCGGCAATCACGCTCGCCGCCAGCAGCGCAAGACCGCCAACCAGATTGAACACGCCGAAAGCGGTGCCGCGCAAGGATGCCGGCGCCACCTCAGCAACCAATGTGGCCAGCAGCCCCTGGGTCATGCCCATATGCAGCCCCCATAGAATCACGCCAAGGGCCAGGCCAGGCACGCCCCCGACCAGCGCCAGGGCCAGATCCGCCACCACCAGCACGGCAAAGCCCGCAGCCAGCAACGTGCCCCGGTGGCACCGGTCGGCAAGCACGCCCACCGGGTAGGACGAGGCGGAATACACCAGGTTCATCAGTACCAGCACAGCCGGGATCAGCATCAGGGCCACACCGGTCTCCTGCGCCCGCAGCACCAGAAACGCCTCGCTGAAGCGCGCCAGGGTAAAAACTGCCGAGATACCGACGATGGCCCAGTAAACCGGCGGCAGGCGCGATAACTCGGCCCGCGACAAGGGTACTCGCGGCGCGCCGGCGCCATCCGCGTCAGGTGCGTCATGTACTGCGAAGACAATCAGCGCCACGGCGCCGAAGGCCGGCACCACAGCCACCCAGAACACCAGCGGAATATTGTTGGCGCTCAGCGCCATCAGGCCGATGGCCAGCAGCGGGCCGAGAAAAGCCCCCGCCGTGTCGAGGGACTGGCGCAAACCAAAGGACGCCCCGCGCAGCCCGGGAGGAGCCAGATCGGCGATCAGCGCATCGCGGGGAGCGCCGCGGATGCCCTTGCCGATGCGATCGACAAAGCGCGCTGCCACCACCCAACCCACCGTCTCGGCCAAGGGAAAGACAGGCTTGGTGAAGGCTGCCAGCCCGTAGCCAATGGCCGCCAGCAGCTTGCGCCGCCCCAGCCAGTCGGACAGGGCGCCGGAGAACACCTTGGTGATCGCCGCGGTCGCCTCGGCAATGCCTTCGATAAAGCCCACCGTCAGCATCGAGGTGCCCATCACCGTCACCAGATAAACCGGCAACAGCGCGTGAATCATCTCCGACGAGATGTCCATCAGCATCGAAACAAAACCCAGCGCCCAGATGCCGCGCGGTATGCGGCCGAGGGTCGAGGTAGTCTGGCTCTCCCCATCCATGCGCTTCTTCACCGGAATGAGATCAAGCCGATACTGTGGACCAAGTCCGGGCCCTGCGTCCATCAGGCCGGGCCACGCTGGCACTCAGCGCATCGTCACCCGCGCCCCGGCGGGCACCAGCACGGCGGCACCGACCTGCGCCTCGTAGGGCCGGGCGGCGCTCCACGCTTCCAGCTGCCCGGCCCTGTTCGTCTCCAGACGCTCAAGACGCACGCCCTCCGGCGCCGCCCAGTGCCCCAGCAGATGACCGTTGAAGCCGTCATGAACGTCCAGCCCGGAGTCGGCCAGCACCCACACCCGGCGGCTCGCCCGCTGCACATGCACGGCCAACACCGTGCCGCGACGGGCGTTGCGCAAACTTGCCAGCGGTGTGACGCCGCGGCTAACGTCGAGCACCTGTACGACACCACTGCCCGGTGCCGCGAGCAGCACCCACTTCAGATCCGCAGCATAGAACTCCACACCTCCCGTGCCGGCCGCGGCCACCGGCACAGCAAACAGCGCCGCAGCAAACACGCAAAGCAAGCTGGCAACAAGGCGGGGCATGGCAGGACTCCTTCATGAACAGCATCGACGGAACCTGACAATAACGGACAATTCTGCAGCACCACAGATACACTATCCGGACAAACTGCCATCCCGTACCGGCCACCGCAGCCCCTCCGGCCCGGTCGCCCGACCGATACACCGGAGCCGCTCCATGCTGCACATCGTCCTCTCCGCTGACAACGCCACCCCGCTGGTGGACCAGATCGTCAGCGCCATCCGCACCCGCATCGACGACCGCGTCCTGCGCCCCGGCGCGCGCCTGCCGCCGATTCGCCAGTTCGCCGAACAATACGGCGTGTCGCGCTTCACCGTCGTCGAGGCCTACGACCGGCTGGTCGCCCTGGGTCATCTGCAATCCCGCCGGGGTTCCGGCTTCTATGTGGCAAGCCGGCCCGTGCCCGCTGGCGCAGCGCGTTCGGGCGAAACCATTGAACGGGCCATCGACGCCGCCTGGCTGATGCGCGAAATGGCCCTCGACCGCCCCGCACGCATCCTCGCCGGCGCCGGCAGCCTGCCCGCCAGCTGGCTCGACGAAGCCGGCGTGCTGCGCGCCCTGCGCAGCCTGTCGCGGCGTAGCGACGTGCGCCCGGTGAGCTACGGCAGCGCCCAGGGCTACGCCCCCCTGCGCGCCCAGTTGCAGGTGCGCCTGGCGGAAATCGGCATCGGTGCCACGCCGGAGCAGATCGTCCTCACCTACGGCGTGCATCAGGCGCTGGACATCATCTGCCGCTACTTCCTCAAGCCCGGCGACTGCGTGCTGGTGGACGACCCGGGCTATTGGAACCTGTTCGGCAACCTGCGCCTCTACGGTGTTGCCCTGCTCGGCGTGCCGCGCACCCCGGACGGGCCGGATGTGCAGGCCCTCGAAGCGCTCCTCGCCGAGCACCAGCCCAAGCTTTTCTTCACCCACTCGGTGCTGCACAACCCCACCGGCTGCAACCTCTCGCCGGCCACCGCCTTCCGCATCCTGCAACTGGCCGAGAAGCACGACTTCATGGTGGTCGAGGACGACATCTATGGCGACATCGCCCCCGATGCCGCCACCCGCATGGCCAGTCTCGATCAGTTGTCTCGGGTGATCTACACGGCCAGTTTCTCCAAGACCATCTCCGGCAACCTGCGGGTCGGCTTCCTGGCTTGCCGGCCGGATCTGGCGCATTTATTCACCGACGTGAAGATCGTCTCGATGATGTCGTCCGCCGAGCTTTCCGAACAACTGGTCCATCAGCTCCTCACCGACGGCCACTACCGCAAGCTCCTCGACCGCCTCAAGGGCCGCCTCTCGGAGGCCACCGGACAGGCCCTGCGCATGCTCGAACGGGTCGGCCTCAAACCCGAGCCCGAACCCCGCGGCGGGCCCTTCGTGTGGGCCCGGGTGCCCGGCCTCACCGACACCGCCGGACTCGCCCGCCAGGCGGCGCGAGAGGACATCCTGCTCGCCCCGGGCAACGTTTTCCGGCCCCAGAACCAGCCCTCCGGCTTCCTGCGCTTCAACGTCGGCTTCTGCACCCATGAGCGCCTCGAGCGCTTCCTTGCCGAGCGGCCGGCCCCCCATACCCATACCGGTTTCCCGCCATAGCTCCGGCATAAAGATTCCGGCATAAAGCCCGTTAAGAGCAGAATCAGGCCGTGCGTCGGCCCGCCCCCTCCAGCCACAGGGAAAGAACATGCCGAAATCCTTCTTCAGCCGCTCCCGCTGGCGTTGCATCCTGTCGCTGGCCCTGCTGCTTTTCGTGCCCGGCGCCTTCGCCGACGACCTCAAGGAAATCCGCGAACGCGGCGTCCTGCGCCATCTGGGCGTGCCCTACGCCAATTTCATCACCGGCAGCGGCGACGGCCTCGACGTGGAGATCGTCCAGCTCTTCGCCCGCCACATCGGCGTGCGCTACGAATATGTTCCCAGCACCTGGCCCAACCTCATCAGCGATCTGACCGGCAAGACCATCGAGTACAAGCCCACGCCCCGCGAAACCGCCAGCCGCCCGGTACGCGGCGACATCATCGCCAGCGGCCTCACCGTGCTGCCGATCCGCAAGAAGTTCATCGACTACTCCGACCCGACCTTCCCGTCCGCCGTCTGGCTGCTCGCCCGCCCCCAGTCCGCGGCCCAACCCATCAAGCCGACCGGCAATCGCAACCAGGACATCAAGGCCACCAAGGCAATGATGAAGCACGGTTCCACCTTCGTGATGGACAACGTCTGCCTCGACCCCAAGCTCTACGACCTCGAGGGCAAGGGCTTTCAGCTCAAGCGCTTCACCGGGAGCCTCTCCGTTAACGACATCGTTCCTGCAGTCGTCAAGGGTGAGGCCGACATGACCCTGCTCGACGTGCCCGACATCATGATCGCCGTCGAAAAATGGCCTGGCCAGTTCAAGATCATCGGGCCGATTTCCGACGAGCAGCGCATGGCCGCCGCCTTCCGCAAGGATTCCCCCGAACTGCGTGAAGCCTTCAACCGCTTCCTCGCCGGCATCAAGGCCGACGGCACCTACATGAAACTGATCAAGAAATACTTCCGGGTCGCCCCGCGCTACCTGCCCGGCTTCTTCCAGGACATTCCGGCCAAGGACTGAACCCCGAGCATGCCCACCGCCGAGCCCCTGCTGAAGCGCTACCGCAAAAGCGCCATCGCTTTCCTGATCTTCATCGCCTATGCGGTGGGCGTGCTCTTCTACAACCTGCACATCCAGCAACGCCTGGAACAAAACCTCCTCGGCTCTGCCCGCCTGGAACTCGAAAAGGAGGCCGGCGGCATCTCGTATTACTTCTCCGAGCGTCGTAACGACCTGGCCGACCTGGCCACCTCCGAAGTCATCGCCAACTACTTCTCGAGTCGGGACATGGGGATGAGCGTCGAATACGGCCTGAGCATCAACGTCCAGGCCATCGTAGACAAGTTCGAGCATCTACTGGAACAAAAGCGCCTGGGTGGCATGTCCATCTACGGGCAGATCCTCCTCATTGATGAAACGGGGCAATTGATCGGCCAATCCGGCACCGCCAGCAAGGACTGGCGCGAGGACTTCACCCGTCTCGCCCCCCAACTGGGCGACACCGCCGGCGTCACCCTGCTGGACTCCCGCGATCAGCTCCGCTTCACCAGCCCGGTGAAGCTCAAGGACAAACTGCGCGGCTACGTGATTGCCTACAGCCCCGTTGTCGCCATGGAAGGCCGGGCCGTCACGCAAAATTTGCGCCGCCCCGAAGCCATTCTGATCACCGCCACCGGGGAACCCGTTTCCCGGATTGACCCGGAGGTTTTCTCGCGCCCCGAGATCATGCAGCTGTTTGCCGGCATGCGCTTCAACGACACCCGCCAGAATCTGGACCTTCCCGCCGCGGGCCAGGACCGGGCCATCGCCGCGATCAAACAGGGCATCGAGGGCTCACCCCTGTCCCTCTCCGCGCTGATCACCGAACGGGAACTCGAAGCCCAGTCGATCCCCTCCCTGCTGCTGGTAGCGGTGGGGGCAATTCCGCTGGCCGTACTGTTCATCGTGATACTCGAGATGCGCGAGCGCCGAAGGGTGGAGCAGGCCCACGAAGACGCCCGAAGCGAAGCCGAACGTCTGGCGCGGGTGCGCAGCGAATTCCTCGCCAACATGAGCCACGAGATCCGCACCCCCCTCAACGCCATTCTCGGGCTGGCCCAGCTAGGGCAGCGCAGTTCCAGCGGACGCAAGGCCGAACACCAGTTCGTGCGCATCCTCGAATCCGGTCAGCATCTGCTGGCGATCATCAACGACATCCTCGACTGCTCGAAGATCGAGGCAGGCAAACTGCGCGTGGAGCACATCGGCTTCGATCCGGGCAAGGTCATCGACAGCGCCGTCACGCTGACCGCCGAGCGCGCCTTTGCCAGCGGCCTCCGCTTCGAGATTCGCGAGCAACCCTTGCCCGTTCATTGCGAAGGCGACCCGCTGCGCCTGTCCCAGGTGCTGGTCAATCTGCTTGGCAACGCCATCAAGTTCACCGAGCGGGGCTCGGTAACCCTCGCTGCCCAGGCGGACGGCGACATGCTATGCCTGCAGATCAGCGACACGGGCATCGGCATGAGTCCGGAACAGGTCGGACGCCTCTTTCAGCCCTTCGAGCAGGCCGACGGCTCCACCACCCGACGCTTCGGCGGCACCGGGCTGGGCCTGTCGATCAGCTCCCGGATCGTTGCCGCCATGGGCGGCGACATCCAGGTCAGCAGCACCCCCGGGGTCGGCAGCACGTTCTCCGTGCGGGTCCCCCTTGTCGCCCCCCGCTTCGACGACGCCCCCCCACCTGCCGTGCCGATTGTCCTGGCCGGTTTTCCGCCGGAAGAGTCCGGCACACTGCGGGACGGCCTGCAGGCCCGCGGGATCCAGGTCAGCCTCATCGACAAGCCCGGCCCCGCACTGCCCACCGACGCCCTTGTTGTCGTCGACGCCCGCTTCACCGACGGCGCACCTTCCTGGCGAAAATGGCTGGGCACCCTGCGCGCCAGTGGCCGGCACACCGCCCTCGCCGGGCGCATCGAGGAAATCGACGGCACCGGACTGCCGGACAAGCTGAACGGGCGCCTCCCCCTCATAGAACGCCCCCTGCGGATCCGCCACTTTGTGGATTGCCTGCGCGCCGCCCCCGCCGAGGCCTTCGATTCAGCAACAACAGCCAGCACGCCGATTGCCGGCTACAGAGTCCTGGCCGTGGATGACAACGAAATCAACCGGATGGTCCTGGCCAGCCTGCTCGAACACGAGGGCGCCCGGATCGATTGCACAAACAGCGGAGCCGACGCGCTGGCCCGCCTTCAGCACGTCGGAGCCGACCACTACGACATCATCCTCACCGACATCCAGATGCCCGGAATGGACGGCTACGAACTGACCCGCCGCATCCACGAACACCACCCCACGCTCCCCATCCTCGGCCTGACCGCACATGCCGACGAAGAAACCTGTGCGAGCTGCCTGGCTGCCGGCATGCTGGCCCACATTCCCAAGCCGATCAGCCTTGATCTGCTCATCACTGAAATCTGCCGGCACAGTCGCCGCCCCTTGGCCCAACACACGGGAAGTGCAACGATGCCCTCCACCGCCCCATCTGCAGACACCGCATGCCCCGACGGCATGGTCGACTGGCGTGCCCTCGAGACCCAGTTCCGGGGCAAAACCAGCTTTGTGACCAAACTCGCCGACAAGGCCCTGACCAACTACCGGATCAGCGCTGTCCGCCTGCGCGAACTTGCCGCCGGCGAAGGAGAGTTGTCCGAGCTGTCTTTCGTGGCCCACAGCATCAAGGGGACAGCCGGAACGCTCAAGGCCAACGCAGTCCATGAGCTTGCTGCAGCCACCGATCAGGCTGCCCGTGAGGGCACCCCCACCAGCCGCACCCTCGCCGGCGAGCTGGCCGATCTGCTCGACGGACTGGTACTGGAGCTGGAGGCCCGGGTGCGCGGATAAGCGGGCCCGCGCAGAAGCCTTCAGGCCCCTTCGCCCAAACAGGGCAGGCTGGCCTTGATCACCGCCACCAGGACCTCGGGATCAAGGGGTTTGGTAATGCAGTCGCACATCCCCGAGCGCAGGCAAAGGTCCCGCTCCTCGGCCATGGCATGGGCCGTCTGACCGATGATCGGCAAGGCCGGGGCCATCGAATGGATACGGCTCGCCGCCTCGTGGCCATCCATCACCGGCATCATCACATCCATCAGCACCACGTCGTAGGCCGCGGCACCGTCCCTCTCAATGCGCTCGACCGCCTGCCGGCCATCGCCGACCAGAGTGACGAGCGCGCCCTCAAAGAGCAGCGCATCTTCCAGCACCAGCTGGTTTACCTGGTTGTCCTCGGCCGCAAGAACGCGGATACCCTGCAAGCGCAAGCCCGGGCTGCCAGCAGCAGGCACCGCGTCCGCAACGCCGTCGGGCACATCGATCAGCGGCAGGGAAACCTCGAAGCGGCTGCCCTGCCCTTCCCTGCTGAACACCCGGATCGTGCCACCGAGCATCTCCACGAGCCGCCGGGTAATCACCAGCCCCAGGCCTGTTCCCCCAAAACGCCGGGTCGTCGAACCATCCGCCTGCTCGAAGGGCACAAACAACCGGGCCAACTGCTCCTCGCTCATGCCGATGCCGGTGTCGCTCACCCGTAGCTGCAAACGCTTGCCATCACGGCAGGCAAACAGGCGCACCTCGCCAAGCGCGGTAAACTTGATGGCATTGGAGAGCAGGTTGGTCAGGATCTGGTTGAGCCGCAGGGGGTCACTCAGACAGGCGGCGGGGAGCCCCGAAGCCAGTTCGAGGTGCAAACCCAGCCCCTTATCGCCAGCCCGGTCCCGCATCGACTCCACAGCAACGGACAGGGTTTCCGGCAGATTGACAGGCACCGACTCGATGCCGAGCTTGCCTGCCTCGATTTTCGAAAAATCCAGCACGTCATTGATGATGCCCAGCAACAACTTGCCCGACGCCAGGATGCGCTCAAAGATCCGGCGTGCCGGCTCGGCGGGTGCACTGTCGCGAAAGCCGATCTGCGCCAGGCCGAGCACGCCATTCAGCGGCGTGCGAATTTCATGACTCATGTTGGCTACAAACGCCGACTTGAGCCGGCTCGCGTCCACGGCCTGCTCCTTGGTCCGCAACAGCGCCTCGCGGGCCTCCTCGGCCTCCGAAATATCCGTACAGCTGCCAATCCAGTTCCTCACGCACCCCGACTCGTCTCGCTGGGGCACCGCCCGGCAGTCAAACACCCGCCAGACGCCGTCGTGACGGCCGAGGCGGCAAGAAGCCTGAAATTCACGCCCTGCGGCAGCAGCCTCATACCACGCATGGGAAAACGACGCGAGATCGTCCGGATGCACAATTTTCCGCCAGCCCTTGTCCGCCGTCAGCTCGTCCAGCGGATGACCGGTGAACTCACTCCAGTGATGACTGAAATATTCAATGCGGCCATCGCTGCCACCCACCCACACCATCTGCGGCAGACCATCGGTCAGGGTGCGGAAGCGCGCCTCGGACACCGTCAGGGCTGACACCGAGCGGCGCAAGTCCACCTCGGCCGCCATCACCTGCATCAGAGCCTCGTCACGGCGCAGCCACGACCGCCGCAAGGCCATGCAAAGGGTCAGCAAGCCACCCGCAAGAATCGCCAGAAAACCGCAGGCGACCAGCCGCTCATGCCGCCACGGTGCGAGATAGTCCACCCGAGCCAGGCCAACGAGGATGTAAACGGGGTAGTTGCCGATCTTGCGGAAGGAATGGGTGCGCAACTGGCCATCCACCGTGCTGACGCTCTGGAAGGTAGCCTGGGTGCTGCCGGCCTGCAGCGCGCCAATCGTTTCCGGCGCCGAGAGGATCACTACCTTCTCGTCCTGCAGTTCAGCCCGGTCCGGGTAACGGATCAGCACCCGGCGCTGCTGATCAAAGAGGGTCACCACGCCATGCGGCCCCACCTTCATCGACGCAAACAGATCGGCAATGCGGGCCTTGTCGGTATTGATATAGACCGCCCCGCCGAAGCTGCCGTCCTTGTGGAACAGCGGATACGAGAGCGGAAAGACCCATTCCCCGCTAACCCGGGACTTGAGGGGCAAGCCGAACACCAGCCGTTTGTCGGCAGCGGTTTCCTGGAAAAACTGACGTTCGGCGACACTGATCGTTCGCCCCGGATCCACCCCCGCCCCGAACCGGACTGCGCCCGCCTCATCGGCGGCACGGATCGCCGCCACGTTGGGCAGACGCTGGTGCAGACTGCTCAGGTAGGCGGTAAAGGCATCAGCCGGAAAAGGACTCTGCTCGTCCAGCCGCTGAAACTCCTCGGCGGCACTCTGCTGAGCCAGGTTTACAGCCTGAAAATGCGCGTGAAGAAAATGCTCGAGGCTGAGAGTGAGATTCTCGAGGTTTTCTTCGGCGGCGGCCTGGTGCCGTTCGTAACTCTTTTCCAGCGAATAAAAGACAAAGGCTGTCACCAGCCCCAGTCCAAGCAGAACCGCCGTTACCAGGGTCCGGAAAGATTGCCCCGGATGAGTCTGGACAGCGGCGGCAACGGGCATGCGGGAACCCCCCGGTTCAGCGTGATTCCTTGATCAGACGTCCGCGGACCGACTGCACGGGCCGGGCATTCATCGGATAAAGCCGCGAGAAGATGCCGATCTGCTCTGCCGAGAGCTGCGCCGGCTGCTTCATCACCATCCACAGCACACCCTCGCTGCATGGCGGCGTCGTCAGCGAACCCATGTAAGTGTAGTAGCTGCGGTTTTCGGGCAAAAGCTGGTTGAGATCAATCGACACCCCTTCCGGCGAGTAATCCGCATTTTTCTCCAGCGGCAGGTTGTTCCACAGGGTCTGCACCAGTGGATGCGCCTGACCGCGCTCCAGCAACACCGCGACAACCGCCAGACGGCCATCCAGATCCTTGTGCACCAGGTGCACCACCATGTCGAAGCCCCGGCCATTGATGCGCTCTTCCGACGGGCGATGGAAATGGAACTGGACCAGGTCGTACATGCGCCCCATGACCGACATCGTATTGCCCTGCCCCAGGTTCACCTGGATGGTGTGGCCGTTGTCGACGACGCGGAATTCGGACTGCTTGTAATCGAAGCGGATCGGCTCCAGCTCAACTTTGATGCCCTCGCGAATGTCGATCGGTGACTGCCGTTCGCCATTGCCGCACAACTGCCACTCCTGCTTCATGCTGGCCCAGTTGGGCGGCCCGCCATCGCCATCGTAGCTCCAGTGGATTTCATGATGCGCCAGCGGCGTCCCCGGCGCGGCAGGGCCATGACCGGCATGCGCCTCCACGTTGATCACCGGCGAGCGGATCACCCGCGGACGCGGACGGGGTGGCGGAATATAGACGGGGACACGCTGCACTTCCGGCCGCGGCGCCTCGACGCGAGCGGGCTTCTCGGGTGCTTTTTCAACCGGCTCGGCCCGGGGCGGCGGCGCCGGCTTGTCGATGAAATTCTTCTTGATGGGCGCGGGCGCATCGACCGGATGCTCCGCCTTGCCCTCGGAGACCTGCGTAACAGCCGGCTTCTCGGCCCCCTTGCCGGGGCGGTAATCTGCCGGACGCAACTCGGGCTTGCCGGACTGGGTGGCCTGGGCCGCCTTCGAAGCAGTTTTTGCCAGCTGGGAAATATCGGCCACGCCACCGGCGGGCTTGCACACATCGCGCCACAGCTTCTCGTCCACACTGCCGGCAGCCACCGGCATATCCTTCTCGACCTTGACCTTCTCGTCCTTGATCACCGCCGAATCGGCATCGAGGTACACCCGCTTGATGGTGGCGAAAGTCTGGCTCTTGCAGTCGTAGCGGTTGAGCGCCTTGACTGTGGTGTAGCCGGCCGTGCCCGCTTCGGCTTCGGACAGGACGATCCGCCCCCAGGCCACCTTGGTGCCCGGGTCGGACTGGAGGATGCTGGCCCGGTCGAGTTCGATCGTGCGCTTCTTGTCGGACGCGATGGTCTGCCAGTCGGCAGCCAGAGCAGAAGTGGTGCCGGCAAGAACCAGCAGGGCAGCGAGGGGACGCATGCGAGGGCGCATGTTGCTTCTCCGGGAAAGACGCGAGGCCGACAACCGGCCAGATGCCCCTTATTTCGGCGCCCCGGGGCCAAAGCTTTAGGAAAACCCCGGAAACAACAAAAACTCCCGCCAAATCTTGCGTTTACCGTTCTCTTCCAGTACTTTCCAGCCCATACGTTAGGGGTGCCGCGGCGCATGAGCGCACGGCTGAGACTTACCCTCCGAACCTGATCCGGGTCATGCCGGCGTAGGGAAACGTGGCTCCTGCCGCTTTTCCTTTCTCCGGCGGCCCTCCCCAAGGAGCCTTCATGAACGCCACCGACAAATTCCTCGCCTCGTCCGCCCACG
>JAOAUC010000064.1 GCA_030157785.1 Zoogloea oleivorans
AACCGATGACCTCTTGCATGCCATGCAAGCGCTCTCCCAGCTGAGCTATACCCCCGTGCAACGAGAAGCGCATTATAGACACGACCCCCTGCCTTGTAAACCCCTTTCACGTTTTTTCTGAGGGCGGACGCCAACTGTCAATGAGTGTAAAAAATTCCGTCACTTTTCGGGCGCCCTCCCCTACAGCACCTTGCCCGGATTCATCAGCCCCTGCGGGTCGAACAAGGCCTTGATGCCGCGCATGAGATCGAGCTCGATGGCGGACTTGTATTGGGGCATGAGCGCACGCTTGAGCTGGCCGATGCCGTGCTCGGCGGAGATGGAGCCGTTGAGGGCGTGCACCAGGTCGTGAACGATGCGCCCTACTTCTTCGGTGCGGGCGATGAAGGCGGCGTTTTCGTCGTGGCTGGGGCGGGACAGGTTGTAGTGCAGGTTACCGTCGCCCGCGTGCCCGAAGGCGACGATGCGGATGCCCGGGTAGCAGGCTTGCAGGGCGGCGCCGGCGCGCGCGATGAACTCCGGGATGGCGCTGACGGGTACCGAGATGTCGTGCTTGATGCTGACGCCTTCGCGCTTCTGGGCTTCGGAGATGTTCTCGCGCAGGCTCCACAGGGCGGTGGCCTGGGTGCCGGTGGCGGCGATGGCGCCATCGAGCACGGCACCGTCGCCGATGGCGAGTTCGAGCTCGGCTTCGAGCAGGCCGGCCAGATCGGCATCCGCCTGAGTGTCGGTGAGTTCGACGAGTACATACCAGGGGTGCACGCCCTCGAGCGGGGCGCGCGCACCGGGAATGTGCTGGAGCACCAGATCAAGGGACGGGCGGCTGATCAGCTCGAAAGCAGTGACGCGGTCGCCAGCCACGCCACGCAAACGCGCCAGCAGGCCGACCGCAGCAGCCGGATCGGCCACCGCCAGCCAGGCGGTGACAGCACTGCGGGGGCGCGGAAAGAGTTTGAGGGTGGCGGCGGTGACGATGCCGAGGGTGCCTTCGGCGCCGATGAAAAGCTGCTTGAGGTCGTAGCCGGTGTTGTCTTTGCGCAGGGCACGCAGACCGTTCCAGATTTCGCCGCTGGGCAGCACCACTTCGAGCCCGAGCACCAGTTCGCGAGTGTTGCCGTAGCGCAGCACCTGCACACCGCCGGCGTTGGTGGAAATCACACCGCCGACTTCGCAGGAGCCTTCGCTGGCCAGGGACAGGGGGAAGAGGCGATCCACCTCCTCCGCCGCGGCCTGCACGAGGGCCAACGGCACGCCGGCTTCGACGGTGATGGCGTTGTTGGCGGCGTCCACGTGGCGAATCTGGCGCAGGCGCGAGAGATTGATGACGATGGCGGCGCCGTCACCGAGGGGCGTTGCGCCGCCGCACAGGCCGGTGTTTCCGCCTTGCGGGACGACCGGGCAATTGGCGGCGGCACAGGCGCGCATGACGGCGGCGACCTGCTGGGTATCCGCCGGCAACACCACCGCCTGCGCCCTCCCCGTGTATCGCCCCCGCCAGTCGGTGAGATATGACGCCATGTCGGCGTCGGCAGTGAGGCAATGGGGAAGGCCAACAATGTCCCGCAAGGTGTCGAGGAAGGCAGGCATGGATAAGGACTCGGAAAGTTGGGGTGCAGCGGCGTGTAGGGGCGACTTTAGTCGCCCATCGGCGGTTGATCAACGGGGGGTGGGCGACTGAAGTCGCCCCTACATGTCGCCCCTACAGGTGTCGGAGGGCGCGGCGGATGGTGGGGAGGGCGAGTTCGACGGCGGCTTCGCCTTCGGCGATGGCTTCGGCGCCGCGGTGGTAGTCCATCAGGCCGAGCTGGGCCAGGCGGGGGGAGATCAGTACGTCGGCGGGTTCGCCGGCCAGGCGGCTGCGGGCGATGCGGACGGACATGATGGAGATGCTGCTCTGCATGACGGTGAGCATGGAGGGCAGGCTTTCGGGGGTGTCTTCGCTGGCGTCGGCCACGGGTTTGCCGTTGCGGCCGAAGCGGGCCAGCAGCTTGGCCGACCAGCCGGACGACGGATCGGGGGGCGAGGCTTCGGCCCGGTTGCGCCAGGCGGCGCCGACCACGTCGGAGTTGAGATCGACGGCGATGACCATGTCGGCGCCCATGGCACGGGCCAGGGAAACCGGCACGGGATTGACGAGTCCGCCGTCGACCAGCAGCCGTCCGTCCTGCCACGAGGGGGTCATGAGGCCGGGCAGCGCGATGGAGGCGCGCACGGCGGCCGAGACGCTGCCTTCGCGCAGCCAGACTTCGTGGCCGCTCTGCAGGTCGGTGGCGACGCAGCCAAAGAGATGCGGCAGCGTGGTGAAATCGCGGTCGACAAAATTGCGCTCAAAAAAGCTGATGAGCTTGTCGCCCTTGATGAGCCCGCCGCGCAGGCCCATGTCCATCAGGCCGACCACGTCCTGCCAGCCGAGGGCTTCGACCCAGGTGCCGAGCTTGCCGAGGTCGCCAGACGCAGCAACGGCGCCCACAAAGGCGCCGATGGAGCAGCCGCTGATGATCTGCGGCTCGATGCCCTCGCGCGCCAGGGCGCGCAGTACCCCGATATGCGCCCAGCCGCGGGCGGAGCCGCTGCCGAGGGCGATGCCGATGCGGGGGGGACGTTTCATGGGGGCTGTTTTGTAGGGGCGACTGTAGGGGCGACTTCAGTCGCCCATCGGTGGTTGATCAACGAAAAGGCGGGCGACTGAAGTCGCCCCTACAGGTCGCGCTTTTTACATGGGTTCGGCGTAGAGGTCGTGCACGTCGCAGTCGGTGATGCGGACGCGGGCGAATTCGCCGGGCTGGAGGTGTTCGCCGTTCGGGATGACGACCAGGCCGTCGATCTCGGGGGCGTCACCGGGCGAGCGGGCCAGAGCGCCCTCCTCGTCGATCTCGTCTACCAGCACGGTCATTTCGCGGCCGATGAAGCGCTCGAGGCGTTCGGTGGAGATGTCTTCCTGGAACTCCATGAGCTGGATGCGGCGCTGTTCGCGGATTTCTTCGGGGACGGCACCGGGGAGTTCGTTGGCGGCAGCACCTTCGACGGGCGAGTAGGCAAAGGCGCCGACGCGGTCGAGCTTGGCTTCGTCGAGGAACTGCAGCAGCTCTTCGAATTCGGCATCGGTCTCGCCGGGGAAGCCGGTGATGAAGGTGGAGCGGATGGTGAGATCGGGGCAGATCTCGCGCCAGCGGCGGACGCGCTCGAGGTTGTTTTCGGCACTGGCCGGACGCTTCATGGCCTTGAGGATGCGCGGGCTGGCGTGCTGGAAGGGCACGTCGAGGTACGGCAGGATTTTGCCCTCGGCCATCAGCGGGATGATGTCATCGACGCTGGGATAGGGATAAACGTAGTGCAGACGCACCCACACGCCCAGGTCGCCGAGGGCGTTGCACAGGTCGTAGAGCTTGGTGCGCATGGGCTTGCCGCCCCAGAAGCCGGTGCGGTACTTGGTGTCGACGCCGTAGGCGGAGGTGTCTTGCGAGACGACGAGGAGTTCCTTGACGCCGGCATTGACGAGGTTTTCGGCCTCGCGCATGACTTCGCCGATGGGCCGGCTGACCAGGTCGCCGCGCAGGGACGGGATGATGCAGAAGGTGCAGCGGTGGTTGCAGCCTTCGGAAATTTTGAGGTAGGCGTAGTGGTCAGGCGTGAGCTTGATGCCCTGCGGCGGGGTCAGATCGATGAAGGGATCGTGACGCTTGGGCAGGTGCTTGTGCACTTCGCTCATGACCTGCTCGGTGGCGTGCGGCCCGGTGACGGCGAGCACTTGCGGGTGGGCAGCCATGACGATGTCGGACTTGGCGCCCAGACAGCCGGTCACGATGACCTTGCCGTTTTCATTGAGGGCTTCGCCAATGGCGTCGAGGGATTCTTCGACCGCGGCATCGATGAAGCCACAGGTGTTGATCACCACGAGGTCGGCGCCTTCGTAGGAAGGCGATATCTCGTAACCCTCGCCACGCAGACGGGTGAGGATGTGCTCGGAGTCGACCAGGGCCTTGGGGCACCCGAGGGAGACGAATCCAATAGTTGGCGCTTTTACAGACATCAGGCTGCTCATAAATGACTAAACCGCGAGTATACAGCTACCTACGGTTCAGCGACTTGCGGGGCGATGTGGGGGTGACTTGTAGGGGCGACTTTAGTCGCCCATCCCACGGCTGATCAACGAAGAAGCGGGCGACTGAAGTCGCCCCTACAAAAAACAAGGGCCGCGACGATTGCGCGGCCCTGGGGGTTTATTTCTTGGGTATTCCCTGCGGCTCGTCGTTGTCGGCTTGAGGGTTTTTTTCGGGCGTGAAGCCCGCGACAAAATTGGGAAACTGGAAGCCGGAGAAAATGTTGCGGGTCTGGCTGTCGAGTTGTTCCTGCATTTGTGCGTACATCTTTTTGCTCTGTTCCATGTAGGCGCCCATCATGCTTTGCATGGCGGGCCCCTGCAGGTTCAGGAACTGGGCCCACAAATCCTGGCTGACAGTGGCGTTCTCACCGTAAACCGAGCGGACCTGGTCTTGAAGCTTGGCCTGCATGTCGGTGAAAGACCTGATGTTGCTTTCGAGATACTTGCCCATCATCCCCTGCATGGCGTTGCCATAGAAGCGGATCATTTGGGAAAGCAGGTCGCTGGTGAACATCGGGGCTCCGCCGGCCTCCTCTTCGAGGATGATCTGGAGGAGGATGTTGCGGGTGAGTTCTTCGCCACTTTTGGCGTCGACTACCTGGAAAACTGCATTTTCAAGAACAAGCTCTTTCACGTCTGCGAGCGTGATATAGGAGCTGGTTTGGGTATCGTAAAGGCGGCGGTTCGGGTACTTTTTTATCAGGCGAATTTGATCGGCCATTCTGTGTCTTCTCCAAGGCGGCGATAGAGTCGCCTGTGAAGATTATACTGCGCTGCGCAAAAAAAAACCCCGCCGTGCGGCGGGGTTGGTGTGAAGCTTGGCGCAACTGATTACTGGTAGTACAGACCGCCGTTTACGTTCAGGGTGGCACCGGTTACGTAGCCAGCCAGATCGGACGACAGGTAAACCACGGCAGCACCGATTTCTTCGGGCTTGCCCAGACGCTTGACCGGCACGGTGTCGATGATGGCGTTGCGGACTTCTTCCTTGATCGCCATGACCATGTCGGTGCCGATGTAGCCCGGGGCGATGGCGTTACACGTCACGCCCTTGGTGGCCAGCTCGGCCGCCAGAGCCTTGGTGAAACCAATCACGCCAGCCTTGGCGGCGGAGTAGTTGGTCTGGCCAGCCTGACCCTTGACGCCATTCACCGAGGAGATGTTGATGATGCGGCCAAAACCACGTTCCGCCATCTTCGGGGAAATGGTGTGGGTCACATTGAACAGGCTGGTGAGGTTGGTCGCGATGACCGCATCCCACTGACCCTTTTCCATCTTCGGGAAGAACTTGTCGCGGGTGATGCCGGCGTTGTTCACCAGGATGTCGATCGGGCCGACTTCGGCAGCGATCGACTCAACAGCCGCCTTGCACTGGTCGTAGTCGGAAACGTCAAACCCGTACAGCGGGATATCGAGGCCTTCGGCCTTGCGGGCTTCGAGCCAGGCATCCTTGGCGGGATCGCCCGGGAAGAAGTTGCCAACCACACGGACACCCGCGGCAGCGAGGGATTTGCAGATTGCAGTGCCGAGACCGCCAACTGCGCCAGTAACCAGAGCGATGCGTTGAGTCATTTCACTTTCCTTTTGTTGCGGTGCCATAAAGAACGGCGATTAGAACATATGCTGACCGCCGTTGATAGAGATGTTGGCGCCGGTCACGAACGCCGCCTCGTCGGAGGACAGGTAGGCGATCAGGCCGGCGATTTCTTCGGGCTTGCCAAGACGGCTCATCGGGATCTGCGGGAGGATCTTGGTTTCGAGAACCTCTTGCGGAATGGCGAGGACCATCTTGGTTCCGATGTAGCCCGGCGAAATGGTGTTGACCGTAACGCCGGACTTGGCAACTTCAAGCGCCAGGGACTTGGTAAAACCATGCATGCCGGCCTTTGCCGCTGCATAGTTGGTCTGCCCGAAAGCGCCCTTGATGCCGTTCAGCGAAGACACGTTGATGACGCGCCCCCACTTGCGTTCGACCATGCCGTCCATGACCTGCTTGGTCATGTTGAAGACACTGTCGAGGTTGGTGTGAATGACGGAATCCCAGTCGGCCTTGGTCATGCGCTTGAAGGTCATGTCGCGGGTGATGCCGGCGTTATTGACCAGCACATCCACCGGGCCGATGTCCTTCGTGACTTGTTCGACGCAGGCCTTGGCCGACTCGAAATCGGCCACGTCACACGGGTAGGCCTTGAAGCCATAACCCATGTTGTTCATGGTCTGCAGCCATTCGTTGGCCGTCGTGTTGCCCGGCGAGTGCGTGGTTACAACCTTGTAGCCGAGCGCCGCCAGCTTGATGCAGACGGACTCACCAAGACCTCCCATACCACCGGTAACCAATGCTACACGTGCCATGTTTTCTCCCTCCTTATGTGATTTATCCGGGGGTAACACTCACGACGGCAGCACCCCCATCTTTTCCACTGCCGTCGTATTTCTTGTTTTTTAAGCTTTTTCTTTGACGTAACGCCCGGGCGCCGGCTCAATCACCTTGTACTTGGCGTTACCCGGCTTGCTGCGTGCGGCCACCATGGCACCACTGCGCGGCTTGAGCCATTCGATCCAGTGCAGCCACCAGCTGCCCTTTTGCTCTGCTGCGGTCTCGAGCCATTCTTCGGGCACCGAGGCGGTGGAATCGCTGGTCCAGTAGCTGCGCTTGTTCTTTGAAGCCGGATTGATGGCACCGGCGATGTGGCCGCTGGCGCCCAGCACGAAGGTGGTGTCGCCGCCGAGGATCTGGCGCACCAGGTAGGCGCTGGTCCAGGGCACGATGTGGTCTTCACGGGTAGCCAGCAGGTAGGCCGGCAGGTCTACCTTGCCGAGGTCAACCTTGGTGCCGAGCATTTCGAGCTTGCCGGGCACGCGCAGGTTGTTTTCGAGGTACATGTTGCGCAGGTACCAGGCCAGGAACGGGCCGGCCAGGTTGGTGCTGTCGGAATTCCAGTAAAGCAGGTCGAAGGCTTCCGGCTGCTTGCCCTTGAGGTAGTTGCCGACGACGTACTGCCAGATCAGGTCGTTGGCGCGCAGGCTAGAGAAGACTTGCGCCAGCTCGCGGCCCTGCAGCAGGCCACCCTTGCCGATGGCGGCTTCGCGGGCAGCCACGGCAGCTTCATCGACCAGACAGCCGATCTCGCCGGCGTCGGCGAAATCAAGCAAGGTGGTCATGAGGGTGAGGCTTTCGGCCGGATCTTCGCCCTTGGCGCGCAGAACGCCAAGCGCTGACGACAGGATGGTGCCGCCGACACAGAAGCCGAGCACGTTGGGCTTTTCGACCTTGGTCACTTCACGTACGACTTGCAGCGCGGTGATCGGGCCCTTTTCGAGGTAGTCGTCCCAGCCGAAGTGCGATTCGCTCGCCGTGGCGTTCTTCCAGGAGACCAGGAAGACGGTGAAGCCCTGTTCGACGATGAAGCGCACCAGCGAGTTGGCCGGCTGCAGATCCATGATGTAGAACTTGTTGATGCAGGGCGGAACGATCAGCAGCGGCGTTTTGTGAACCTTGTCGGTCAGCGGCGCGTACTGGATGAGCTGAATCAGCTCGTTTTCGTAGATGACGGAACCCGGCGTAGTGGCCAGGTTGGTGCCGATTTCGAAGGCCGAATCGTCGGTCATCGAGATGCGGCCTTTTTCCATGTCGCCGATGAGGTTCTTGATGCCCTGGGTGATGCTTTCACCCTTGGTGGCGAGGGCCGTCTGGATGAACTCGGGGTTGGTGGCCGCGAAGTTGGACGGCGCCATGGCGTCGATGTACTGGCGGGTGAGGAACTGCATGCGGGCCTTGGCCCGGCCGTCGGCTACCGGCAGCGCGTCGGAAACCTTGTTCAGGTAATCCGAGTTGAGCAGGTAGGCCTGGCGGATGTAGTCGAAGACGGGGCTGGCGGCCCATTCCGGCGCGTTGAAGCGGCGGTCGCCCGGCTGCGGCTTGATCAGCGGCTCGGCGGACTCGCCCGGCTTGAGCTGGGCCATGGAGGCCCACAAGCGGGCGTGCGCTTCGGCGAGTTCCTGCTGGAGCTTTGCCAGCTCCTGGGACTCCGGCAGGGGAATTTGCGGGGCTCCGGCTGGTGCTACCTGCTGGATGGCTGCGCTCTGCTTGCCAAGGAAATCGAAGAACCCTTCGGCCATCGACTGACCGAACTTGAACATGCCTTGTAGTGCCTCTGCTGACTGCTCCGGGGTAACAGACATCCACCTCTCCTTTATGTGCCCACCCGGAAGATCGCAGCCTGAAGCAAACCGGTGTTGGGGACGCAACCCCCAGCCAGCGCTACGGCCTTGTAGAATCCGGGTATGTATATTGTTGCTATCGCTTGGCTTTATGTCGCGCTGCTGGCCACCGCAGCGGAAACCACCGTCATCGGCGGGGTACTGACTTTTTTATTCTATGGCGTTGCGCCGCTCTCCCTGTTTCTCTGGCTATTTGGCACGCCGACCCGTCGCCGCCGCTCAGCCCAGCGCTCGCTCCGCGAGGGGGTGGGCAAAGACGACGGAAGCGATGCCGGCGGCGATCAATAATACCTGCTGCGCGGTGGCGCGCAATTCCGTTCGCTTGTGCAAACCCGGAATGAGATCTGCCACCGCGACGTAGATCATACTCGCGGCCGCCAGCGCGAGAAACACCGGAACCAGCGACTGGATCTCGGACAACGCGAAATAGGCCAGCAGCCCACCGGCCAGGGTCGCCAGACTTGAAAGCATGTTGAACACCAGGGCTTTCGTGCGGCTGTAGCCCGAGTGGAGCAGGATCAGGAAATCGCCGGCTTCCTGGGGGATTTCGTGGGCAATGATGGCCAGCCCGGTAACGATACCCAACGGCGTGCTTTCGACGAAGGCAGCGGCAATGAGCACGCCGTCCACAAAGTTGTGGAAGGTGTCGCCGACGAGGATCAGCAGGCCGCTGCGGCCGTGATCGTGCCCGTGGTGCTCGTGACCATGGCAGCCTTCGTCATGGCAGTGCCGCCACAACACCAGCTTTTCGAGCACGAAGAACAGGAGGATGCCGGCCAGCACGTTGATGGCGGCCTGCTGCGGGCTTTCGGCGGCTTCGATGGCGTGCGGCAGCACTTCGAGGAAGGCGGCGCCGAGCAGCGCACCGATGGCGTAGCTGATCAGCACCGGCACCCAGTTCTGGCGGGCGGCAAAGGCCAGGCCGGAAGCCACCAGCACGCTGAGCAGCCCCCCGGCAAAACTCATGAAGACAATCCAGGCGAGGGGTGTCATGGGCATTCGGGAATAAATTGGCCGGGCAGTATAGCGTCAGTCACGAAAACTACCGGCAAGCCGGATCGAGCCAGATCAGGGAAGCCATCCGCCCGGTCACGCCGTCACGGCGGTAGGAGAAGAAGCGTTGCCGGTCGGTGACGGTGCACAGGTCGCCGCCGGAAACGCTGTTTACGCCCAGCGCCTGCAGACGCTGGCGGGCCAGCAGGTAGATGTCGGCCAGCCATTTGCCCGGTGTGGCCGACGGCTGAAAGGCCAACGCAGCGGCTGCGGCATCGGCGACAAACGCTGCCCGCACTTCGTCGCCGACTTCAAAGGCCGTGGGGCCGATGGCCGGGCCGAGCCAGGCAATGACTTCAGACGGCGGCACCTGCATGGCGGCCACCGTCGCCTCGATCACCCCGCCCTGCAGGCCGCGCCACCCAGCGTGGGCCGCGCCGACCACCGAGCCGGCGCGGTCGCACAGGAGCACCGGCAAGCAATCGGCGGTCATCACCACGCACACGGCGCCAGCGCTGCGGCTCACCACGGCATCGGCGTCAGGGACGCCATCCGGATGGGCGGCATCGACGACCCGGGTGCCGTGTACCTGGTTCAACCAGCAGGGCTCGCCCGGCAGTTCACCGCGCAGAACAGCCCGGTTGGCGGCCACGTCGGCCGGCTGGTCGCCCACGTGGACGCCCAGGTTGAGGCTGTCGTAGGGCGGCAGGCTGACACCGCCGGAGCGGGTGGTGGACAGGGCTCGCACCCGCGCTGGCGCCGGCCAGTCGGGCCGGATCCAGGCGGCACTCAAGGCACCGGGCTCCCGCGGAGGATTTCCAGCAAGCCTTCAATATCCTCGGGCAGCTCGACATTCCAGCGACAGGGCTCGCCGCTCAAGGGGTGAATGAAGCCGAGCTGCCAGGCGTGCAGGGCTTGACGCGGGAAGGCGTCGAGACGGGGATCGGAGCTGCGGGGCTTGCCGTACGTGGCGTCGCCGACCAGCGGATGTCCGATGTGGGCCATGTGGACGCGAATCTGGTGGGTTCTCCCGGTGGCCAGTTCGCATTCGAGCAGCGTGGCACGGGCAAAGCGCTCGACGACGCGGTAACGGGTCAGGGCTTCGCGCCCGCCGGGGACCACCGCCATCTTGGTGCGCGTCACCGGATGACGACCGACCGGCGCATTGACCTCGCCACTGGATGCCGGCGAACCGTGCACCAGTGCGTAATAGTGGCGCTTGACCGTGCGCGCCTGCAGTTGGCGGACCAGTTCGGTCTGCGCCTCGAGGCTTTTGGCGACGACCAGCAGGCCGCTGGTGTCCTTGTCGAGACGATGCACGATGCCGGCGCGCGGCACTTCACGGAAAACGCTGCCGTGATGAAGCAGCGCGTTGAGCAAGGTGCCGGACCAATTGCCGCTGCCCGGATGGACGACCAGCCCGATCGGCTTGTTGATGACGACGACCGTGTCGTCTTCAAAAACCACATCGAGCGGGATGTCCTCGGCCTTCTCGGCGAGCATGGATTCGGACGGTTCCGGGCTGACGAGAATGGTCTCGCCCCCCCAGACCTTGGTCTTGGAATCGGGCGACGCACCGTTTACAAGGATCCGTCCGGACTTCAGCCAGGATTGCAGTCGACTGCGGGAGTGTTCAGGAAACAAGCGAGCGAGGGCCAGGTCTACCCGCAGACCGGCACAATCATCGGGAATCGACTCGCGTTGCGGCGAAGGGGAAGACATGGCTGGGCTATAATCGCCGCAGTCTTCTTCCAAAGAGTTTTCAATGGCGCATTTCACCCTGCGTAGTTTAACGCTTACCGCCTTCCTCCTGCTTGCCGGCTGCAGTGGTCTCCCCGATCAAGCAGACGAAACCGTCAGCTGGAGCGCCCAAAAGCTCTATTCGGAAGCCAAGGATTCCATGTCCGACGGCGCATGGGATCGCGCCATCAAGATGTTCGAGAAGCTCGAAGCACGCTATCCGTATGGCCGCTTCGCCCAGCAGGCCCAGCTTGAAGTGGCCTACGCCTACTACAAGTCGAGCGAGCCGGCCTCGGCCATCGCCGCCTGCGAGCGCTTCATCAAGCTCCACCCGAACCACCCGAACGTCGACTACGCCTACTACCTGAAGGGCCTGGCCAACTTCAACGAAGACCTCGGCCTGCTCGGCAACCTGGCCAAACAGGATCTTTCCGAGCGCGACCCGAAGGCCACGCGGATCTCCTTTGAAACCTTCAAGGAACTCGTCCAGCGCTTTCCGAACAGCAAATACGCGCCCGATGCCCGACTGCGCATGCAATACCTGCTCAATGCGCTGGCTTCCTACGATGTTCATGTGGCGCGCTATTACTTCCGCCGCGGTGCCTATGTGGCCGCAGCCAACCGCGCCCAGACCACGGTGAAGGACTTCCCCCAGTCTCCGGCAACCGAAGAAGCCTTGTTTCTGATGGTCAAGAGCTACGACGCGCTGAACATGCCGGCACTGCGCGACGACGCCGAGCGGGTCATGCGCAAGAACTTCCCCAACAGCAGCTATTACGCAGCGGTACCGAACGGCAACGCGACCACCTCGTGGTGGAAGATGTGGTGACACGCAGCACCCGCCGCGATGGATGAAGCGGTTCGCCTCGCCCTGACCAAATGGCCAGACGTTCCGTCATGCACGGGCTGGCTGAGGCTGTCCCGGCGAGGTGAATGGTGGGTGCCCGAAGGGCCGATCCGCCATGCCGGGCTCCGCGCCTTCATCGGGCGAAACTACATGAGCACGCCGGATGGCCGCTGGTATTTCCAGAATGGGCCCCAGCAGGTTTTTGTCAGTCTCGATTACACGCCAACGATCCTGCGCCTGGCCGCACCGGACCAGCTGGAAACCCACACCGGCTTGCCGGTGATGGCGGTTTCAGAAGCCTGGCTGGACGAGGAAGGCAGCCTCATCCTGGGCTGCGAACACGGCGCCGCCCTGCTGGACGACCGGGACTTGCCGGCCCTGTGTGAACTGATGGATGGCGACCTGGAAGCAGACGGGCCGATCACCCTGGCCTGGGCCGGCCAACAGTTGCCTGTCGGCCGGATCAGGCAGGCTGAAGTGCCCGCCCGCTTTTCTTTCATCCGTGATCCGGCCTGAGCGGTTTCAACCCCGGCCGTACTTGTCTTCGAAGCGGACGATGTCGTCCTCGCCCAGGTAACTCCCCGACTGAACCTCGATGATTTCGAGGGGCAGCTTGCCCGGGTTGGCCAGGCGGTGCACGTGACCCAGCGGAATGTAGGTGGATTCGTTTTCGCCCAGCAGGAAGGTTTTCTCGCCGTTGGTGACTTCAGCGGTGCCCTTCACGACAATCCAGTGCTCGGCCCGGTGGTGGTGCATCTGCAGGCTCAGATGTGCGCCCGGATTGACCACGATGCGCTTGACCTGAAAGCGCTCGCCGTTGTCGATGGAGTCATACCAGCCCCACGGACGGTGAATCTTGCGGTGCGCCGACGCCTGGCTGCGCTTGCCCAGCTTGAGGGCGGCGACGATCTGCTTGACGTTCTGGGTCTTGTCCTTGCGGGCCACCAGCACGGCGTCGGGGGTTTCGACGATCACTGCATCATCCAGCCCGACGCATGCCACCATGCGGTCCTGGGCGTACACCAGCGTGTTGCGGCTGTCTTCAAACAGCACATCGCCCCGCGCCACGTTGCCGCTCGCGTCCTTGTCGGCGATTTCCCACAGGGCATCCCACGCCCCGACGTCCGACCAACCGGCCGACATGGGCACCACGCAGCCGGCAATCCCCAGTTCACTGGCGCCGGCCAGCTTTTCCATGATGGCATAGTCGATGGAGTCCGACGGGCAGGCAAGAAAGGCTTCCTTGTCCACGCGCAGAAAATCCGCATCGCGGGACCCCGCGGCCCAGGCTTCCGCGCAAGCCTTGGACATGGCCGGCTGAAGGTGCGCCATGGCTTTCAGCCAGGTGCTCGCCTTCATCATGAAGAGGCCGCTGTTCCACAGGTATTCGCCGCTATCGAGGTAACGCTGGGCGGTGGCGGCGTCCGGCTTCTCGACGAAGGCGGCTATCGACTTGCTGCCATCGGCACGCTCGGCGCCGAAGCGGATGTAGCCGTAACCGGTTTCTGCGTGGTCGGGAACAATGCCGAAGGTCACGATGGCGCCATCCAGGGCCGCCGGAATGCCGGCATCGATGGCTTGCTGAAAGCCGGCCAGATCGCGCATGACATGGTCGGCTGGCATCACCAGCAGTACCGGATCAGCCTCGCCGGCCGCCAGCGCCGCCAGGCTCAGAGCCGGCGCTGTGTTGCGGCCCACCGGTTCGAGCACGATGCTGCGACTCGCCCGCCCGGTCGAACGCAACTGCTCGGCGGTGACGAAACGGTATTCCTCATTGCACACGACGATGGGCGCCGAAGCCACCGGCAGCCGCCCGGAAAACCCGGCCAGCCGGCCGGCCGTGGCCTGCAGCATGGTTTCATCACCCACCAGCGCCAGCAGCTGCTTGGGACACTGTTCGCGGGAGAGAGGCCACAGGCGGGTGCCGGAGCCCCCGGAAAGAATGACGGGCTGAAGTTCCATAATGCGCTCGGAGGTATATGAATGATGTGCTTTCTACCACAAACTCCGGACATTAAAGCCGGCGTCATGCAGCATTCAAGCGGCCGGAATTTCTTCTTCCGGCGTAGCCAGCCATGATCCGACGACAGCCTCGGCCTCTTCAATCCCTGTCTTCTTGAGACTCGAGAACAACTGCACGGTAACCTGCGCGCCGAGGGGCTCAAGTTCCTTGCGCACTGCCGCAAGCGTCGTCGCCTGCGCCGTGCGGGTGAGTTTGTCGCTCTTGGTGAGCAGCACGTGAATGGGGCGGCCACTGGGTGCAAACCAACCGAGCATGACCTTGTCCCGATCCTTCAAAGGATGGCGGGAGTCCATGATCAGGACCAGCCCGACCAGGTTCGGCCGCGTCGTCAGGTAATCCTCGAGCAGGCCCTGCCACTGCAGGCGAACGGCTTCCGGCACCTCGGCATAACCGTAGCCCGGCAGGTCCACCAGCACGGCGCCGTTACGCAGGCGGAAGAAGTTGATCAGTTGGGTGCGCCCCGGGGTCTTCGACACGAAGGCCAGACGCACGTGATCGCAAAGGGTGTTGATGGCACTCGACTTGCCGGCATTGGAACGGCCGGCAAAGGCGACTTCCGGACCGTTGGGCGAGGGCAGGCCGTTGGGCTTGGCGACGGAGATTTCAAACTGGGCGTTACGGAACAGGGACATGAGGGTGCTTTGGCAGGCGCGACGCACGTTATTGCATCGCGCAAATGACTGGAATTACTATAGAATAGCAGGTTTGAGACATCCACATTCTTGGCTTCCGAGGACATCATGATCAAGCGTTCACTTCTGCTTTCGCTGTTTCTGGCCACCGGCGCGGTTCAGGCTGAAGACAAGCCCGCCGGCCAGCCCGACCTGGCCAAGGCGAAACAGACTGCAGAACAGGTTTGCGGCGCCTGCCACGGCGCTGATGGCAACAGCCAGATCCCCGCTAACCCGAAACTCGCGGGCCAGCATGCGGAATACCTCTACAAGCAGCTGAAAAACTTCAAGGGCGACGCCGGCAAGCCTGCAGAGCGCGCCAACCCGATCATGGCCGGCATGGCCGCCATGCTCTCCGACGACGACGCCAAGGGCATGGCCGCCTACTTCGCAGGCCAGACCCTCAAGCCCGAAAGCGCCAAGAACAAGGCCTCCATCGAGCTTGGCCAGAAGCTCTGGCGTGCCGGCGATCTGAAGCGCGGCATCCCCGCCTGTGCGGCCTGTCACGGCCCCGCCGGTGCCGGCCTGCCGGCCCAGTTCCCGCGCCTGTCGGGCCAGTTTGCCGATTACACCGAAGCCCAGCTGAAGGCCTTCCGTGCCGGCGAACGTGCCAACGATCCGGCCAAGATGATGCGCACCATTGCCCTCAAGATGACCGATCCGGAAATCAAGGCTGTTTCCGACTTCGCCGCCGGCTTGCGCTGAATCAACGCGCGCCCCGGCGCGCTCCAGCTATAAGAAAGGGGTGGTTCCGACCACCCCTTTTTCTATTTTTTCAAAGTCTCTCCATGCGACACCGCAGCACTTCCCGCGCCATCTACGAGCTCCTCAGCTCGATGCGCTTTGCGATCAGCCTGCTGACGGTCCTCGGGATCGCCTCCATCATCGGGACGGTGCTCAAGCAGAACGAGCCCTACAATAATTACCTGAACCAGTTCGGCCCCTTCTGGTTTCCGATCTTCGAGAAGCTCGGCCTTTACGCGGTTTACAACTCGGTCTGGTTCCTGGTCATCCTGGACTTCCTGGTGCTGTCCACCGGCACCTGCATCGCGCGCCAGACCCGGCCGATGCTCAAGGACATGCGTGGTTTCCGTGAGCACGCCAAGGAAAACTCCCTTTCCCAGTTTCAGCACCACGCCCGCGTACTTTCAACACGCCCGACCGGGCAGGCCCGGGACGCCGCCCTCGCCTACCTGGGCAAAGCCGGTTTCAAGGTCCGCATCAACGCCCGGGAAGACGGTGTGCTGCTGGCCGCCAAGCAAGGCAGCTGGACCCGCATCGGCTACTTTCTGGCCCATGCCTCCATCGTGCTGATCTGCTTCGGCGGCCTGCTCGACGGCAACCTGCCCCTCAAGCTGCAGATGGCTCTGGGCGGCAAGACGACCACCTCCGGCAACCAGCTGATCGCCGACATCAAGCCGGAAAGCCGGCTGGGCCTGGACAACTGGAGCTTCCGCGGCAACGTCTTCATCCCCGAGGGCAAGAGCGCCAACGTGGCAGTACTCAACGTACAGGACGGCATCCTGCTGCAGGACCTGCCCTTCAGTGTGTCCCTGCGCAAGTTCCACCTCGAGCACTACGACTCGGGGATGCCCAAGCGCTTTGCCAGCGACATCGTCATCACCGACACCGCTACCGGCAAGTCCGTCGAGAAGACCATCGAGGTGAACAAGCCCTTCGAATTCGACGGCATCATGATGTATCAGGCCAGCTTCGAGGACGGCGGCTCCCGCCTGCGCCTCATCGCCCACGACCTGCGCCCGGGCAGCGCCACTGCGCCTTTTGCAACCGGGGGTGCGGTCGGCGACTCGGTCAAGGTGCCGGCCCCCGGTTTCGACTACACCCTCGAACTCGGCAGCTTCCGCCCCTTCAACATCGAGAACATGGCCAAGGACGAGCAAGCCGAAACCGGCCTTGCCGCCAACCTCGAAAAGCACTTGGGCAGCGGCGCCCGCTCGCCGACCAAGAAGGACATGCGCAACGTCGGCCCCAGCGTCCAGTACAAGCTGCGCGACTCAGCCGGACAGGCGCGGGAATACCAGAACTATATGCAACCCATCGAGCAGGACGGTGCCTGGTACCTGCTGGCCGGCATGCGCGATTCGCCCTCGGCGCCCTTCCGCTTCATGCGTATCCCGGTGGATGCCGACGGCAAGCCAGACAGCTTCTTCGCCATCCGCAGCATCCTGCTCGACAAGTCCCGCCATGCAGAGATCGCCAGCCGCTTCACCGCCACGGCCCTCGGCAAGGATGCCAGTGAGGCGATTCGCGGGCGCATGCAGGAAACCACCCGCAAGACCCTCGAACTATTTGCCATCGGCGGTTTCGACAGCGTCGGCAAGTTCATCGAGAGCACCATTCCCGAAGCCGAGCGGAACAAGGCTGCCGACATCTTCATCAAGATCCTCGAAGGCTCGGCGTGGGAAGCCTCGAAGCTGGCGCGCGCCAGTGCCGGCCAGCCGGCAGTCGAACTCGACCAGAAGCACGGCCGCCTGCTGCGCGATACCCTCAACGCCACCAGCGACAGCCAGCACTATGGCGCCCCGCTCTACTTCCAGCTGGCCGGCTTCGACGAAGTGCGCGCCACGGTGTTGCAGGTCACCCGTTCGCCGGGCAAGCCCATCGTGTATTTCGGCTCGCTGCTGCTGGTGCTGGGCGTGTTCGCCATGCTCTACATCCGCGAACGCCGGCTCTTCGTACTGATCAAGGATTCCGGCGACGCCCTCATCGCCCTCAGCGCCAACCGCAAGTCGATGGATGTGGAAGAGGCTTTCCGGCGCCACCGGGACGCCCTCGCCACCCTCCTCAACCCGCCAGCCCAACCGTGATGTGAGGTCATGCCCATGGAAATCGCCCACACCGACAACACCTCCCTGCTGCGCCGCCTGAGCCCGGGCGACTGGCTGTTCGCCCTCGTCCTGGCCGGTGCCGCCGCCTTCGCCCTGCGCCAGTACGGCGGCTTCATGGACATCTACGACAAGGCGATTCTGGCCCTGGTCGTGCCGGGCCTGGCGGCCATCGGCTGGGCCTGGAAACCCTTCCGGCCTTTCCTGGCGGCCTCCGCGGCCCTCGCCCTGGCCAGCATTTCGCTTTACGGCGGCGACCTGGCCCGGGCCGAACAGACCTTCTTCCTGAAGTACCTGATCTCCAGCCAGACGGCGATCATGTGGATGAGCGCCCTGTTCTTCATCGCCACCGGCGCCTTCTGGCTCGGCCTCGTCGCCCGCTCCGACTTTGCCGAGAAAACCGGCTCGGCGCTGACCTGGTGCGCAGTCACGATGGGCACCACCGGCCTGCTGGTGCGCTGGTACGAGAGCTATCTGATCGGCACCGACGTAGGCCACATTCCGCTCAGCAACCTGTACGAAGTCTTCGTATTGTTCTCGCTGATCACCGGCCTGCTCTACCTGTATTACGAAGGCCATTACGCCACCCGGCGGATGGGTGCCTTTGTGCTGCTGGTGATCTCGGCGGCGGTGGCGTTCCTGCTGTGGTACACGTTCTCGCGCGAGGCCCAGGAAATCCAGCCGCTGATCCCGGCCCTGCAAAGCTACTGGATGAAGGTGCACGTACCGGCCAACTTCATCGGCTACGGCGCCTTTGCGCTGGCGGCAGCCATCGGCGCGGCCGACCTGCTGGTGCGCAAGGGCATCCTGGCCAGCCGCCTGCCCCCGGCCGAAGTGCTCGACGATGTGATGTACAAGGCCATCGCCATCGGCTTCGCCTTCTTCACCATCGCCACCATCCTCGGCGCCCTGTGGGCTGCCGAAGCCTGGGGCACTTACTGGCAGTGGGATCCGAAGGAAACCTGGGCCTTCATCGTGTGGCTCAACTACGCCGCCTGGCTGCACATCCGCCTGACCAAGGGGCTGCGCGGGCCAATGCTGGCCTGGTGGGCGGTAGTCGGCCTGCTGGTAACCGCCTTCGCTTTTGTCGGCGTCAATATGTTCCTGTCAGGCCTGCATTCCTACGGCTCGCTCTGAGCCGCGTCCGGGCGGGGCTTTCCCGCCTCCAGCCGGGCGATTTCTCCGGCACTGAAGCCCGCCATCCGGCGGGCTTCGACGTTCAGGGGTTTCGGTGGCCAGGGCGCATCGAATTCGTTCATCAGCGCCATATAGGTGACCTCCGGCTCCAGATCGCGTTCGGCACAGAAATGGCGGAACCAGCGGTCACCCAACGCCACATGGCCAATTTCGTCGCGCAGGATGATGTCCAGCACGGCGATGGTGGCAGCGTCGCCGGCCTTCTGCAGCTTGGCGATGATGGGCGGCGTGGCATCGAGGCCGCGCGCCTCCAGCACGCGTGGCACCAGGGCCATCCGCGCCAGCGGGTCGTCAGCGGTCTTGACGGCCATGTCCCACAGGCCGCGATGAGCCGGAAAATCACCGTAGGCAAAGCCGACCGCCCGCAACCGATCCTCGACGAGGCCGAAGTGATAAGCCTCCTCAAAGGCCACCTTCAGCCAGCCAGCGTAAAAGTCGGCAGGCAGGCCGCGAAAGCGATAAACGCAGTCGAGGGCCAGATTGATCGCGTTGAACTCGATGTGGGCGATGGCGTGGAGCAAGGCCGCCTGCCCCTCGACCGAACCCGGCCTGCGTCGCGGCACAGCGGTATGGGCCAGCAAGTCCGGCTTCTCCGGCCGTCCGGCATCTTCAACCGGCAAGACAGGAAAGGCGCTGCCAACCGGCACACCCAGCAAACCGGCATCCCAGTCCCGGCAAAGCGCCTCCACCAGCGCCGCCTTGTTGGACAACTCGCGACTCATCAATGCCCGGTAGGCACGGGCATGTACATCTTCATGATCTTCCAGCATGGGGCGATGCTACCAGTTTGCCGGGGACGACAAAAAGGCCGCCCTTTTCAGGTGCGGCCTTTGGCGGTGACGCTCAGTACTTCTGTCGATACTGAATCAGACAGCCTTGCGCTTGGCCGGGGCCCGAGGCTTGGCCGGTGCCTTGACGGCAGCCTTGGGAGGCGGAGCAACATTGGCGGCCGCAATTTCGCTGATCTGCTCACCAGCCCTCGTGATGCTTTCCATTGCGGCGAGCTGGGCATTCAGACCGGTACGGATGGCATCGAACAGGGGCTCGAAGCCTTCAGGCGCACCTTCGACGAGGCGATCGATGTTTTCCTGCACCTGACGGGTTGCCTCAGTGGCGGACTGCTTCAGCGCATCAGCAAGGAGACCACGGGTTTCGACCAGCACGCCGTATTGCTGACGTGCGCAGCCAGACGCACGCTCGAGATTCGGCTGCAGATAGGCAGCCTGCCAGCTGGCCAGACCCTCGGCATCCTTCACAGCGAAGAAAGCCTGGGTGGCAGCCATCGACTCACGGGCGGACTCCAGACCGGCATCGAACTGCAGGCGGGTCATTTTCTCCGCCTGCTCCATCAAGCTCTGGCCAAGGGCGATCAGACTTTCCATACCGGCAAGCTTGAGCGGAGCGAATTGTTCAAAACCGGTAGCCGGCATGTACTTCCCTTCTCTTGAATTGACTTCACCAACAGGGTCGCATCGTGGGCGTCTCCCCCACCTGCTCGTAATTTTTTTGCGAAGCAAACCCTGAAGCCGTGCAGCGTCACACCCAGCTGCAAAACAGGCGCCATTTTGCCGAATCTATCACTTTAGTTGAATCCGGCATTTCCCCGTCATGTCTCAGGGTAAACCCTTGCGTTCAGCGGAGATCACGATACGGACGAGTTCGGCGAGGGATTCCACCTGCAGTTTTTCCATGACCTTGGCCCGATGCTGCTCGACGGTTTTCATGCTGATGCCGAGATCGTCCGCGATCTGTTTGTTGAGCCTGCCGGCAACCATCCCCTCCATCACGTCGCGCTCCCTGGCGGTAAGGCCGTCAAGACGCCGCTGGATTTCCGTCAGCCATTCGCCTTCGGTCCGGCGCCGGGCAGCCAGCAACACCGCATCATTGACCCGGTCGAGAAGAACCTGCTCGTTGAAGGGCTTCTGCAGAAAATCGAAAGCCCCGTCACGCATGGCCCGCGCCACCATCGGTACATCCCCGTGGGCTGACACGAAGATGATCGGCGCACTGTGCCCGAGCCGGATCAGGCGCTCCTGCAGGCCCACCCCGCTCAAGCCCGGCATACGCACATCCAGAACAAGACAATGCGCCTCTTTCAAGGCCTCACCGTCGGCCAGCAAGTCCAGGGCGCCACTGAAACAGCGAACCGGCAAACCCAGGGTTTCAACGAGCAGTCCTATCGACATCCTGACTGCATCATCATCGTCGACCACGCAAACAAGCGGCCCTTTCATGTCAGCCTCCTGGTGGGAAAACAGCTTTTTATTGTTTTGATGCGCACTACCCGCCGGCATTTACCCGGCCAGGGACGGAAGACACAGGCAGAAGGTCGTTCCACGGACCGTACTGTCTTCGACCCACAGCCGTCCGCCATGGTTCTCGATAATGGTACGGCATATTGCCAGCCCCAGGCCGACGCCCTCCGGCTTGGTTGTCACAAATGGGGCAAAAGGATCGCTGCGCACCGCGTCGGCCAGACCCTCACCGCTGTCGATGACGGCGACCTCCACCCGCTTGTCGGCCGCCGGGCGGGTCTGGATGTGCAGGATGCGCTCGCCTGCAACAACGCTCATCGCATCGATCGCGTTCTTCACCAGATTGCTGAGCACCTGCTCCAGTTGTACTTGGTCGGCCTGCACCGCCGGCAAAGGCTCGGCCAGATCAAGCACGAACTGCACGGCATGGGCGCGCGCCTCGAACTCGGTGAAGCGGACGATATCCCGGACCACGTCATTGAGCGCCACCGGCGCGGTCACCAACCCGCCCTTGCGCACAAAGCCACGCACCCGGTGGACGATTTCCCCGGCCCGCAGGGACTGCTCGGCAATCATTTTGAGAGGCTCGCGGATGCGCTCCCCGGCAGCACCGAGCTCCTCCAGGCGACGCAGGGCAACGGCACTGAAATTACGCAGTGCTGTCAGCGGCTGATTGAGCTCATGGGCCAGCGCCGAGGCCATCTCCCCCACGTGGATAAGCCGGGCGGCACGGTCGAGCTCCTGCTGCTGACGCTTCTCCCGCTCCTCGATGAGATAGTGCTCGTGCACGTCGCGCACGGTACCGATCATCCGCAGCGGCTTGCCGGCCGCGTCCCGCTGCATGACCTTTCCGCGCAGGGCAACCCAGCGGTAACTGTCGTCCTCCAGGCGCAGGCGGAACTCCACTTCGGTAATCGGACGCGCCCCCGAGAGATGGGCGGAAAACGCGCCGATCGCCATGCGCAGATCGTCCCGATGCACTCGTTCGGGCCAGATATCGTTGCCTTGCAGGGGGCTGCCGTCCGGCCAGCCGATGATGGTCTTGAATGAAGCGCTGACCTTGATCTCGCCGCTCTCCAGCGTCCAGTCCCACAGCGCATCGCCCGCGCCCTCCAGCGCAAAGCGCCAGCGCTCTTCGGCCTCCTCGAGCCGGCTTACGGCCTCGCGGGCTGCCGTCACATCACGCACGAGCAGGATCGCCAGCGGCGCATGGCGCTGCTGGATGTAGGAAACGGTGACTTCGGCAGAAAAGCGGGCGCCATCCTGACGCAGGTGCGCGCCCGCCGGCAGATGCCCGGGGCACGTGATGAACAGCTCGTCGAGCAGGGCTGGACTGGCAAGCAGCGTTGCGGCAGCCCGGCCACGCATCGCCTCACAGGAAAAACCGTACAGGGCCGCAGCCGCAGGGTTGGCATCGACAATCCGGCCCCGCCCATCGACGAGCAGGACCGGATCGGGTACGGCCTCAAAAACAGCCCGGTAGCAGACTTCGCAATCGAGCCGTTGCGCCTCGCACGCGACGCTATCCTCGCAATCTCCTGCCAGCCCGCTCGCCAACATACGCCTCCCTGCCTGTCCTGCGCCAAACCCGGAGGACTGTCCACGCCTCGAATAAAGACAAACGCTCGCCGAAAGGCAAGCGCAGGTGCAGCATCAGCGCAAGCCGCCGCCCGGCATCATCCCCTTCATGGCGCGCATCATCTTCTGCATGCCGCCCTTGGAGAACTGCTTCATCATCTTCTGGGTCTGTTCGAACTGGCTGAGCAGGCGGTTCACTTCCTGCACCGTCACGCCGGCACCGGCCGCGATGCGGCGCTTGCGCGAAGCCTTGAGGATCTCCGGCTTGCTGCGCTCGTTGGCCGTCATGGAGTTGATGATGCCCTCGATGCGCTTGACCGCCTTCTCCTCGACACCGCCCTGAAGCTGGCCCGCTGCCTGGGAGAACTGGGCCGGCAGCTTGTCCATCAGGCTGGTGAGGCCACCCATCTTCTTCATCTGACCGAGCTGGTCCTTGAAGTCGTTGAGATCGAAACCCTTGCCGCTCTTCAGCTTCTGGGCGAACTCCTTGGCCTTGTCCTCATCGACACCGCGACGGGCATCTTCCACCAGCGACAGGATGTCGCCCATGCCGAGAATCCGGCTGGCCATCCGTTCCGGGTGGAATTCTTCCAGCCCGCCGAGCTTTTCGCCGACACCGGCAAACTTGAGCGGCTTGCCGGTCACGTGGCGCACCGACAGGGCCGCGCCACCGCGGGCATCGCCATCCAGCTTGGTGAGCACCACACCGGTCAGCGGCAGCGCCTCGTTAAAGGAGCGGGCGGTATTTACCGCATCCTGACCGAGCATCGCGTCCACGACAAACAGGGTTTCGATGGGATTGACCGCGGCGTGCAGCGCCTTGATTTCCTCCATCATCGCCTGGTCGATGGCCAGCCGGCCGGCCGTATCGACCAGCAGCACATCGAAATAATGGCGCCGGGCGTAATCGACGGCAGCCAGAGCGATGTCCACCGGTTTCTGGTCGGCAGTAGACGGGAAGAACTCGATGCCCGCCTGCTGGGCAACCATCTGCAACTGGGCGATAGCCGCCGGACGATAGACGTCGGTGGATACCGCCAGCACCTTCTTCTTCATCCGCTCGGTGAGCATCTTGCCGAGCTTGCCGGTGGTGGTCGTTTTACCGGCCCCCTGCAGACCCGCCATCAGGATGATCGCCGGCGGCTGGGTCGCCAGGTTGAGGCCGGCATGGGTGCCGCCCATCAGATCGGTCAGCTCGCGGTGAACCACGCCCACCAGGGCCTGACCCGGGGTCAGGGAGCTCAGCACTTCGGTGCCGACGGCCTTGTCCTTTACCCGGGCAATGAAATCCTTGACCACAGGCAGGGCCACGTCGGCCTCAAGGAGGGCCATGCGCACTTCACGCAGGGCCTCCTGGATATTGTCTTCGGTAAGGCGCGCCTGACCCCGCAGGGTCTTGACGACTTTAGCCAGTCGGGTTGTTAGGTTATCCAGCATGATGGTTCGTGACCGAGGCCTTGGAGTAAACTTAGAGAATGTCCGCGATTCTACTTCATCTCCTCCCCGCTTCCCTGTACGCGCTCCTGGGCCTCCATTTCTGGCATACCCGGTGGCACGCGCCGACGGCTGCCCAGCGCCAGGGTCTGCTCCCCTGGGAGCGGCTGGTCATGCTCGCCGCCCTGGTCGCCCACGGGTTTTCCCTGCACGGGGTGTTCTTCTCGCCAGAGGGGATTCACTTCGGTTTCAGCATGGCCTTGTCGCTGATGCTGTGGCTTGCCATGCTGTTCTACTGGATCGAAAGCCTCTACGCCCGCCTTGAAGGGCTGCAGACGCTGGCCATGCCCGCGGCCGCCGTGTGCGCGCTGCTGCCAGCCTTCTTCCCGGACCAGCACCTGCTTGAAAACGCCAGCTCCCCGCTGTTCCGCGCCCACTTCGTGGTCGCCATGCTGGCCTATAGCCTGTTTACCCTCGCTGCCCTGCACGCGGTGCTGATGGCGGTTGCCGAGCGACGCCTGCACGGCGCCCGACTGAGCCGGGCCATGGCCTCCCTGCCGCCGCTGCTGACCATGGAAACCCTGCTGTTCCGGCTGATCGGCATTGCCTTCGTACTCCTTACACTCACCGTCGGCTCGGGCGTCCTGTTTTCCGAAGCACTGTTCGGCAAGGCCTTCCGGCTGGACCACAAAACGGTCTTTGCGATCATCTCGTGGATCCTCTTCGGCAGCCTGCTGGTAGGCCGGCACGCCTGGGGCTGGCGTGGCAAGAAGGCTCTCTACTGGACCCTTGCCGGCTTCCTCGCCCTGATGCTCGCCTACGTGGGCAGCCGCTTTGTTTCCGACGTACTTCTGGGCCGCCCGGCTTGACAAGGCCTGACCCGGCCTGAATACTCGGCCGGAAGCCATCTCCCGACACACCCCGCTTGGACAGCATTCCCCTCTCCGCCCAATCCGCCATCCTGGTCACGCTCCTGGCGTTGTCCGGCTTCTTCTCGATGGCCGAAACGGCGATGATGGCGGCCAACCGCTATCGACTGCGCTCCGCAGCCAACCTTGGCTCCCGGGGGGCGCGCCTCGCCCTGGACCTGCTCGGCCAGACCGACAAGCTGCTCGGCATCATCCTGCTCTTCAACAACCTCGTGAATGCCGCCGCGGCCACCCTGGTCAGCGTCATCACGATCCAGTTGTTCGGCAGCGAGGAATGGGTACTCGGCCTGAGCACCCTGGCGGTCACCTTCCTGATCCTGGTTTTTTCCGAAATCACCCCGAAGGTCATCGGCGCAAACCACGCCAACCGCCTGGCCTGCTTCGTCAGCTACCCCCTGTCGGCGCTGCTCAAGGGCCTGTATTTCATCGTTTGGTTCGTGAACCTGTTCGTCGCAGGACTGCTCAGACTGCTGCGCCTGCGCGCCAGCAGCGACCCGGAAGCGCACGCCCTGTCTGCCGAAGAACTGCGAACGATGGTGCTGGAATCGGGCTCCTTCATTCCGCCCAAGCACCGCAGCATCCTGCTCAACCTCTTCGAACTGGAAGACATCACCGTCGAAGACGTGATGACGCCCCGCAACCAGATCGAGGCAGTGAACATCGCCGACACGATCAACGTCATCCACGGGCACCTGGCAACCTGTTACCACACGCGGCTGCCGGTTTTCGACGGCGAAATGAACTCGGTCATCGGCATCCTCCACGTGCGTCGGGTGCTCGGACAGACTCTCGATCACAGCCTGTCCGTCGCCGACATCAGCGAAATGCTGACCAAGCCCTATTTCATTCCCGCCAGCACCCCCATTTACTCCCAGCTCCAGTTCTTCCAGGAAAACCGCGAACGGCTCGGCCTGGTGGTCGACGAATACGGCGAGCTCCTGGGGCTCGTCACGCTGGAAGACATCATCGAAGAGCTGATCGGCAAGTTCACCACCAGCGCCCCGGACGCCACCGAGAAGCTCAGTTGGGGCAGCGACGGCAGCGTGCTGGCCGATGGCAGCCAGCACCTGCGTGCGCTGAACCGCAAGCTCGGCCTGAGCCTTCCCCTCGATGGCCCGAAGACCCTCAACGGCCTGATCCTTGAACACTTGCAAGACATTCCCGAATCAGGCGTATCGGTCAAAATAGCCGGCGTTCCGATCGAAGTCGTGCAGGCGGAGGATCGCCGCATCAAGAACGTGCGGATATTCCGCCCGCAACCGCCCAAATAGCCACAGAATGTTTCACGGCTTTACAAGCCCCGCGCCGAACGGCATGATCAAAGCACATTTCAGGCCGCCCACCCCTATCGACGCTCCGGCATGTCAGCACCTCCCCACGCCGCCCTGAGCGGTCTCGCCCGCGCCCTTGTCCAGCATGGTCGGCTCCTTGAAGCCGAAGCATTGGGCTGCTCCGCGCCGTCCGGCAATCCGAACGATTTCGTCATCGAAGTGATCAACCGCGGCCTGATGAGTGCGGCCGACGTGGCGCGTTTTGCCGCCGAAACCTTCGGATCGCCAGTCATGGATCTGGCCGCCTTCGACGAATCCCACATCCCGGTGGACGCCATTGACCGCAAGCTGATGAACAAGCATCAGGTCGCGGCCCTGGGCCGGCGCGGCAACCGGCTGACCCTGGCACTGGCAGACCCCTCCAATCTGCGCATCCTCGATGAAATCCGCTTCCAGACCGGACTCGCCGTGGACCCCGTGGTTGTCGAGGCGCCCAAGCTCATCGCGCTGGTGGAAAGGCTGTCCGAGTCGGCAACGACAACGCTGAAAGACATGACCGGGGAAGAGTTCGACATGGACCTCCTCGGCCAGGAAAGCGTGGCCGACGCCCTCGCGACCGAGGACAACTCATCCGAGGTGGACGACGCACCAGTGGTGCGCTTCATCCAGAAGCTCCTGATCGACGCGATCAACGAGGGCGCCTCGGACGTCCATTTCGAGCCCTACGAAAAATACTACCGGATCCGCTTTCGCACCGACGGCATCCTGCGGGAAATCGCCCAGCCGCCCCTGGTTCTGAAGGAAAAAATCGCCGCCCGCATCAAGGTAATCTCGCGTCTCGACATCTCCGAGAAACGGGTTCCCCAGGACGGGCGGATGAAACTGGTGCTGTCGAAGAACAAGGCCATCGACTTCCGGGTTTCCACGCTTCCCACCCTTCACGGCGAGAAGATCGTGATGCGGATCCTGGACCCCAGCTCGGCCATGCTCGGCATCGAGGCGCTCGGTTACGAGCCGGAACAAAAAGCCGTGCTGATGGAAGCCATCCAGCGCCCCTACGGCATGATTCTGGTTACCGGCCCGACCGGTAGCGGCAAGACCGTTTCGCTCTACACCTGCCTGAACATCCTCAACAAGGCCGGGGTGAATATCAGCACCGCCGAAGACCCGGCCGAAATCAACCTGCCCGGCGTCAACCAGGTCAACGTCAACGAAAAAGCCGGCCTCACCTTTGCCACCGCCCTGCGCGCCTTCCTGCGCCAGGACCCGGACGTGATCATGGTCGGTGAAATCCGCGATCTCGAAACCGCCGAAATTTCGGTCAAGGCGGCCCAGACGGGCCACCTGGTTCTGTCGACCCTCCACACCAACGACGCCCCTTCCACCCTCGAACGCCTCAAGAATATGGGCGTTGCGCCGTTTAACATTGCCTCTTCGGTAATCATGATCACCGCCCAGCGTCTGGCGCGCCGGCTCTGCACATGCAAGCAGCCCATCGATATTCCGATCGAAGCCCTCATCTCGGCTGGCTTTTCCGAAGAGGAGCTGGACGGGAGCTGGCAGTCGTACGGGCCGAAAGGTTGCGACCGTTGCAAGGGCAGCGGCTACAAGGGGCGCCTGGGCATTTACCAGGTGATGCCGATCTCCGAGGATATCGCACGTATAATCATGACGAACGGCAACTCGATGGACATCGCTGCCCAGGCTCAGATCGAAGGCGTCAAGGATCTTCGCCAGTCCGGCCTCCTGAAGGTGAAGCAAGGGGTCACGTCACTGGCCGAAGTTCTCGCCTGCACGAACGAGTGATTGCTTCACGCGGAAACCACTGATGGCCACAGCACCCAACAAGAAAACCCCAGCCCGCAACGCCAACCTCGCCCGGGAACATCTGTACGTCTGGGAAGGGAAGGACAAGACCGGCAAGATCATCCGCGGTGAAATGCGTGCGGCAACGGAAACCGTTGTCCAGACCGTACTCCGCCGGCAGGGCATCCTGGCCCAGAAGATCCGCAAGCAGGCCTTTGCCCGCGGCCGCAAGATTTCCGACAAGGACATCGCACTCTTCACCCGCCAGCTGGCCACGATGATGCGTTCGGGTGTGCCGCTGCTGCAGTCCTTTGACATCGCCATCAAGGGCTGCGGAAATCCGTCCCTTGCCCGCCTGCTCAATGACGTGCGGGCCAACGTGGAAACCGGCAGCAGCCTGTCCCAGGCCTTCCGGCGCCACCCGGTGCATTTCGACGCCCTGTTCTGCAACCTCGTCGCCGCCGGCGAACAGGCCGGCATTCTCGACTCCCTGCTCGACCGTCTGGCGAGCTACAAGGAAAAGATTCTTGCCATCAAGAGCAAGATCAAGTCGGCGATGTTCTACCCGATCTCGGTCATCGTGGTCGCGGCACTCGTGGTCACGGTGATGATGCTGTTCGTCGTCCCCGAATTCAAGAAGGTATTCTCCAGCTTTGGTGCCGACCTGCCGGCGCCAACGATGTTCGTCATCGCCATTTCGGACTTCTTCGTTTCGTACTGGTATCTCGCCTTCGGCATCATCATAGGCACGGTCGTCGGCGTTGCGTACACATACAGGCGTTCGGTCGCAATGCAGGCGGCCGTTGACCGCGCCATCCTGCAGATGCCGGTCCTCGGTGACGTGATCCGCAAGGCCACGATTGCCCGCTGGACCCGCACGCTGGCCACCATGTTTGCCGCCGGGGTGCCGCTTGTCGAGGCGCTGGACTCGGTCGGCGGCGCGGCCGGCAACGTGGTTTACAAAAACGCCACCAAGCAGATCCAGTCGGACGTCAGCACCGGCACCAGCCTTACTGTGGCCATGCAGAACTCCCTGGTCTTCCCGACCATGGTCGTGCAAATGGTTTCCATCGGAGAAGAATCCGGCCAGCTCGACTCGATGCTGAGCAAGGTTGCAGACTTCTTCGAGCAGGAAGTGGACGACGCGGTAGCCGGCCTCAGCCAGCTTCTCGAGCCGATCATCATGGTGTTTCTCGGTGTCGTCATCGGCGGCCTCGTTGTCGCCATGTACATGCCGATCTTCAAGCTCGGCGCGGTCGTCAGCTAAGCGGCCGGAACAGCATAGATGGACGTTCTCAAGGACCCGCTCGTCTTCGCGACGATCAGTACCCTGCTTGGCCTTTTTGTCGGCAGCTTCCTGAATGTTGTCATCTACCGCCTGCCGGTGATGATGGAGCGGGAGTGGCGTCTTGAGGCAGCGTCGCTCCAGGGAGAATCACCGGACACCGCCGAGCCACGTTTCAACCTGGCCGTCCCACGCTCGCGCTGCCCCCACTGCGGCCACCTGATCGGCGCCCTCGAGAACATTCCGGTGCTCAGCTATGCCCTGCTGCGCGGACGTTGCCGGCACTGCAGCGCCCCGATCAGCATCCGCTACCCGCTGATCGAAATCCTTTGCGCGGCGCTGTCCGGCTTCACCGCCCTGCACTTCGGTTTCGGCGCTGCCGGCTGCGGCGCTCTGGTCTTTGTATGGGCCATGATCGCCCTGTGCTTCATCGATCTGGACACCCAGCTGCTGCCCGACAGCATCACCCTGCCACTGCTGTGGCTCGGACTGCTGCTGAACCTCAGCGCCACGTATACGGATCTCGCCAGTGCCGTCGTCGGCGCCTCCGCCGGCTACCTGACCCTCTGGTCCGTGTTCTGGCTGTTCAAGCTCGCCACCGGCAAGGAAGGCATGGGCTACGGCGACTTCAAGCTCCTCGCCGCCATTGGCGCCTGGCTCGGCTGGCAGATACTCCCCCTTACCATCCTGCTGTCGTCGCTGGTCGGCGCGGTGGTCGGCATCGCCCTCATCGTCTTTCGCAGGCACGGCCGCGAAATCCCCATCCCCTTCGGCCCCTACCTCGCGGCAGCCGGCCTGCTGGCGCTCTACTGGGGCACCCCGCTGACCGCCGCCTACGTCGGCCTGCTCTGATGCTCGCAGCTTGAAACATCCGCTTCCACCCCCATCTAGGTGGAAGCGGGTCTGTTTCGCCCGATGTTGCGATGCGCTAAACTTCGTCCCATTGACTTTCCGGAGCTCGTCATGCCCATCTACGAGTATCGCTGCAGCGCCTGCGGCCATCAAAAAGACCATCTTCAGAAAATGAGCGATGCCCCGCTCACCACCTGCCCCGCCTGTGGCGCCGAAAGCTACGCCAAGCAGCTCTCGGCCGCAGGCTTCCAGCTCAAGGGCAGCGGCTGGTACGCCACCGACTTCAAGGGCAGCACCGGCGCAAGCCCGAAAACCGAGCCCACAAAATCCGAAAGCCCGGCATCCACCCCCTGCGGCGGCAGTTGCGCGTGTCACTGAGTGCAGACGCACGCGAACGTCGCTGAATGAAAAAATACTTCGTTACCGGACTGCTGATCTGGATTCCGCTGGTCATCACCTTCGTGGTGCTGGCCTGGATCATCAACACCCTCGACCAGATCCTCCTGCTGGTTCCAGCCACTGTCCGGCCGGAAGCCTTCCTCGGCTTCCATATGCCCGGCATCGGCGTCCTCGTGTCGCTGCTCCTGATCCTGCTCACCGGCCTCGCAGCAGCCAACTTCGTCGGCCAGCGCATGGTGCGCTTCTGGGAAGGCGTGCTGTCGCGCATTCCCGTCGTCAAGTCGATCTACTACAGCGTCAAGCAGGTTTCCGACACCTTGCTGTCCAGCAACGGCCAGGCCTTTCGCAAGGCCCTGCTGATCCAGTACCCCCGCGAAGGCATGTGGACCATCGGCTTCCAGACCGGCACGCCGGGCGGTGATGCGGCCCACCATCTGGGCAACGACTTCGTCAGCGTTTATGTGCCGACCACGCCGAACCCCACCTCCGGCTTCTTCCTGATGCTGCCCCGCAAGGACGCCATCGAGCTCGACATGAGCGTCGATGAAGCCCTCAAGTACATCATCTCGATGGGCGTCGTTGCCCCCCCGCCCGGCCGGGCCCGGGTGCCGCAGCCCGCATCAGCCCTTCTGAATCAATAAACGCGCTTGTCCGGCAGGCGCGTTCCGTTTTCCCAGGAATAAAGACCCCACCATGCGAACTCAATACTGCGGCCTCGTTTCGACCGCCTACCTCGACCAGATCGTCACCCTCTGCGGCTGGGTCCATCGCCGGCGCGACCATGGCGGCGTGATCTTCATCGACCTGCGTGACCGTGAAGGCCTCGTACAGGTCGTCTGCGATCCCGACCGGGCCGACATGTTCCAGGTGGCCGAATCCATTCGCAGCGAATTCGTCCTGAAGATCACCGGCAAGGTGCGTCGCCGCCCGGCCGGCACCGAGAACGCAAACCTCGTCTCGGGCGAGATCGAAGTGCTGTGCCACGAGATCGAAGTGCTCAACACCTCGGCCACGCCGCCCTTCCAGCTCGACGAAGAGAACCTTTCCGAAACCACCCGCCTCACGCACCGCGTCATCGACCTGCGCCGCCCGCAGATGCAGAAGAACATGATGCTGCGCTACAAGACGGCCATGTCCTTCCGTCGCTTCCTCGACGCCCAGGGCTTCATCGACATCGAAACCCCGATGCTCACCAAGAGCACCCCGGAAGGCGCCCGCGACTACCTGGTGCCGTCCCGTGTCCACGATGGCCAGTTCTTCGCCCTGCCCCAGTCGCCGCAGCTCTTCAAGCAGCTGCTGATGGTGGCCGGCTACGACCGCTACTACCAGATCGTCAAGTGCTTCCGCGACGAAGACCTGCGCGCCGACCGTCAGCCCGAATTCACCCAGATCGACCTGGAAACCTCCTTCCTGGGTGAAGACGAGATCACCGCGCTGACCGAGGAGATGATCCGCACAGTCTTCAAGGAAGTGCTGTCCGTCGACCTGCCCCAGCCCTTCCCGCGCATCACCTACGCGGAAGCCATGGACCGCTTCGGCTCCGACAAGCCCGACCTGCGCGTCACCCTTGAGCTCACCGACGTCACCGACGCGGTCAAGGATGTAGCCTTCAAGGTCTTCAGCGGCCCGGCAACCTCTGGCGGCCGTGTCGCCGCCATGCGCGTTCCCGGCGGCGCCACCCTCACCCGTGGCGAAATCGACGAGTACACCAAGTTCGTCAGCATCTACGGCGCCCGCGGCCTGGCCTACATCAAGGTCAACGACGTCACCCAGCCGAACGAAACCGGCTTGCAGTCGCCCATCGTCAAGAACCTCAACGAAGCGGCCCTGCGTACCATTCTCGAACGCACCGGCGCCCAGTCCGGCGACCTGATCTTCTTCGGCGCCGACAAGACCAAGGTGGTGAACGACGCCCTCGGCGCCCTGCGCACCAAGCTCGGCCACGAAAAGGGCTTCGTCAACGGCAAGGCCTGGGAACCCCTGTGGGTCGTGGACTTCCCGATGTTCGAGTACGACGAGGAAAACAAGCGCTGGACCGCCTGCCACCACCCCTTCACCAGCCCGAAGGATGAACACCTGGCGCTGCTCACCACCGATCCGGGCAAGTGCCTGGCCAAGGCCTACGACCTGGCCCTCAACGGCTGGGAAATCGGCGGCGGCTCGGTGCGTATCCACCAGGCCGAGGTGCAGGAAACCGTCTTCTCCGCCCTCAACATCGGGCCGGAAGAACAGCAGGCCAAGTTCGGCTTCCTGCTCGACGCCCTCAAATACGGTGCCCCCCCGCACGGTGGCCTGGCTTTTGGCCTTGACCGCATCGTCACGATGATGACCGGCTCCGAGTCCATCCGCGACGTGATCGCCTTCCCCAAGACCCAGCGCGCCCAGTGCCTGCTTACAAACGCACCGTCGCCGGTGGATGAGAAGCAGCTGCGCGAACTGCATATCCGTCTGCGCCAGAAAGCGCCGGAAACGCCCGCAGCCTGAGCTTTCGGAGCGATATTCCAAAAAAGGGGCGAACGGCCAGGCTGTTCGCCCCTTTTTCGTGCGTACCTCACTCAAGAATCAGCGCTGCGAGCCGTTTGAAGAGAGGTCAAAGCTCCGCACCCCAAGTTACCCGTGATCGATCTCGCCACCATCTCCGCCCTCGTTGTCGAAGCGAATCCGACCATGCGGACGCAGCTTCGAACAATGCTCAACATGAGCGGCATCAGCAAGGTCCAGTTTGCCGTCACCGCCGGCGTGGCCGTGCGCAAGCTGCGCGACACCCGCTACGACCTGATCCTTTGCGAATATCACCTGGGCGACGGCCAGGACGGCCAGCATCTGCTGGAAGACCTGCGCCATCACAGCATCATTCCGCTGACCACCCTCTTCCTGATGGTCACCGGCGAGCGTCAGTACGAGCGGGTGGTCAGCGCCGCCGAACTGGCTCCCAACGACTACATCCTCAAACCCTTCGCCGCCGACACCCTCCACGACCGCATCGAAAAGTCGCTGGAGAAACGCGAAGCCTTCATGCCGGCCTACCGCCTGATCGAACTGGGCAACGCACCGGACGCCATCACCGCCTGTATAGCAGGCGAAGAGCAATACCCCCAGTGGACCGTCGACTTCATGCGCCTGCGGGCCGAGCTCTACCTCGCCAGCGGCAACGCCGACGACGCCCAGCGGCTGTACACCGAAATCCTGCTGACGCGCAGCATCCCATGGGCCAAGCTTGGCCTGGCGAAGACACTCTTCATGCAGAAGCGCTACGCCGAGTCGGAGGACATACTGCAGGGTCTGGTGGCCGAGAACGATCTCTTCCTTGATGCTTACGACTGGCTGTCCCGCGCCCGTGAGGCCGCCGGCGAACTGGAAAGCGCCCGCACGGTGCTCACCACGGCCACCAACCTCTCGCCCCACCGGATCGGCCGCCTGCGGCGACTCGGCGAGCTTTCCATAGAAACCGGCGACCATGAAGCCGCCGAAAAAGTGCTCACCGAAGTCGTCCGCAAGGGCAAGTATTCCGACTTCCGTGACCCGGAAGATCACGTCCGCCTGATCCAGGCCCAGCTCGGGCGGGGCGACACAGTTCAGGCGGAAGCCACCATCCGCGACCTCGAGCGCTCCATGCTGGGCCTCGACAAGACCCGCTCCTGCTCGTCTCTTTCCAGTGCCATGGTGCATGTCAAGAAGGGTGATCACGAAAAAGCCGGGGAAGCCATCCGCAGCCTCACCAGCGACGGCGCCAACACCACTGGATTGTCTCTCGGCTTGAAGAAGGAGCTGGCCCGCGCCTGCTTCGCCAGCAACATGACGGAACACGGCACCGAAGTGATTCTGGACATCATGCGCAATGCAGCCGACGAGCGAACCATGGAAAGCTCGAAGACCATTTTGCGAGAAGCCGGCAAACCCGAACTGTGCGAACAGCTCACCACCCAGATGCAGGGCGAGGTCAAGGATCTGGTTGCCGAGGGCGCCCGCAAGGCCCAGAGTGGCGACTTCGACGGTGCCGTGCAGTTCATGCTCAGCGCAGTACGCAAGATGCCGGGTAACATCCACGTTTTGTTCAACGCCACGCTGGCACTGCTCAAGCATGTCGAAAACTGCGGCTGGAACGAGCGCTTTGCCGACCAGGCCCGCGGACTCATGGAGCGCGCGCGCCTGCTCGACCCGGGCAATACGCGCCTGCCCGCCCTGACCACGTATTACTACAACCTTCTCAAGAAGTACGGCATCGAGCCCTGAGCCGGGGGCTGCTAAACTGCGGGAACATCATCGTCCTGCCCGCCAGTCATGCTCATCCGCCATCTCCGAACACTTGTGCTGCTGCTCCTGCTGTGCGCCTCCGGCGTCCAGGCGAGGGGCTTTTTTGACTGGGGTAAATCCGAAGATACCTCGAACATCGCCGCCGCCGCGCTGCCGGCGGAAGCACGGGAGGCCCTCGCCCTGATCCGCCAGGGCGGGCCCTTCCCCTACCGCCGGGACGGCATCACCTTCCAGAACAGGGAAAGACGCCTGCCGGAGGCCGGCTCCGGCTACTACCGGGAATACACCGTGACCACCCCCGGCTCCCGCGACCGCGGCGCCCGGCGCATCATCAGCGGCGGACGCCCTCCCACGGTCTTCTATTACTCCGACGACCACTACCGCACGTTCCGGCGCATCCAGGACTGATCATGAGCGCACTCCCTTTTCACACCCTGCTCTCCCGCGCCGAACGCGCCGGGATCTATCACATGCCCTTTGCCGCCGACCTCGCCCTCGAAGAAGCCGCCGAAAGCCTGGAGTACCCCATGCACCGGGTAGACCTCACCCAAGTCACCGACAAGGAAGGCTTCCTCGATGCCATCGGCAAGGCCCTGAACTTTCCCGACTGGTTCGGTCACAACTGGGACGCCCTGGCCGACTGCCTCACCGACCTGTCGTGGATGGCCGCCGACGGCTACGTGATCATCCTCGATCATGCCGACGCCTTCGCGGCCGCCAACCCGACCGACTTCGCCACCGCCCTGTCCATTCTTCAGGACGCTGCCGACACCTGGCGCGACGAGGGTGTGCCCTTGTGGACCCTGGTCGGTACCGGCTCCGACGGCATCGCCTGGCTGCAGGACATGGAATGAGCGACAGCCACAAGCAGCCCGTCTCGGTACTGGTGCTCATCCACACGCCGGCCCTCGACGTGCTGGTGCTGGAACGAACCGGAAACGGCAAGCTGTGGCAGTCGGTGACCGGCAGCCGGGAGGGCACTGAAACCCTGGCGGCCACAGCCCTGCGCGAAGTCGCCGAAGAAACCGGCATTGCAGCGCAGCCGGCCGACATCCTCGACTGGCAGCTCGCCAACCGTTTTGAAATCCTGCCGCGCTGGCGGGCCCGTTATGCGCCGGGTGTCACCCACAATACCGAGCACGTCTTCAGCCTGTGCGTGCCCTCGCCCCTTCCGGTGCGCCTGGCGCCCGACGAGCATACCGCTGCCCTGTGGCTTCCCTGGCAGGAGGCCGCCGACAAGGTCTTCTCATGGACCAACCAGGACGCGATCCGCCTCCTTGCGCACAGGCATCAGCGCTGACCAGCCTCCCCGATTTTCTTGCGCAGACAATCAGGGCAGTAACACTGTCCGACATGTGCGTCCGGCACGCTCAAAACCGGCGGCAGACTGGCACACCAACACTCCGCCATGCCTGCGTTCATCCCGCACGTAAAACGGGCGCCACAGGCCGGGCAAACATTCGTCGGGGTCACGCTCTTCACATCTTCCATCGTGTTTCTCCTGCCGGTTCCGGGTCTGCGAGTTTAACGGCTCGCAAGGGCTTGAAGCACGCACCGGGCATCCCTATATAGGTTTCGGGAGGGCAGATCGCCCTCGGCCACGCAGACCTTGAAAAGGAGAAAACGAATGAGCAGCCTTACTCGCCGTGACCCTCTGGACGACTTCTTCCGCGGCTTCCTCGTGCGACCAGTCGAATACGGCAACAGCACTACCGAGGCACCGCAGATGAAGGTCGACGTGAAAGAGGTGGCTGACGCCTACCAGGTTCACGCCGAGCTGCCCGGCATCAAGAAAGAGGACATCCACGTGCATATCGACGGCCCGGTGGTGTCGATCAGCGCGGAGCGCAAACAGAGCTGCGACGTGAAGGAAGGTGAGCGGATCCTGCGCACTGAACGCTACTTCGGCCAGGTATCGCGCAGCTTCCAGCTCGGCCAGGACCTGGATGAGAGCCGGGCCAGCGCCAAGTTCAACGACGGCGTGCTGGAACTGAGTCTGCCGAAGAAGACTGCGGCCCACTCCCGGCGACTCGTCATCGAATAAGCGCCAGACTTCACCCGTCTCAACAGACAGAAGGCGGGAAGAGGGATCTTCCCGCTTTTTGTTTGGAAGCCCGCTCATTACAATCTCGTCTGTCTGCAAACAACCCGGCGCCGCATCACAACATGACCGAACACATCGACACCTCCGACCTTACTCCGGCCCAGAAGGCCGCCATCATTTCCGAAGCCCTGCCCTACATCCGGCGCTTCCAGGACAAGACGATTGTCATCAAGTACGGCGGCAATGCCATGACCGACCCGCACCTGAAGGAGTGCTTCGCCCACGACGTGGTGCTGCTCAAGCTGGTCGGCTTCAACCCGGTGGTGGTGCACGGCGGCGGCCCGCAGATCGAAACCATGCTCGCCCGGGTCGGCAAAAAAGGCGAGTTCGTGCAGGGCATGCGCGTCACCGATGCAGAAACCATGGAACTGGTCGAGATGGTGCTCGGCGGCCAGGTGAACAAGGAAATCGTCAACCTCATCAACCAGGCTGGCGGCAAGGCCGTGGGCCTGACCGGCAAGGACTCCAACTTCATCCGCGCCAGAAAGCTGATGATCGAGAGCAAGGATGCGCCCGGCGAGCTGATCGACATCGGCCAGGTGGGCGACATCACCCAGATCGACCCGAGCCTGATCTCCTTCCTCGACCAGGGCGACTTCATCCCGGTGATCGCCCCGATCGGCGTCGGCGAAGAGGGTGAAAGCTACAACATCAATGCCGACGTGGTGGCCGGCAAGCTGGCCGAAATCCTCAAGGCCGAAAAGCTGGTGCTGCTGACCAACACCCCGGGCGTGCTCGACAAGGCCGGCAAACTCCTTACCGGCCTGACCCCGCGGCAGATCGACGAACTGGTCGAAGACGGCACCCTGTCGGGCGGCATGCTGCCGAAGATCAGTTCAGCCCTCGACGCCGCCCGTAACGGCGTCAAGAGCGTGCATATCATCGACGGTCGGGTAGAACACTGCCTGCTGCTCGAAATCCTTACCGACCACGGTGTCGGCACGATGATCAAGAGCAAGTAAGCCAACACCTTAAGGCGACAACAGGGGGGCACTGCGGTGCCCCTCTTTATTTTTGCCCCGACAGTGACATGCATGCCCATTCTGAGCTGTAGCCGCGTTTCCAGCCTAAAATCTGCAAACAAATGACACACAGCCAAAAATGCCAAGAAGATGCCCAATCGGTCACAGCCAGCAAGTCCCACCTGAGGCATTTTTGCAGATATCTACAAACTGGATGCACCGGGACAGTCAGTCGACTCTCCCGGACACGTGAAAAAATGATGACAAAAAAATGCCTGACTCCCCTGACCCTGACCCTCAGTCTTGGCCTTGCCGGCTGCGGGGGCGGCGGGGGCGGCAGCAGCAGCCCGACGGTCGACAATAGCCCTGCAGCCCCCCTTGCCCAACCGGGCAACCTGTGGTCGGCCACCACAAGCACCAACCGGACGGGTGACATCATCATTCTCGATGATGGCAGCTACTACTTCCTGTACACCAAGGTTGGCGACCCGACGACTCTCGGGGGCGCCATTCATGGGCAAGTAAGCGGCCCCAACGCCGGCGGCAGCATTACCTCGACCAACAGCATCGACTACAACTGGGAGAGCGGCACCGGTGCCAACACCACGCTGTCGAGCAGTCTGGCGGCGCAAACCCTGGCGCTCAACGGCACCTACGGCTACGACGCAACAAACCGCAACTTCAGCTTCACGTCCGCCTACCGGCCGGCCTCCGCCCAGGTCACCAGCCTTGCCGAACTGGCCGGTCCCTACGTCAGCAAGGACGGCCTGATGAACCTCACCATCACCAGCGCCGGCGTGATGAGCGGGGCCTTCACTTCTGGCTGCAACTTCAAGGGCAAGGTCACACCCACCACCAACTACACGACGGTCCTGAGCGTCGCCATCACCTTCCAGGGCGGCAACTGCACCCAGGGAACCGCCGCCCTCAAGGGGATTGCCATTTACGACACGACCCAGCGGGAACTCTCTGCCATGGCCGTGGATACCCCGAGAACCACCGCAATCCTGTTCCAGGCGCGCAAGCCCGCCACCTGATCCAGCCGGGGGAGGGGCAAGGTCGCTACAATGGAGGCTCCCTTGTCCCTCCCCGGTTTCCGATGTTTGCCCGCCTTCCTGCCCGCCTCCTCTGCCTGGCCCTGTTTTCAGTCTGCGCCGGCCTGCTCGCCTTTGGGCTCTACCTGCAGCACATCAAGGGCATCGAGCCCTGCCCGATGTGCATCATGCAGCGCTACGCCCTCGCCGCCTGCGGCCTGATCGGGCTTGTCGCCGGCCTGCACAACCCGCGGGGCAAGAGCCTTTATGCCTACTCGGGTCTGCTCGGCGTGGCAGCCCTCGCCGGCGGTGGTGTGGCCGCCCGACAATCGTGGATCCAGTGGTACCCGCCTGCCGTATCCGAATGCGGACCGGGCCTGGAATACATGCTGGAGAGCTTCCCCCTCGCCTCAGCCCTGCCGATGATCTTCCGCGGCGCGGGTGACTGCTCGGTAGTGGACTGGACCTTCCTCGGTCTTTCCATCGCCAACTGGTCCTTCCTGTCCTTCGCGACAATCCTTGGTGCCCTCACCGTTTACCTGCTGCAGCGCCGCAAGCAATACCGCTGAGACACGCCCCACCACGGGGCAAGGCGCACCAGCGCAGTGCGCCGCCGCCCCCTCGCATGCGCGCGCCACCTCCCTTTCTCCCAGTCCTGACGGGTTTTCTCTGTGTGGCACAAGCATTGCTATAGCTATGCATCGAATGCGCGCAGACGGCAATAAAGACATTGCTGCACTGCCCGCAACCTGAATCCAGGTGCTTGCGCACCGCATCCCCAGCGATGCGGTGACGTGGTGGGGCCAACGGCGGCCTGAACCACGATCAACGACGATCTCCCTGCAAAAGGCTTAATGCCCGCACCGGACGCCCTGCGCGACCGATCCGGGGAGACTCAATCGTCGGAGGAATCATGCGCAAACTGAAACTGGTCATGGTCGGAAACGGGATGGCGGGCGTCCGCACGCTGGAAGAGCTGCGCAAGATCGCACCGGACATGTACGAGATCACCGTGTTCGGCGCCGAGCCGCACCCCAACTACAACCGCATCCTGCTCTCCCCGGTGCTTGCCGGCGAGATGACCATCCAGGACATAATCCTCAACGACCTGCAGTGGTACGCCGACAACGGCATCACCCTCCACCTGGGCAGCAAGGTCACCGAAATCGACCGCCAGAACCGTTCGGTCATCGCCACCGGCAAGGATGGCCAGCTGATCACCGTCGATTACGACCGCCTGCTGATCGCCACCGGCTCCAGCCCCTTCATCCTGCCGGTGCCGGGCAAGGAACTGCCGGGCGTGATCTCCTATCGGGACATCAAGGACACCGACGAGATGATCGACGCCGCGGCGAAGTACCAGCACGCGGTGGTCATCGGCGCCGGCCTGCTGGGCCTCGAGGCCGCCAACGGCCTGGCCCTGCGCGGCATGGACGTGACCGTGGTGCACAACTCCGACTGGATCATGGAACGCCAGCTCGATCGCACCGCCGGCAAGATGCTGCAGTCCGCCCTTGAAGCCAAGGGCATGAAGTTCAAGATGAGCGCCCAGACCGCCGAACTGGTGGCAGGTGACACCGGCCGGGTTGCAGCCATCAAGTTCAAGGACGGAGAGACCGCCCCCGCCGATCTGGTCTGCATGGCCGTCGGCATCCGCCCCAACGTGGAACTGGCCGAAAAGGCCGGCATCCACTGCAACCGCGGCATCGTCGTCAATGACACCCTGCAGACCTACGACCCGCGCATCTACGCCGTCGGCGAGTGCGCCAATCACCGCGGCACCGCCTACGGCCTGGTCGCTCCGCTGTTCGAGCAGGCCAAGGTGTGCGCCAACCACCTGGCCATGTACGGCATCGGCCGCTACCAGGGCTCGGTGACCAGCACCAAGCTGAAGGTCACCGGCATCGACGTGTTCTCCGCCGGCGACTTCTCCGGCTCGGAAGGCTCCGAGGACATCGTCCTGCACGACCCGGGCGTGGGTATCTACAAGCGCCTCGTGCTGAAGGGCGACAAGCTGGTTGGCGCCGTGCTCTACGGCGACACCAAGGACGGCGCGTGGTACTTCCAGCTGCTCAGGGACGAACAGGACATCCACGACATCCGCGACCACCTGGTATTCGGCAATTCCCACCTGGGCGACGTCGGCCACAAGGGCAACAGCATGGCCGCCAGCATGCCCGATAGCGCCGAAGTGTGCGGCTGCAACGGCGTGTGCAAGGGCACCATCGTCAAGGCCATCCAGGAGCACGGCCTGTTCTCGCTGGAAGACGTGCGCAAGCACACCAAGGCGTCGAGTTCCTGCGGCTCCTGTACCGGCCTGGTAGAGCAGATCCTTGCCTCCACCGTCGGCGGTGCCTACACGCCGGCCGACTCCAACAACAAGGCGGTGTGCGGCTGCACCGACCACTCCCACGGCGAAGTGCGCAAGGCGATCAAGGACAACAAGCTGCTGTCGGTTGCCGAAACGCAGAAGTTCCTCGCGTGGAAGACCCCCAACGGCTGTGCCAGTTGCCGCCCGGCGCTCAACTACTACTGCATCTCCACCTGGCCCCACGAGGCCATCGACGATCCGCAGAGCCGCTTCATCAACGAGCGTGCCCACGCCAACATCCAGAAGGACGGCACCTACTCGGTCGTCCCGCGCATGTGGGGCGGCCTGACCACTCCGGGCGAACTGCGGGCCATCGCCGACGCGGCCGAGAAGTACAAGGTGCCCACGGTAAAGGTCACCGGCGGCCAGCGCATCGACCTGCTCGGCGTGAAGAAGGAAGACCTGCCCGGCATGTGGTCCGACCTCGCCAAGGCCGGCATGGTCTCCGGCCACGCCTACGGCAAGAGCCTGCGCACCGTGAAGACCTGCGTCGGTGCCGAGCATTGCCGCTTCGGCACCCAGCGCTCCATGACCCTCGGCGTCAAGCTCGAGAAGATGCTCTTCGGCATGTGGAGCCCCCACAAATTCAAGCTGGCCGTGTCGGGCTGTCCGCGCAACTGCGCCGAGTCCGGCATCAAGGACATCGGCGTGATCGGCGTGGATTCGGGTTACGAGCTCTACGTCGGTGGCAACGGCGGCATCAAGACCGAAGTCGCCCAGTTCTTCTGCAAGGTGAAGGACGACGACGAAGTCATGGAATACGGCGGTGCCTTCATCCAGCTCTACCGCGAGGAAGGCTTCTACCTGGAGCGCACCTGCCACTACCTGGAGCGGGTCGGCCTGGAGCACGTCAAGAAGGCGGTGCTCGAAGATGCCGAGCAGCGCAAGGCGCTGTACGAAAGGCTCCTCTTCGCCCTGCAGAACTACAAGGACCCGTGGGCCGAGATCTTCGAGGACAAGTCGGGCGGCACCTTGAAACGCGAATTCGAAATCATCAAGGTATGAGGGGCGAGCACATGACTGAATGGAAAAAGATCTGCGCCGTCAGTGACGTGCCGGTCCTTGGCTCCCGGGTGGTGGAAAGCGAGGCGCACGGCCGCATCGCCCTCTTCCGCAACTCGGCCGATGAAGTCTTCGCGGTGCGCGACAAGTGCCCGCACAAGGCCGGGCCCCTGTCCCAGGGCATCGTCCACGGCAAAACCGTCACCTGCCCGCTGCACAGCTGGAAGATCCAGCTCGACGACGGTCAGGTGGTGCCGCCCGACGTGGGCTGCGCCAAGCACTTCCCGGTCAAGGTGGATATGGGCGAGGTTTACCTCGAACTCTAAGGACTCACGAAACGGGGGCGGCGGCCTGCCCAGGCAGTCTCCCCCCGCCGCCCCCGCTGCGTGAGCCCCACCTGAATCACCCGAATTTGGCATTACCCCGGCAGCGCCCCACTGGCGCCTGCCAGGGACAACTCATCCCCAGGAGTCTGAAATGGATCGTAAATCCTTCCTCAAGGCCGGCCACACGCCCACGCTGATCGCCGCCTTTCTCTACTTTGACCTCGCCTTCATGGTGTGGGTACTGCTCGGCCCGCTGGGCGTGCAGATCGCCGCCGACCTCGGCCTGACCCATTCCCAGAAGGGCCTGATGGTGGCCACGCCGGTGCTTGCCGGCGCGCTGCTGCGCCTTGTGATGGGCGTGCTGGTCGATCACCTCAAGCCCAAGATGGCCGGCGCCATCGGTCAGGTCATCGTGCTTTGCGCGCTGGCTTTCGCCTGGCAGTACGGCATCCACAGCTATGAAGAGACCCTGATCCTCGGCCTCTTCCTCGGCGTGGCCGGCGCGTCCTTCGCCGTCGCCCTGCCGCTGGCCTCCCGCTGGTATCCGCCGGAACACCAGGGCACCGCGCTGGGCATCGCCGGCGCCGGTAACTCGGGCACCGCCATGGCTGCACTGTTCGGCCCTGGCCTGGCGGCCGCCTTCGGCTGGGTGAATGTTTTTGGCCTGGCGCTAATCCCGCTGTCCATCGTCTTCGTGCTCTACCTGGTCATGGCCAAGGATGCCCCCGAGTGCCCGCCGGCCAAGTCCCTCTCCGAATACCTGAAGGTGCTGCAGGACAAGGACTCCTGGTGGTTCATGTTCTTCTACTCGGTCACCTTCGGCGGCTTCGTCGGCCTGGCCTCGTCCCTGACCATCTACTTCAACACCCAGTACGGCCTGGACGCCAAGATGGCCGGCTACTTCACTGCCGCCTGCGTGTTTGCCGGCAGTCTGGTGCGCCCCATCGGCGGCAACGTGGCTGACCGCATCGGCGGCATCAAGAGCCTCACCGTCATGTACATCCTGGCAGCCATCTTCCTGGCCATCGTCAGCAACGGCCTGCCCGAAGCCTGGCAAGCGCTGGCCATCTTCGTGTGCGCCATGCTGTCGCTGGGCATGGGCAACGGGGCGGTCTTCCAGCTGGTGCCCCAGCGCTTCCGCAAGGAAATCGGCGTCATGACCGGCCTGGTCGGGATGGCCGGCGGCGTGGGCGGCTTCTATCTGGCCTCCAGCCTGGGCTACAGCAAGCAGGTCACCGGCAGTTACCAGGCCGGCTTCCTGATCTTCGCCGCGCTGGCGATCGCCGCACTGGCTGGCCTCACAGCGGTCAAGAAGCGCTGGCGCACGACCTGGGGTGCACCGCACCTCACCGCCGCGAAGATCTGATCGCCGCATCCTTCCAACCTTAATCAGCGAATCGGAACCGGGCCATACTCCCGCTTCCGATTCGCGTCGTTTACAGCCATGACCGCATCCTGCCTCCAGGCCTCCCTCGGCTATTCGTCCCTCACCGGCCCGCGTCCGCGCAATGAAGACTTCTGCGGCGCAGTCACGCCCGAAGGCCCGGAGCTGGACGCCAAGGGCATCCTGGCGGTGGTAGCAGACGGCCTCGGCGGCCATGCCAACGGGCGCGAAGCGTCCGAGTACACCGTGCGCGGGCTGCTCTCCGACTACTACGCCACCCCCGACACCTGGGCGGTGAACAAGGCCCTCGACACGGTCATCTCGGCCCTCAACCGCTGGCTGGTATCCCACGCCGCGCGTACCCGCGAAACCGCCGGCATGGCCACCACGCTAAGCGCCATCGTGCTCCGCGGACGGCGCTATTACCTCGCCCATGTGGGCGACTCGCGCATCTACCGCCTGCGCGCCGGCAAGCTGGAACAGCTCAGCACCGACCACGTGTGGGAGCACCCCGAGCTGAAGAACGTGCTGTCCCGCGCCGTCGGGCTCGATGCCCATCTGTCGGTCGATTACGCCGACGGCGAACTCGAAGCCGGCGACGTTTTTGCTCTGATGAGCGACGGGGTATGGTGCCAGCTCGGCGACCGCAAGATAGCCGACATCCTGCGTGCCGAATCCGATCCCCAGGACGCCGCCGCACGCCTTGCCATGAGCGCCGAAGATAGCGGCAGCCAGGACAACTGCACCGCGCTGATCGTGCGCATCGACGCCTTGCCGGCCGACAAGCTGCGCGACAACATCGCCCGCCTGCACCGCCTGCCCCTGCCGCCCAAGCTCAAACTGGGGCAAACGCTGGACGGGCTCACCGTCGAAGCCGTGCTCCACGAATCCATCGCCACCCTGCTCTACCGGGTGCGCGACAGCCACGGCCACGCCCGCGTCCTCAAGACCCTGCGCCCCGAGCATGACGATGCCGAATCCGCCGCCGCCCTGGCTCACGAAGAATGGCTGGCCCGACGGGTCAACGACGCCTGGTTCCCGCTGGTCATCCCGCATCCGGAACGCAGCCACCTGTATTACCTGATGAGCTGGCACGAAGGCGCAACGCTCAAGGCCCGCCTCGACAACGGCCACCGCTTCGGCAGCGGTGAAATCGCCGACCTGGGCGAGCGCATCCTCAAGGGCGTCGCCGGCCTGCACCGCCTGTCCATCGTTCATCGCGACATCAAGCCCGACAACCTGCACCTGGACGCCGAAGGCCGCCTGCGCATCCTCGATCTGGGCGTCGCCGCTTCCGATGCGTCGGCCGACGGCCAGAAGTTCGGCGAAATCAACAACCCCGGCACCCCCAGCTACATGGCGCCCGAGCTGTATGGCCCGAAAACGGTTGCGGCCAACGAGCAGACCGACCTCTACGCAGTCGGCGTAACGCTTTATCAACTGCTCACCCGCAAGTACCCCTACGGCGAGATCGAGCCCTTCCAGAACCCCAAGTTCGGCGACCCTGTTCCGCCTACCCGCTACCGGCCGGACACCCCCGAGTGGCTGGAAGCGGTGCTGCTGAAAGCCGTTGCCCGCGATCCGAAAGCCCGCTTCGAAACCGCCGAGGAATTCCTTCTCGCCCTCGAAAGGGGCGCCCGCCGCCCGCTCGCCGTGCCGCGCAAGTCACCGCTGCTGGAGCGCGACCCGCAAATGGGACTGAAGCTGCTGGCACTGGGGTCATTAGTCGCTAATATACTGCTCGTCTATCTGCTTCTGGTCCGCTGACACTCGCGGGGCCGGGGCGGCACCCTGTATCCTGCGCGCGCCCGGCGCCACCTGACCGAAAGCATGAGCCCAGCCTCCACAGAACAGAAGCAAACCGGCAAGCTGCTATTTGACCAGGGCTCTGCCCGCCAGATGCTGCATTTCATGAGCATCGCTTCGTTGTGCCTTGGTCTTGTCATCGCAATGATGCTGCTGGCAAACCCCGCCTCGAGCCAGATCCGATGGCTTTCGCACCTGGGAATCGTGGCGCTCCCGCTGATTGCCCTGGCCCTGCTGAAACGGAATCATGTCCGTGCCGCAGGGCTCCTGCTGTTGTGGGGATACTGGGTCATCGCCCTGGGCAACGCCCCATTCACCAGTGGCAACCGCAACGTCGGGGTGGTGACCCTTCCGCTGCTGATCGTCATGATGGGCTGGCTGGTATCCCCCCGACAGGCAGCAATCATGGCGGGCTCAAGCATCCTCGCACTGCTTGGCATTTCCCTGTCGGAGCACTACAACTGGATCACGCTGGCCGGCCCGGTCTCGCCCCTGTCCCGCTGGTCCATCCTGACGGCAATAATCGTCGTGACAACCCTGCTCACGCTGCGCGCCTACCGCCTGTATACCACCCGCTTCCACGAGCAGCAGCATCTCGCGGCAACCCTCGAACTGGTCACCGAACGCAGTCCGATCATGCTCGCGTCCGTGGACGAAGAAGGCTGCTACCGCTACGTCAACCGCAACTATGCAGCCTTCCACGGCAAGATACCCATCGACCTGATCGGCACCCCCGTGTCGGCCCACCTGAGCCACAGCGGTGCCCAGGCACCGCTCCTCGCCCTCAAGCACGGCAACGGCTCCGCCCGCTATCGCCACAGCCGGAAAAACATGCAGACCGGGGCAGAATGCTGGCTCGAGACCGATATTCAGCAGGCCAGCCGGGAGGACGGCTCTGACGATGGCTACTACGCCATCCTGCGCGACATCACCGACGAGATCCGGATCGAGGAGAGGATCGCCTTCCTGGCCTACCACGACGCGCTCACCGGGCTTCCCAACCGGGCGCTGCTGAGCGACCGCCTGCGCCAGGCCATCGTCCGCAGCGAGCGGGAAGACAGCCAGATCCTTGTCTGCTATCTCGATCTGGACGGTTTCAAACTGCTCAATGACACCTGGGGCCACACCGTCGGCGACATCGTATTGACCCAACTCGCAGAGCGCCTCCAGGAGTGCGTACGCGGCACCGACACGGTCGCCCGCCTGGGCGGCGACGAGTTCGTCGTGCTTATTGGCGGCATCGAGAACAGTCAGGAAATTCCCGTTACCATGGGCCGCCTTCTCGGCGCCATCACCCGTCCGATGTCGGTCGGCACCGACACGGAGGTCAGCATCTCGGCCAGCATCGGTGTGGCTATCGGCCCTCACGACGGAGAAGATCCGGACGTCCTGCTGCGCCATGCCGACCAGGCCATGCTGATGGCCAAACAATCCGGGCGCAACCGCTTTGCCCTTTTCGATACCGGGCAGGAACAGCGCACGCGCACGCTCTACCAGATCATCGCCAATGTCGAAAAAGGCCTCGCCGCCGGCGAATTCCGCCTTGTCTATCAGCCCAAGGTCAACATGCGTCTCGGCACCATCGTGGGCGCCGAAGCACTGATCCGCTGGCAACACCCCGAGGACGGCCTGCTCCTGCCGGCCAGCTTTCTGCCCTACATCGAAGGCAGCCCGGTGGCGATCCACCTTGGACACTGGGTCCTCACCGAAGCCATGGCCCAGATGAGTCGCTGGGCAGCCCACGGCCTGCGGCTGCCGGTCAGCGTCAATATTTCCGGCCACCACCTGCAGGACGGGGATTTCGCCCAGCACCTCGCCGACCTGCTCGACGCCCATCCGGATGTGCCTGCCGAACGGCTCGAGATCGAAATCCTCGAAACTACCGCTATGGAAGACGTCGCAAAAATCGCCCGGATCATCCGTGCCAGTTCGGCCCTCGGCGTCCGCTTTGCACTGGACGACTTCGGCACCGGCTACTCGTCCCTCACCTACTTCCGCCGCCTGCCGGCCCAGACCCTCAAGATCGACAAGTCCTTCATCCGCGACATCCTCGACGACCAGGAAGACCTGGCCATCGTCAAAGGCGTCGTCGCCCTGGCCAACAGCTTCGGACGCCAGGTCATCGCCGAAGGCCTCGAGACCCTCGCGCACGGCGTGCCGCTGCTCGAAATCGGCTGCGATATTGCCCAAGGCTACGGCATCGCCCATCCCATGCCGGCCGACGCCCTTCCCGAGTGGGCAGCCAGCTGGAAAGCCCCTGCCCTGTGGCTTGAAGCCCGTCACTGAATGGCCCCCGCACGGATGAAATTTCCGTGAAAACGGCCCCGGCAGCCACAGGCGGGCTAACATTTACGGCCTTGAATCAGGAGACACTCCATGCGCTACGGCGAATTCGACAGCAACTCGCTGATGAGCATCACCAATCGTCCCGAACTCACCTTCGTAAGAGGTGAAGGCTCCTGGCTGTTCGACGACAAGGGCAAGACCTACCTGGACTTCGTGCAGGGCTGGGCGGTGAACTGTCTTGGCCATTGTCCGCCCGAAATCCGTGATGCACTGAGCACCCAGGCGGCGCAACTGATCAACCCCAGCCCGGCCTTCTACAACGGCCCTGCCATCGAACTGGCCAGCCTGCTCACCGCGCATTCGGTCTTCGACCGCGTCTTCTTCGCCAACACCGGCGCGGAGGCCAACGAAGGGGCCATCAAGCTGGCCCGCAAGTGGGGCAAGGTCCACAAGGGCGGCGCATACGAGATCATCACCTTCGAGCACAGCTTCCACGGCCGCACGCTGGCCACCATGTCGGCCTCCGGCAAACCAGGCTGGGACACACTCTTCGCCCCCCAGGTACCCGGTTTCCCGAAAGCCCGGCTCAACGACATCGACTCGGTAAAAGCCCTCATCGGCCCGAAAACCGTGGGCATCATGCTTGAGCCCATCCAGGGCGAAGGCGGCGTGATCCCGGCCGAACCCGATTTCCTCCAGGCTTTGCGCGAACTCACCCACGAACTCGGCCTGCTCCTCATCGTCGATGAAGTACAAACCGGCATGGGGCGCACCGGCCGCCTGTTTGCCTACGAACACGCCGGCATCGACCCGGACATCATGACCCTCGGCAAGGGTATCGGCGGCGGCGTCCCCCTCGCAGCACTCCTCGCCCGCGAGGAAGTGTGCTGCTTCGAGCCCGGCGACCAGGGCGGCACCTACAACGGCAATCCGCTGATGACCGCCGTCGGTGTCGCCGTACTGCGCCGCCTGCTGTCCCCCGGGTTCCTCGACAGCGTTGAAGAAAACGGCCGCTACTTGGCCGTAGCCCTCGAACGACTGGTCATCCAGCACGGCCTCATTGGCGAACGCGGCACGGGCCTCCTGCGTGCGCTGATCCTCGACAACGATCGTGCCCCGGCCATCGTCAAGGCCGCCCTCGAGCACACCCCCACCGGCCTGCTGCTCAATGCACCGCGCCCCAACCTGCTCCGCTTCATGCCGTCCCTCACCGTCAGCAAGGCCGAAATCGACCAGATGGTGAGCCTCCTCGACACCCTGCTGCACACCACCCGCAGCACCTGAAACCGCGTCGGCCTTTGGATGAACGGGAACCCGCTTTACAATAGCGGGTTTTCCGGCTCGTCTGGCCGGAAGCCCTGAACATCAAAGGAACACCATGGCTCTCCAATGCGGCATCGTCGGCCTGCCCAACGTCGGCAAATCGACCCTCTTCAATGCCCTAACCAAGGCCGGCATCGCCGCCGAGAACTACCCCTTCTGCACCATCGAGCCCAACGTCGGCATCGTCGAAGTGCCCGACCCGCGCCTTGACGCCCTGTGCGAGATCGTCAAGCCCCAGAAGACCCAGCCGGCCATCGTCGAATTCGTGGACATCGCCGGCCTCGTAGCGGGCGCCTCCAAGGGTGAAGGCCTGGGCAACCAGTTCCTCGCCAACATCCGCGAAACCGACGCCATCGTTAACGTCGTGCGCTGCTTCGACGACGAGAACGTCATCCACGTGAATGGCAAGGTCGACCCGCTCGCCGACATCGAAACCATCGTCACCGAACTGGCCCTGGCCGACATGTCCGCCGTCGAGAAGGCCATCCACCGCGAAAGCAAGAAGGGCCGCTCCGGCGACAAGGATGCCCAGAAGCTCGTCGCCATTCTCGAAAAGCTGCTGCCCCACCTCAACGAAGGCCAGCCGGCGCGCACCATGGCACTCAGCGACGACGAGAAGCTGATCCTCAAGCCCCTGTGCCTGATGACCCTCAAGCCCGCCATGTACGTCGGCAACGTGATGGAAGACGGCTTCGAAAACAACCCTTACCTCGACCGCCTGCGCGAGCACGCCGCCAAGGAAGGCGCCCCGGTCGTCGCCCTGTGCGCCAAGATCGAAGCCGAACTGGCCGATCTGGACGACGAAGACAAGATGGCCTTCCTGTCCGACCTGGGCCTCGAGGAGCCGGGCCTGAATCGCCTGATCCGCGCCGGCTACCAGCTCCTCGGCCTGCAGACCTACTTCACCGCCGGCGTCAAGGAAGTGCGCGCCTGGACCATCCACGTGGGCGATACCGCCCCGCAAGCTGCCGGCGTGATCCACACCGACTTCGAACGCGGCTTCATCCGCGCCCAGACCATCTCCTTCGACGACTTCATCAAGTTCAAGGGTGAAGCCGGCGCCAAGGAAGCCGGCAAGATGCGCTCGGAAGGCAAGGAATACGTGGTCAAGGACGGCGACGTACTGAATTTCCTGTTCAACGTCTAAGCCAAAGGCGAAAAATCACGACGTATCACGATGTATCGAAAACACCACAAAGCCCCGCCATTGCGGGGTTTTTTACTTTCATAGCGCATCAAACCACATCTAGCCATCTCACCACTAACCGGGTACGATTCCGGGCATCAAGTCGAACACCGGGTACAAACCACCCGGGTACGACAAGAACCGGGTATCAGGGGGTGACATGCTGACCGACACGCAATGCAGGAACGCCAAGCCCAAGGAAAAGCCTTACAAGCTGGCCGACGGTGGAGGGCTGATACTAGAAGTAAAGCCCAACGGCACGAAGGCGTGGCGCTACCGCTTCGAGCAACTGAAGGACGGGCAGCGCAAGGAAAGCACCTTTGCCATTGGTGACTATTCCACCGCCCCTACCGGCGAAACGCCAGAGGAAGCCATTACCCGCAAGGCCGGCCGGCGCTTCACCCTGGCCGAAGCGCGCGAGGAACGCACCAAGGCGCGGGCGCTGGTAAAACAGGGTATGAACCCGGCACACGCCCGCCAACTTGAGCAGATAAAGCGGGTACAGGACACCGGCAACACCTTCGAGGCCGTGGCTCGCGAATGGGTGGCCCTGAAGGATTGGGAAGAAGTCACCAAGTCACGCCGCCTCGACATGCTGGCACGCGTGATCTTTCCGAAAATCGGGGCGCTTCCGGTCAAGCAGATCACGCCAGCCCACATCCTCGACGTGCTCCAGACTTCCCGCGAGAAAAACGGCCCAAGCGTCGCAGCCGAGGCTAAACGCACCATGTCTGGCGTGTTCGATCTAGCCGTTTCCACTCTGCGCGCCGACACTGATCCGACGTACCCGGTCCGCAAGGCACTCCCGGCCAACAAGACGCAGCACAAGCGCGCCCTGGAGGTGGAAGAGATAGGGCAGCTATTCCGGGACATGGAAGCCCACGGCGGGCGCTACGAAACGCACGGCGCATTCCTGCTCATGTGGCACACCCTCTGCCGGCCAATTGAGGCCGTGGAAGCGGAATGGTCTGAATTTGACCTCGACGCGGCGCTATGGCGCATCTCGGAAGATCGGATGAAGAAGCGCAAGGCCCACACCATCCCATTGCCTACGCAAGCCGTGGATGCGCTACGGGCAATGCAGGGCATCACCGGGCAGCTCATTCACGTTTTTCCCGGCCGCGACAACAGGAAGAAAGCCATGTCACCGGAGTCCTTCCGGCAAGCCCTCTACTCGCTTGGCTGGTCTGGCCGGTACAGCCCCCACGCCACACGAACTACGGGCAGCACGCGCCTGAATGAAATGGGATTCCCTGCAGACTGGATCGAACGCCAGCTTGCCCACGCCGAACCGAATGCGGTACGCCGAACCTACAACCACGCTGAACACCTGGAGGACCGCCGCCGCATGATGCAGCAATGGGCTGACCTGCTCGACACCTGGAAGCAGGGCGAATCAGGAAAGGTTGTTCTGATGAAGAAGACCGCCGCCTGACGGATTCAGGCAAAGCGGGCCGGTGTGGTGTTCGAGCGCCAGACCGGCCCTAACCATGAAGCAATCACTGGAGAATCCCCTCATGTCTACAGATCAAGTTATCACGTTAGCTAAACGAGATGATCAAGATTTAGCATCCGCTACACACATAGAATTTCTCGACGAAATGGAAGGGCATATCGAACGCGCAGATGCAATGCTCGACGTGCTCTACACGGTGGCGAACAACGGCAACGTGGGGGAGCTGAAACAGGGGAGTCTTGTCGGAAATATTGACGCGATCATGCGGCAAAACGCAGAGATGCGGCTAGCGCTCGACACACACAGGATGGATCTGGCCAGCACATGACCACGGGCTAGTGGCTGTGGGCTGGCGGGCTTTTTAGGCTGCCAGTTCCGGTCCAAACACTGGAAGAAACCTGCACAACCTGCGAAACCTGCAGGCAAAAAAAAGAGACCTCAGCAGGGTCTCTTTTCATTTAGCATCCGATAAGAAAGTCAAGCGGCATCCAAAAACGCTTTGCCGCCTCATCGCGCATCGGCTAAACTGCGCCCCGTGAGCCTCCGGCCACAAGACGAAAAAAGACCGGCCAAGAGCACCACCTCTTTTGCCGACCCGTTTTACTGCCACCTAGGTGACCGCATCAAACACACGTTAATTATGTGCGTTCTTATTTCTAGCAACTTAACGATACACGCCATTAACGATACACGCAAGCACTTGTACGTGTTTGATAATCACCCAAGGGGTTCCGTACTTTCTAAAAGGTATCGAAATGCCCACTCCCGCCTCCCAAGCCTCGACCGTCCCTGACGCCCTAGCTAGCTTCAAGCACCTGCCCGACGACGCCCGCGCCCGCCTCCCGGTTGTTTGCGCCCTCTATGCGCAGTCGCCCGCGACTATCTGGCGGCGCGTGGCTGCAGGGCTGATCCCCGCCCCATCCAAGACCGGCAACGTGACCTCTTGGCGAGTCGGCGACCTGCGCGCCGCCCTGGCATCCATCAACCACTGAGGGGAGCGACCATGAAAAAAGGCCGCACCCAAGGGCACGACCCGAAAAAACACGCACAGCCCAAGCATACCCGATTCACCCCCCACGGCGCTTCCGGCACCCCCGACGGATTCGTTTGCGCGGCCTGCATGCAAGAAAGCTCTAGCATTGGCGGCACGCTTCGATCTGGCGACACGCCCCCCAGCATTGGCAGCGCGGCCGTTTGCGAACCCTGCGCCGATCGCATGGCATCATCTCCGCAATACCGCCAGCAAGCAGAGTTGCAGGCGGATTACGTTTGCTGGCGGGCTTTCATGCAGCGGCTCGCCGACGCCCTGCACGTCTCCGCGGGCGCCTTGATTTCGGCGCTCACAGCGGGAGGGAGCACTCACCCGAAGGCCGCCGCGCGGCATGCTGACCGCCTACTCAAGCTCCCCGCGGGAAGTGTGGCTGCCGCCGTTGCCGGGCTCATGGAGGACGGCCGCACATGACCACTCATTCCCTGCCAGTTCCGGTCCAAACACTGGAAGAAACCTGCACAACCTGCGAAACGTGCGCGCCACCGACGAACAGTGAATTCCTCGCGGCTGTTTTCCATACCCTCCCCGACGGTGCGCGCCCGGCAGTCGTGAGCTTCCGCGGAGATCCGCACGCCGCGAAGTCATCCTCATGGTTCGCCCGCCCGGCGGGCGTCGATCTGCCCGACGACGCGAACAACTACTTCGCAATCTCGAGCTACTGCGACGACGAAAACGACCGTTTTCGACGGACGAAGGCGACATTCGCCGGGCTGCACGCAATCATGCTCGACGACCTGGGCAGCAAGGTTGCGACCGACCGTATCACCCTCCCCTTGTCCTGGCTGCTCGAAACGTCGCCCGGTAACTTTCAAGGTGGATTCATCCTTGTGGAACCGCTGACCGATGCGGCGCTTGCGGATCGGCTAATGGACGCCATCATCACCGACGGGAAGACTGATCGCGGAGCTGGCGGCCCTACCGCACGCCTCGCCCGGCTGCCCGTCGCCATCAACGGGAAGACCGCGCCCCCATTCCCGTGCCGACTGACTACCTGGTCGCCGGAAACCCGCTACACGGTCGGGCAGCTAGTGGCGGGCCTGGGTCTCGACATGAAGCCTCCCGGCCGGAACAAAGGCTCTCATCTGGCGCGCGGCAACGATGAGGTGTTCATCCCCGCCCCATCGGAGAACCCCGTCATCACAGCACTACAGGCCCGCGGGCTCTACAAGCAACGGCTGGCGGATGGGAAGCACGACATCACCTGCCCTTGGTGCACCGAGCACACGGACGGTGTAGACGGTGGGACAGCCTACTGGGAACCGGGTGAGGGATTCCCGCTGGGTGGCTTCAAGTGCCAGCACTCCCACGGCGACCGGCTGCATATCCGTGAGCTTCTGGAAATTCTGGAAGTACCGCCAGCCGAAGCGAAGATGAAGCCCGCCATCCGTGTGCAGGCCGGCGAGATTGATCGCATTGTTGATAGCGCGGAGCACCTTCTCGCGGAGTCAGGCAGCTACTACCAATGGGGCGGGCTCATCGTCACTGTAGAAACCGACCCCGCGACCCGGGAGACATCCATCACGCCAACCTCACAGGCTTCTCTACTCCGGGGGCTGTCACGCGCGGCAACCTGGGAGCGGTACGACGCCCGCAGCAAGGGCATGGTAACGACGGATCCGTCCGAACGGGTAACACGCGTGCTGTTCGACGCGCCGCGCTACCCCCATTTGCCAGTGCTCCGCGGCATTGCACGCCAGCCGCATGCCCGCGAGGATCTCAGCATCGTCACCGCCAGCGGTTACGACCCCGAAACCGGCCGCTACGGCGCTTTCGACCCTCGGGACTACCGCATCCCCCTCCACCCAACCGAAAGCGACGCGCGCACGGCCCTGGGGGTGCTCTTGGAGGTACTGGATGAAGTCGCCTTCGAGACCGATACGGATCGAGCCCTCGCCTTGGCGGCCATGCTTACCGCTGCCGTCCGTCCGAGCCTGCCGACTGCCCCGGGCTTTCACGTGACGGCCCACACGTATGGGAGCGGCAAGTCCTTTTTGACGCGGCTGATTAGCTCGCTCGCCTCTCCCCAAAACGTGCCGGGGGTAGCGTTCCCCGGGGATTCCGAAGAGATGCGGAAGACACTAATAGCCCTGCTCATCAAGTCCCCCGCGGTTATCAACTTTGACGATTTGAACGGCGACATCGTGCCGAGTGAGGCGCTGAAAACCGTCATGACCGAAGAGTTCATCGGCGGGCGCCTTCTGGGTGTGAGCAAGGATGTGACGTGCTCGACCCGAACCCTCTTCCTGTTCTCGGGCAACAACGTCGGGCCGGTTCGAGACATGACCCGCCGCGTGCTGTCGATTCACCTCGACCCCGGCTGTGAGAATCCCCTCACCCGCCAATTCAAGCGCCCCAATCTGGAGAGCGACGTGCGGCGGGACCGGGCGAAGTACGTGTCGGCGGCCCTCACCATTGTCCGGGCCTGGATGGTAGCGGGCCAGCCCTCGGCACCGCGCCTTAAGCCCCTCGCGTCATATGGCCAGTGGTCGGAATGGTGTCGCCAGCCGCTTGCATGGCTAGGCCAACCGGACCCTGTAGGCCGCTTCGAAGAACAGATGAAGCACGATCCAGACGCCGAGCTATTGGGTCGGATGCTTGGCGCCTGGCGGCGGGCTAATGGCAGCGCGGCCGTCATGATCCGCGACGTGGTGGCGCGCGGCGCTTTCGACGAGGACTTCAACGAAACCTTGCGGGACGTAGCGGAAGTTCGAGGCACGATCAACAGGCAGCGCCTGGGTTGGTGGCTGAAGCGCCACAAGGGGCGCATCGTGGACGGCCTGAAGTTCGAGGGTTGTGGCTCGAGCCGCGGAGCGGAGTCGTGGCGCGTCGTGCAGGTTTCGCAGGTTGTGCAGGTTTCGAGCGGTCATCCGACCGAAACTGTCATGCAGCCCGACGAGTTGGCCGAGCTGTTCTAGGGGGTCGAAGAGGTGTTCGGGGTATCTCCGGCACCTCTTTCTGCTTTTTCACTGCGATAGGTTCCCGGCACGGAATTCAAATCGCGGGGGACCCCACAGCGAAAACAAGACGTACGGGGGCAAAGACTCCCGATGAGCACGCCTTTTTTGGTTTTAAAACATGATTGCTATTCAAGCAACACAAACCCCCGCGTACTGGTCTGTAAATCAGTCCTGATACCCGGTCAAAATGCCGTTACGAAAATGCGCGTAGGTTCGTGGGCTCGACTTCCCGAAAACATACTGCTTCATGACGACGCTACCGACTACAGTAGTGTTCACGCTGTCCGGTCTTGTGTAAGTGCTGCATCTCAGCATTTGCTGTTCTGTCATACCGACTGCGAGGCTGTTAAAAAACCGCCCCCCGCAGGATCGTAGTTTCTCCTGAAACTCAATGTCGGCCCGCCCATCGTGGAGCTTCGCGTCTCCTTCCCTCACCAACTCATCCAGTTTTTGATCTTCAAGTTGCAACTTCTCTAAAGGGCTCAACGACGATAGCGGCCGGTTAGGGTTGATCTTTCCCCTGGAACGGTAAAAGTCCTCTTCAACCTCTGCGGGAGTCATTTTGCGGACTGGCGGCGGTTTTGGCTTGAACATCTCATCCCCTTTTCCACCTGTACACGGACGATCCTGATACACAACTGCACCACTAACTGAGCACTTGAAGGTGGACTGAGCAAAAGCGGTTGGAATCAATGCGATCAAAACGAAGGGCAGCGTGAGAACGGGTTGCATGGAGAAACCAGTCAAAATAGACATTGGCATATCCTAGCAACTTTCCATCTGCTACCGAGCAACATCTCGGGGGGAGGACGGAAAAATGAAACCGGGTATGAAACCGGGTACAAAACCGACTTAAGGAAAGACAATGCCTGCAACTGAGCGGATTTTAAGCCGCACTTCCCGTCTAACGTCTAAATCAGCACTCCGCGAAAAACGCGGCACAAAGACCCGTAAGCCACTGCGTTTACGGGTCTTTTTTTCGCCGGGGCGGCCCCGCCCCGCGCTTACGGCCTTTGATCACCCCGGCCCGCTCAAGCAGATATCCCGCGGCGCCGATATAAGCTGCAACCGGCAGCTCGATAGCCGCAACCGAGAACACTGAATAGAACCCATGGATGCAGTCCAGGGAAAACCAAGCATGAGCCACACGGTGCGCCTGTTCGGCGTCGTCGTGATAGCAACCATCATCTTAGGCGCGGTGATATCGGCCCTTGCCATGCGAGCACGCGATATCGAGGACTGGCGGCGGCAAATGAGCGGCATGTCTCTCGTGCTGTCCGAACAGACTTCCCAGACGGTATTTTCCGCTTACCTCGTCCTTGATGCGGTCGCCGAACAAGTCCGTCAGGCCAAGGTGACCGACCAAGCCACTTTTCGGGCCAGACTGGCGACGCCCGAAGTGTTCGAAATGCTGCGTGACAAGACCCGCGGCCTGCCTCAGGTTGAAGTGGCCAGCATCATTGCGGCAAATGGTGACAACATCAATTTCAGCCGATCCTACCCGGTCCCACCCATCAACCTGGCGGAACGCGATTACTTCAGGGCCCACCTCAACAACCCCCACCTGGGCGACTTCATCAGCCAACCGGTTCGCAACAAGGGCAATGGCAAATGGACCTTTTACATCAGCCGCCGTCTCAACGATGCCAGCGGGCATTTCATGGGGCTGGTACTGGTAGGCATGTCGGTCGAAGTGTTTACCAATTTCTATGAACGCGTTGCCCGCAATCTCGGTGAAGGGGCCACGATCAGCCTGTTTCGCAATGACCTGATGCTGCTTACCCGCTGGCCGCACAAGGACGATGTGATCGGGAAGATCAACCGCAGCGGGTCTGCCTACGAAGTCATCGAGGCACGCAAGAAACACGAGGATGTCATCCTCAGCAATACACCGCGCTTTTCAACGGGAGAACCCGTTCTGCGCCTCACAGCTGTGCGCGCGACGGAGCGATATCCGCTGGTCGTGGTGATCGTGGTGACCGACGATCTTTTTCTCGCCAGTTGGCGCCGCTCCGCGTGGCAGATTGCGGGAGTCACAACCGCCGGTACCCTCGCGCTCCTTTTCGGCCTGCTGGCCTTGCTACGGAACCTTGAACAGCGCGAGGCCGACATGGCGAAGATGGCCCGCCTCAAGACCAGAGCGGAGACAGCAAACGTAGCCAAGAGCCGCTTCCTGGCCACTATGTCCCACGAAATCCGGACCCCCATGAACGGTATTCTAGGCATGGCGCAAATGCTCCTCATGCCTGGCGTGAAGGATAGCGATCAGCGCGACTACGCACGAACCATCCTGACGTCCGGACAAACCCTTCTGACCCTCCTCAACGACATCCTCGATCTCTCCAAGATCGAGGCGGGGAAGCTTCGGGTCGAAGCCGTGGCCTTCGATCCCGCGCAACTCCTCCAGGAAACACATACCCTGTTCTCAGGTTCAGGCAGAAACAAGAACCTGCAGCTGGAGTTTCACTGGCACGGCCCGACCGGACAACGCTATCAGGCCGATGCCCACCGTCTGCGACAGATGCTTTCCAATCTGGCCGGCAACGGCATCAAGTTCACCCCTCAGGGGCATGTCCATATCGAGGGTACCGAAATCGAACGGAACGGCGACTCTGCCACCCTCGAGTTTTCGGTCAGCGACACCGGGATCGGCATTCCTGCGAACAAGCTGGAGCTCTTGTTCAAGCCCTTCTCACAAGCCGACAGTTCAACCACACGAGAATTCGGCGGCACCGGTCTCGGCCTTTCGATAGTCGCCAATCTAGCCCGGCTAATGGGCGGAGATGCTGGCGTGGACAGTGAGCCGGGCAAAGGGTCACGGTTCTGGTTCCGCATCCGGGCCGGCATCGTCGCCCCAGGCAGCGACAGCCGACGCACGGCGCGGCCGATTCAGGAGGAGTGCACGCCACTCACCGCGCCAGCACGATTCTGCGGTCGCGTGCTGGTGGTGGAAGACAACCCGACCAATAGTAAAGTCATCGAGGCCATGCTCACCAGCCTCGGGGTAAACGTCAGCCTGGCAGAAGACGGTCAGCGGGGCGCCGATGCCGTCACGAGCGGTGCGGCGCCAGACCTCGTTCTGATGGACATCCAGATGCCGGTGCTGGACGGCTATGCCACGACGGCCCGGATCCGGGAATGGGAGTCACGGAATGCCCGGGCGCGCATACCCATCGTCGCCCTCACCGCCAATGTCTTCGAAGAAGATCGTCAACGCTGCCTCGCGGCGGGCATGGACGGCTACCTTGCCAAGCCGATTGCCGTCGATGCGCTTAAGTCGGTGCTGGCCCAATGGCTTTCCGTGGCGCCTGATGTGCTGCCCGTAAAGCAATTACTTGCGCGCACGACCAGTCCGGAGGACCTTCAACAGATTGTTGCGCTGATCGTCGAGATCATCCCGTTACTGGCACAGAACAAGTTCGATGCCATTGCCCGCTTCAAGGAACTGCAAACACTGGCGGCGGGAAGCGACATGAAAGAAGAGCTCAATGAGATCGGCCACATTCTGGAGGGCTTCCGCTTCAACTTGGCACTCGAGCATTTGCGTCGCCTCGCGGCGACTCGTGATTTGAATATAACTTCACCATGACAGCCTCCCGCCCCCGGATCCTCGCTATCGATGACACCCCAAGCAATTTGTTGACCCTGGGAACTGCGCTGGCGGCCGACTTTGATCTGCAAATCGCGACCTCGGGGACAATGGGCCTCGCCTTGGCCATCCAATCGCCACCAGACCTGATCCTGCTCGACGTGATGATGCCGGGAATGGACGGCTTCGAAACCTGCCGGCGCCTCAAGGCCGAACCGACGCTTAAGGACGTGCCGGTCGTCTTCGTGACCGCCCTGACCGAGCCGGACCAGGAAGTAAAGGGATTGGCCCTGGGGGCAGCTGACTACATCACCAAACCGATCAATGTGAACATTGCCCGCCAACGCATCCGCAATTTGCTTGAGCGGGAAAGATGGCGCGAGGAAGTCGAAGCGCAGCACAAGCTTCTGGAGGCGCGGGTTGCAGAACGAACCTTGGCGCTCTCCGTCGCCAAGGAAGCCGCCGAAAGCGCCAACCGGGCCAAGAGCACCTTCCTGGCCAACATGAGCCATGAACTGCGCACGCCGATGAATGCCATCATCGGCCTCACCCACATGCTCGGCCGCAACAACACAGACCCCGACCAGAAGGACAAGCTGGCCAAGGTTTCCCGGGCCGCCAAGCACCTGCTGCAACTGCTCAACGATGTGCTGGAGCTGTCGCGGATCGACGCCGAAAGGCTGACCATCGAGAAGACCGGCTTTCGCCTGCAGAGCGTGATTGCAAACGTCGACAGCCTCGTCAGCGCCACGCTCTACACCAAGGGCCTGCGACTGGACATCGACATCGAACCCCGTCTGGCGGATCTACCGCTGCTCGGCGACCCCCTGCGGCTTCAGCAGGTGCTGCTCAACATCGTCAGCAATGCCATCAAGTTCACCGCCAGCGGGAAGGTGGCGGTGCGCGCCCGGATTGCCGTGGAAGGCAAAACGGACATCCTTCTGCACGTGGAGGTCCAGGACAGCGGTGTCGGCATACCGCCGGAAGCCCGGAAGCGCATCTTCAATCCCTTCGAACAGGCGGACGGTTCAACCACCCGCCAGTTCGGCGGCACCGGCCTCGGGCTGGCCATCTGTGAGCGCCTGGTGCGCCTGATGGGCGGCGACATCGGCGTCGAGAGCGCGCCAGGAATGGGCAGCACCTTCTGGTTCACCTGCCGCCTCGACAAGGCCGCCCTCAATGCCGCCGCGCCTGAGTGCTCCTCTTCCCGCTCAGGGGAAGAAGCCGAACGCCAGTTGCGCAGTGCTTATCGGGACCGGCGCATCCTGCTCGTCGAAGACGACTGGGTGAATCAGGAGGTTACCCTGGAGTTGCTGCGGGAGGTGCTGGGCCTGCAGACCGATCTGGCCGCCGACGGCATGGAGGCGGTCCGCCTGGCGGGCCAGTGCTGCTACGACCTGATCCTGATGGATGTCCAGATGCCCGGCATGGACGGCATCGCCGCCACTCGCGCTATCCGCGCACAGCCCGCCCACCGTCACACGCCGATCCTCGCCATGACGGCCAACGCCTTCGAGGAAGACCGCCAGGCCTGCCTCGAGATCGGCATGGACGACTTCATCGCCAAACCGGCCGATCCGGACACACTCTTCCTGACGATTCTGAAGTGGCTGGAAAAACCGATGGATCAACTACGCTTGTAGCTGCCGCACAGGAATCCACTACGGCAAAACCGGAAACAAGGCTTCACCTGAAAGCGACTGCGCCATAGCGGAGCCCGTTCGGCGAAAAGAACTACCGAATTACTCGGCGACCGCCTCGGTCCTGGTTTTCGTCACGAAGCGTGCCAGGAAAATCCCCAGTTCGTAGAGCAGGCACATGGGAATCGCCAGCATCAGTTGGGACACCACGTCCGGCGGCGTCACGACAGCTGCGACGACAAAGGCGCCGACGATCACGTAAGGCCGTGCCTCCTTGAGCTTGGGCACATCGACGATGCCCATCTTGGTCAGGATGATAACGAATACCGGCACCTCGAAGGTCAGCCCGAAGGCCAGGAACATGGACATCACAAAGGCCAGATACTGCTCGATGTCTGGTGCCGGCGTGATGCTCTTAGGTGCAAACTGGGAAATGAACTTGAACACCGTCCCGAACACGAAGAAATAGCAGAAGGCCATGCCGGCAATGAACAGGATCGTACTACCCACCACCAGCGGCAGGCCGAGACGCCGCTCATGGGCGTAAAGCCCGGGCGCAATAAAGCTCCAGGCCTGATACAGCACGAAGGGCAGCGCAATCACGAAGGCCACCATCATCGTGACCTTCATCGGCACGAAGAAGGGGGTCACCACGCCGGTGGCGATCATCCGCGTCCCTTCGGGCAGCGCCTGCATCATCGGATGGGCAAGGATGTCGTAGATATCCCCGGCCCACGGCATCAGCCCCACGAAAACCACTACCACGGCAACAACCGCCCGCAACAGGCGGTCACGCAGTTCGACCAGATGGGAAATGAAACTGTCTTCCTGGCCGCTCATGACTTCGCCTTCCCCGGTGCGGGTTGTTCTTCGATGCCGGGAAGCGGCTGGAGCTGGAGCTGGGGCTCCGGTTCGGCGTGGGTGTTCGCCTCCGCCAGTTGCCGGTCGAGTTCCGCGGCCCCGACAGCGGGCGCGACAGACGACTTCATGCTGTTTTCAAGCTCGGCCACCGCCGACGAAGCCGACTGCAAGGAGGATGAAACACCCCCCTCGATGCCCGCCACTTCGCTACGCACAGTGGTTTCAAACTCCATCGCCGACTTGCGTGCCTCTTCCTGCAGCTTCTTCAGCTCGTCCAGCTGCATTTCCCGGTTGATGTCCGACTTTACGTCGGAGACGTAGCGCTGCAGACGGCCAAGAAGATGCCCGGTGGTACGCGCCACCTTGGGCAGGCGTTCCGGACCAAGAACCAGGAGCGCCACGATGCCGATGACCATGAGCTCCGAAAAACCGATATCGAACATCCGATTCGCCTAACTTTTTAAGTACGCAGAAAAAATCAGGCTGCACAAACGAAAAAGGGGCTGCTCAAAGCACCCCTTTTCCGCGCCTGTCGCGGGTCCGGACTCAGGACTTGTTCTTTTCCCGCGCTTCCGCATCGATGGTCTGATTGCTGCCCTCGGCGATCTTCTGGCTCGCATCGCCAGGCTTGCCGGCCTCTTGCATGCCGTCCTTGAAGCCTTTGACCGCACCACCGAGATCCTGCCCGATGTTGCGCAGCTTCTTGGTACCAAACACGAGCATGACGATAACCAGAACGATCAGCCAATGCCAAATGCTGAAGGAACCCATTGAATTCTCCTAGAAACTACCGTTTAAGCATCGGCCCGACAGGCTCTTGCCCACCCACGATGTGCATGTGCACATGCATGACTTCCTGCCCGCCGACGCGACCGGTATTGATAATGGACCGGAACCCGTCAGCACTTCCTTGATCAACGGCAATCCGGTTGGCCACAACCAGCATCCGGCCAAGCATCGCAGTATCCGCCTCGGTGGCATCCGCCAGCGAAGTCAGGTGCCGCTTCGGTATCACCAACACGTGCACCGGGCGCTGGGGCTGGATATCCCGGAAGGCCAGGACCTCCTCGTCCTCGTAAACCTTCGCTGCGGGAATCTCGCCCCGCACGATACGGCAGAACAGGCAATCCTGCATTCGACTCTTTCCTTACTTGGCGGTTCGCGCTTTTTTCTCGTCGATGCCCGACACACCTTCGCGGCGGCGGAATTCAGCAAGCACATCATCGACCGACAGGCCGAAGTGAGCCAGCAGGATCATGGTGTGGAACCACACATCGGTCACCTCCCACACCACGTGCAGCAGATCCTTGTCCTTGGCGGCCATGATGACTTCGGCGGATTCCTCGGCAACCTTCTTGCAGATTGCGTCGGTACCCTTGTGAAAGAGGCCGGACACATAGGAGGACTCGGGGCTGGCTTCCTTGCGCTCGGCAAGAGTCTGGGCCACACGATGCAGCACTTCGATATCGATCATTTGTAGATGTCCTTCGGGTCTTTAAGAACCGGATCGACGGCAGACCAGCTGCCGTCAGCGAGGTATTTCTGAAAGAAGCAGCTGCGCCGACCGGTGTGACAGGCAATGCCGCCCACCTGCTCGATCTTCAGAAGCACCACGTCATTGTCGCAATCGATGCGGATCTCGCGGATCTTCTGCGTATGGCCGGACTCTTCGCCCTTGTGCCACAGCCGTCCGCGAGAGCGCGAGAAATAAACGGCTTCGCCTGTTTCAGCGGTGCGTGCCAAGGCTTCCCGGTTCATCCAGGCAAACATCAGCACGTCGCCGGTTTCGGCATCCTGGGCAATCGCAGGGATCAACCCGTCCTTGTCCCAGGCGAGTTCGTCGAGCCAGGCAGTTGCGCTCACAGACGCACCTCGATACCTCGGGCGCGCATGAGCTCCTTGGCCTCGCGTACGGTGTGATCGCCGAAGTGAAAGATGCTGGCAGCCAGCACGGCATCGGCACGGCCGAGGGTCACGCCGTCGGCCAGATGATCGAGACTGCCGACACCACCGCTGGCGATGACGGGAATCGATACCGCGTCGGACACCGCCCGGGTCAGGCCAAGGTCAAAGCCGTTCTTGGTACCGTCCCGGTCCATGCTGGTAAGCAGGATTTCGCCGGCCCCCAGGGACGCAATCTTCTGCGCCCACTCGACGACATCGAGGCCGGTGCGGTTGCGGCCGCCGTGGGTAAACACCTCCCACTTGCCCGGCGCGACCTGCTTGGCGTCGATGGCGACCACGATGCACTGGCTGCCGACCTTGCCGGCCGCATCGGCCACCACCTGCGGATTGTTCACCGCAGCAGTGTTGATGCTGACCTTGTCGGCACCGGCGTTAAGCAGCCGGCGCACGTCATCGACAGTGCGCACGCCTCCGCCCACCGTCAGCGGGATGAAGACCTGCTCGGCCACCTGCTCGACCACGTGCAGGATGATGTTGCGGTCGTCCGAGCTGGCGGTGATGTCCAGAAAGGTGATCTCGTCGGCACCCTGCTCGTCGTAACGACGGGCCACCTCGACCGGATCACCGGCATCCCGCAACTCGACGAAGTTCACCCCTTTTACAACCCGCCCCGCACTGACGTCGAGGCAGGGAATGATGCGTTTGGCCAGCATGGGCTCAGTCGGCCTCGGTAAGCTCGTCAGCGCGCGCCTGGGCGGCACCGAAGTCGAGCGTGCCTTCGTAGATGGCCCGGCCGGTGATGGCACCGGTGATGCCTTCGGATGCCACTGCGCAGAGGGCTTCCACGTCGGCCATGGCGGCAATGCCACCGCTGGCGATGACCGGAATGCGCAGGGCCTGGGCGAGCTTTACCGTTGCTTCGATGTTTACGCCGGAGAGCATGCCGTCGCGGCCGATGTCGGTGTAGATCACGCCTTCGACGCCGTAGTCCTCGAACTTCTTGGCGAGGTCGATGACATCGTGGCCAGTGAGCTTGGACCAGCCGTCCACGGCCACCTTGCCGTCCTTGGCGTCGAGCCCGACGATGATGTGCCCGGGAAAGGCGCTGCAGGCATCGTGCAGGAAGCCGGGGTTCTTCACCGCGGCGGTGCCGATGATGACGTAGGACAGGCCGGCGTCGAGGTAGCGCGCAATGGTGTCCAGGTCACGGATGCCGCCACCGAGCTGAACCGGGATCTCGTCGCCAACCTCATTGAGGATGGCCTTGATCGCCGCTTCATTCTTCGGCTTGCCGGCAAAGGCACCGTTCAGATCAACCAGATGCAGGCGCCGGGCGCCTTGGTCGATCCAGTGTCGGGCCATGGCCTGGGGGTCTTCGGAGAAGACCGTGGCAGCGTCCATTTCGCCTTGTTTCAGGCGCACGCAGTGACCGTCCTTGAGGTCGATAGCGGGAATCAGCAGCATAGGAAGAGGCGGGCGGTAGAAGAGTTGGAACGGAACGACGGAATGGATAGGAGCTCGAAATCAGGGCTTCCAGCACATGAAGTTCGACAGGAGTTGCAGACCTGCTTGCGCGCTCTTTTCCGGATGGAATTGGATGGCAAAGATATTAGCCTGCGCTACCGCCCCGGTAAAGGGGATGCCGTAATCGGTTGTGGCTGCGACAATGGCCTGATCGGCCGGATCCACGTAATAACTATGCACATAGTAGAAGCGGGCACCGTCCTCGATGCCCGCCCACAGGGGGTGAGCCTGCTTCTGCCACACCTCGTTCCAGCCCATGTGCGGCACTTTCAGGCGGGAACCGTCGGCAGCCACCATCTTGTCGGCCGGAAAACGGCGCACTTCGCCCTTGAAGATACCGAGGCCCGGTACGTTGCCTTCTTCGCTGTGCTCGAAGAGCATTTGCTGGCCGATGCAGATGCCGAGGAAGGGCTTGTTCCTCGCCGCTTCCAGTACCGCCGGGCGCAGGCCGCGGGCATCCAGCTCACGCATGCAGTCGGGCATCGCGCCCTGGCCGGGGAAGACCACCCGGTCGGCGGACAGCACTTCGGCCGGATCGGCCGTCACGACAATCGTCGCGTCGCTGGCGACGTGCTCAATGGCCTTGGCCACCGAACGCAGGTTGCCCATGCCGTAATCGATGATCGCTACCTTGCTCACAGGGCCCCCTTGGTCGAAGGCACCACACCGGCCTGGCGCGGATCGGGCGTCACGGCCATGCGCAGGGCGCGGCCAAAGGCCTTGAAAACGGTTTCGCACTGGTGATGGGCGTTGCGGCCCTTCAGGTTGTCGATATGCAGGCTCACACCGGCATGATTGACGAAACCCTGGAAAAACTCATAGACGAGCTGGGTGTCCAGCGCGCCGATGGCGCCGGCCGAGAAAGGCACATCGAACTCCAGCCCGGGGCGACCGGACAGATCCACCACCACGCGGGACAGGGCCTCATCAAGGGGCACATAGGCGTGGCCGTAACGAGTCAGGCCCTTCTTGTCGCCAACCGCCCTGGCAAAGGCCTGGCCGACGGTGATGCCCACATCTTCCACCGTGTGGTGGCCGTCGATGTGCAGATCACCAGCGGCTTCGATCTCGAGATCGAAAGTGCCGTGACGGGCGATCTGGTCGAGCATGTGGTCGAAGAAACCGATACCGGTGTTGAGCTTGCTGTCACCCGAGCCATCCAGGTCGATCTTGACCCGGATCTTGGTCTCGAGGGTATCGCGGGAGATTTCGGCTTGCCGCATTGCGCTATTTTCCAGAAGAACTGTCGAAACAGGGGATTGGATGAGGCCATGATAGCATTTAGTGTTTTCATCGTCCCTTGCGGCGCTATACGCCGCCGAGCACGCCAGCCATGAGCCGCTTCTGGAGCCCCGTCGTTCACGACTTGACCCCTTATATTCCCGGCGAGCAGCCCAAGCTCGCCAACCTGGTCAAGCTCAACACCAACGAGAACCCCTACCCGCCCAGCCCTCTTGTGCTGGAGGCGATCCGTGACGAGCTGGGCGAGAGCGCCGACTCCCTCAAGCTCTATCCGGACCCGACTGGATCGCAGCTGAGAGCCGCCGTCGGCCGGCACTTTGGCGTGCCGCCGGAATGGGTCTTTGTCGGCAACAGCTCGGACGAAGTGCTCGCCCATACCTTCCAGGCGCTGCTCAAGCACGACAAACCCCTGCTCTTCCCCGACATCAGCTACAGCTTTTATCCTGTGTATTGCGGGCTGTACGGCATCGACTACGAAACCGTGGCGCTGGACGAGGACTTTGCGATCTGCATCGATGACTACCTCGCCCGCGGTGCGGCCAACGTGGGTGCGGTGATCTTCCCGAACCCCAACGCCCCCACCGGCCGTCTGCTGCCGCTCGCCGAAATCGCCGGTCTGGCCAGCGCCCTGCCCGACAGCCCCATCGTCATCGACGAGGCCTACGTGGACTTCGGCGGCCTGGATATCATTCCCACCGCTGTCGGGCTGGTGAAGCAGTACCCGAACATCCTGGTCACCCAGACCCTCTCCAAATCGCGCTCCCTCGCCGGGCTGCGGGTTGGCTATGCCATCGGCCAGCCCGCCCTGATCGAAGCGTTGACGCGAGTGAAGGACAGCTTCAACTCTTACCCGCTGGATCGTCTGGCCATCGTAGGCGCCAGCGCCGCCATGGACGACGAGGCCTACTTTGACCAGACCCGCCGGCACGTAATTGCGAGCCGCGAAACATTGAGCACCAAGCTTGCCGCGCTCGGTTTCTCGGTCCTGCCCTCGGCGGCGAACTTCGTCTTCGCCCGCCACCCGGCCCGGGATGCCGCCGCACTGGCCACCGCCCTGCGTGAGCGCAGCATCATCGTGCGTCACTTCAAGGCCGCGCGGATCGACCAGTTCCTGCGCATCACGGTCGGTACCGACGTGCAGTGCCGGCAACTGCTGGAAGCGCTGAAGGAAATTCTCGCCTGACCCGCAGACGTCAAGAAAAAGCCGCACCCTCGGGTGCGGCTTTTTTGCGTCCGCGGTCAGGCAATCAACGCTTCAGACGCATCTCCGCCGAACGGGCGTGGGCCTGCAGTCCTTCACCGTGGGCCAGCACCGAAGCGATCCGGCCAAGGGTTTGCGCACCCGCTTCCGAAATGTCGATGAGGCTCGTGCGTTTCTGGAAGTCATATACCCCCAGCGGGCTGGAGAAACGCGCACTGCGCATGGTCGGCAGCACGTGGTTCGGGCCGGCGCAGTAGTCGCCCAGCGCCTCCACCGAGTAGTGACCGATGAAGATCGCACCCGCATGGCGGATTTTGTCCACCCACTGGTAAGGATCTGCTAGCGACAACTCCAGGTGCTCCGGCGCGATGCGGTTGGCGATCGTGCAGGCTTCGTCGAGATCCTGCACGAGAATCAGCGCCCCCCGGTTCCTGAGGGACGTGGCGATGGTTTCGCGACGCGGCATCTCCGGCAGCAGGCGGGCAATGCTCTCCTCCACGCGGGCGATGAAGGTTTCGTCGGTACATAACAGGATCGACTGGGCCAGCTCGTCGTGTTCGGCTTGGGCGAAAAGATCCATCGCCACCCAATCCGGATTGCCGGATCCGTCGGAGATGATCAGCACTTCGGAAGGCCCGGCCACCATGTCGATGCCGACGGTGCCGAAGACGCGCCGTTTGGCACTCGCCACGTAGGCATTACCCGGACCGACGATCTTGTCCACCTGCGGGATGGTCGCCGTACCGTAGGCCAGCGCAGCCACCGCCTGGGCACCGCCGATGGTGAATACGCGATCGACTCCGGTGATCGCCGCAGCGGCCAGCACCAGCGGGTTCTTCTCGCCGTGGGGCGTCGGCACCACCATAATCAGCTCGCCGACACCTGCCACCTTGGCCGGCACCGCATTCATCAGCACCGAGCTGGGGTAGGACGCCCGACCGCCCGGCACGTACAGGCCGACGCGATCCAGCGGCGTGATCTTCTGCCCAAGACGGGTACCGTCCATGCCCTCGGATTCATCGGTGTAACGCCAGGATTCCTGCACCTGGCGCTCGTGGTAGCTGCGCACGCGGCCGGCGGCGATCTCCAGCGCATTGCGCTGCTCGGCACCGAGACCGGCCAGCGCAGCGGCCAACTCGCTCTTCGGCAGTTCGAGCGCAGCCATATCGGGCGCGTCGAGGTGATCGAAACGACGTGTGTATTCGACCACCGCCTTGTCACCATCCCGCCGCACAGTCTGCAGGATGTCGGCCACGGCCTGTTCGATGGCCGCGTCGGTGCTGCCGTCGAAAGCCAGCAGCGCGTCGAGGGTAGCAACAAAACCGGCATCGGAAGAAAACAGGCGACGGATCTGGGTGCTCATGGCTTGATGGCTCCGGCGAAGGCCTCCAGCACCGGCTGGATCAACTCGCGCTTGAGCTTGAGAGAGGCCTGATTGACGACGAGGCGGGAACTGATCGGCATGATGTCCTCGACCTCGATCAGGTTATTGGCGCGCAAAGTATTTCCGGTGGACACCAGGTCGACGATGGCATCGGCCAGCCCGACAAGCGGCGCCAGCTCCATGGAACCATAGAGCTTGATCAGATCCACGTGCATGCCCTTGGCGGCAAAATGCTCTTTGGCAGCCTTGACGTACTTGGTGGCTACGCGGATGCGCGCACCGCGCTTGACAGCCGCGGGGTAGTCGAAATCCTTCTGCACCGCCACGCACAGCCGGCACTTGGCGATGTTCAGGTCGAGGGGCTGATACAGCCCTGCCCCGCCGTGCTCGATCAGCGTGTCCTTGCCGGCAATGCCCATGTCCGCAGCTCCATACTGCACGTAAGTCGGCGTATCGGTGGCGCGCACGATGACGAGCCGCACATCCGGCCGGTTGGTGCCGAGAATGAGCTTGCGCGACGTTTCGGGATTGTCAGTCGGGATGATGCCTGCGGCAGCCAGCAGCGGCAGGGTTTCTTCGAAGATTCGGCCCTTCGAAAGGGCAAGCGTAATGCCGTTCAAGATGATGATCTGTCTGCGTAAAAAGTGATTCTAGCCGATTCGCGGCCAGGTCCGCACCGAGGTATCCAGGAAGGCATTTGTTCCGCGGCGCCCCTTCTGATAGCCTTGACCCCATGGCTGAACCGCTGAAGCGGGTTCGGCCATTTTCTTTTCCTTCACTCTGGAGAGTTTGACATGAAACCCGAAATCATCGTTTCGACCCGCGATCTTGAACGTCTGGAAGGCCTGCTCTCAAAGCCGCCAACTCGCAATCGCAGCGATCTCGACGGTCTGCGCGCCGAACTCGATCGCGCCAACATCCTCGACAGCAACGCCATGCCCGACAATGTCATCATGATGAACAGCCGCGCCCGTTTCCGCGAGGAAACATCGGGCCGCGAATACGAATTGACCCTTGCCTGGCCCCAGGACGCCAACGCGGCCGATGGAAAAGTCTCCATCTTCTCGCCAGCCGGCAGCGCCCTGCTCGGCCTCTCAGCCGGCCAGCACATCGACTGGCAAACACCTGAAGGCCATGCCATCAAGCTCACGGTTCTGGCGGTAAACCCAACCAGCTAAGCCAGACGCCCAAGGCCTCCCGACATGGGCCGCAACGAGCGGCCCACCTTACGAACTTCAACGCAAGCGACGAACCCGGGCACCCAGCGCGCTCAGTTTTTCCTCAAGCAGCTCGTAACCCCGATCAAGGTGATAGATACGCTCGATCGTCGTTTCACCTTCAGCCACCAGGCCGGCAATGATCAGACTGGCCGAGGCGCGCAGATCGGTGGCCATCACCGTGGCGCCCTCGAGCTTCGCAACGCCCTTCACCACCGCCGTGTTGCCGTCGATACGAATATCGGCGCCAAGGCGCTGAAGTTCGACTGCGTGCATGAAACGGTTTTCGAAGATGGTCTCGCGAATCACCGAGGTACCGTCGGCCACGGCGTTGATCGCCATGAACTGGGCCTGCATGTCGGTCGGAAAGGCCGGGTACGGAGACGTGCGCAGGCTCACCGCGGTAAGGCGGGCCGGCCCCTTGAGGCGGATCGCATCGCGTTCGGCAGTCACTTCACAACCGGCATCCATCAGCTTGTCGATGACCGAATCCAGGTAGCTGGCCGAGGTGCCGGTCAGGCGCACTTCGCCGCCCGTAACAGCCGCGGCACACAGGTAGGTGCCGGTCTCGATCCGGTCGGGCATGACCCGGTGGGTCGCCCCGTGCAGGGCGTCCACGCCCTGGATGCGGATCACGTCACCACCAGCACCGGAAATGCGCGCCCCCATGGCGACCAGACAGTTGGCCAGATCGACCACTTCCGGCTCACGGGCGGCGTTCTCGATGACGGTCTCGCCGTCGGCCAGACAGGCGGCCATCATCAGGTTTTCAGTGCCGGTCACCGTCACCATGTCGGTGAACAGGCGCGCGCCCTTCAGGCGGGGCACCTTGGCGTGCACGTAACCGTGCTCCACCTTGACCTCGGCACCCATGGCCTGCAGACCCTTGATGTGCTGGTCCACCGGCCGTGCACCGATGGCACAACCACCGGGCAGGCTCACGCGGGCCTCACCGAAGCGCGCCACCAGCGGGCCCAGCACCAGGATGGAGGCACGCATGGTCTTGACCATCTCGTAGGACGCGACCGGGTTGTCCACCCCGCTGGCGTCCAGCGTGACCACGTCGGCATCGCGGCTGACCTTCACGCCCATCTGCTCGAGCAGACGCAGCAGCGTACCGATGTCGTTCAGACGCGGCACGTTGGTAAAGGTCACCGGCTCCTTCGTCAGCAACGCCGCACACAGGATCGGCAAGGCTGCGTTCTTGGCGCCGGAAATGGCGATCTCGCCCGACAAGCGGGCGCCGCCTTCAATCAACAGTTTATCCATGCATCAATGGGCGTTCAGCCCAGTTCCTTCAGCAATTCGGCCCACTGGCCGGGAGTAAAGGTGGTCAGCTGGAGGGCATGGATCTCGTTGCCCATCAGCTTGCCGAGAGTGGCGTAAACCAGCTGATGCTGGCGCACGCGCGGCTTGCCGTCGAACTCGGGGCTGACCACGATACCCGAGAAGTGGGTGCCGTCATCGCCTTCGATTTGCAGGAATTCGCAATGGAGTCCGGCCACGATGAGCCGTTCGATTTCACTAGCTTGAAACATTTTCTAATCCTCAGGCCCGCAGTTTGTAGCCCCTGGCAAGCATTTGCAGGGTGATTACTGCGAGCACGACAAAACAGACCGTCACTACTCCGATGCTCATCCAGGGCGAGACATCGGAGACCCCGAAAAACCCGTAGCGGAACCCGTCAATCATGAAGAAAAACGGGTTGAAATGCGACACCCCCTGCCAAAAAACCGGCAAGGAATGGATCGAATAGAACACACCGGACAACATCGTCAGCGGCATGATCAGAAAATTCTGGAAAGCTGCCAACTGGTCGAACTTGTCGGCCCAGATACCCGCGATCACTCCGAGGCTAGCAAGAAACGCTCCGCCAATCAGCGTGAAGGCGACAATCCACAGCGGCTCGGCCACATGAAAGGACGCAAAAGGCAGCGACGCCAGCAGCACACCCGCACCGCACATGGTGCCCCGCAACACTGCCGCCAGCACGTAGGCAGCATAGAACTCCCGGTAGGAAATCGGCGGCAGCAGCACGAATACGATGTTACCGGTGATCTTGCTCTGGATGAGGGACGAGGAGCTGTTGGCAAAGGCGTTCTGCAACACCGTCATCATCACCAGGCCGGGCACCAGGAAGGCTGTGTAGCTCACCCCCGGATAGGGCTGGACGTGATCCTCCAGCACATGACCGAAGATCAGCAGGTAGAGCACCGCGGTAAGCACCGGCGACAGCACGGTCTGGAAACCCACCTTCCAGAAACGCAGGCACTCCTTGTACAACAGGGTCTTGAAGCCTTCCATGGATCCTCAGTTCTGGCTCATCACGCCGACGAAGACCTGCTCGAGGTCCGGCTTGCCGATGGCCATGTCGGTGATTTCGGCACCGGCGGATTTCAGTCCGGCAAGAAGCTGGCCAACTTCGTCGAAACGATCGAAGGCTAGCTCCAGGTCGGCACCGTCGCGCTTCACCACCCGGGCGGCCAGCGCCTCGGGCAAAACAACCGGCGCGGCGAGGCGCACCTGCAGGTTGTGACTGGCGAAACGCCGAAGCAAATTGGCCGTGGTGTCGAGCGCTACCACCCGCCCGGCCTTGAGCATGGCGATGCGGCCACACAGGGACTCGGCCTCTTCCAGATAGTGGGTCGTCAATACGATGGTATGACCGTCGCGGTTGAGCTTGCGGATGAACTGCCACAGGCCGTGACGCAATTCCACATCGACACCGGCCGTGGGTTCGTCGAGGACGATCACCGGGGGACGATGCACCAGCGCCTGGGCCACCAGCGCGCGCCGCTTCATGCCACCGGAGAGCATGCGCATGTTGACGTCGCCCTTGGCGGTCAGATCCAGGTTGTGAAGAATCTCCTCGATCCATGCATCGTTGTTGCGAATGCCGAAATAGCCCGACTGGATGCGCAGCATTTCGCGCACCGAGAAGAAGGGATCGAACACCAGCTCCTGGGGCACCACGCCAAGCGCCAGACGGGCCGCACGGTAATCACGGACCACATCGTGGCCCATGACCTCCAGCGTGCCGGAGTCGGCCCGGGCCAGCCCGGCCAGCGCCGAGATCAGGGTCGTCTTGCCCGCGCCGTTCGGGCCAAGGAGGCCGAAAAATTCCCCCTGGGCCACTTCCAGATCCACCCCGGCCAAAGCCTGAAGGGAACGAAAACGCTTGGTGACACCGGCTACGCGGATTGCAGGACTCATGAACGGCACGGCAGGCTCAGGGAGCCAGCGGAAGAATGGTGTCGACGTCGTAAAGGGACGCAAGACTGACCAGCGCCGGCGGAGCATGGTCAATGGAAAGCTTGTGCCCGGCGGCCTTGGCTGCACGCACCCAACTAAGCAGCAGCGCCAGCGCAGCAGAGTCCACCTGAGTGACACCGGACAGGTCGACGACCTGATCCGCCTCGGCCATCTGGTCACGCCCCTCTTCCACCACCTTGGCAACCGTGGTGATGGTGAGCGGGCCGGAAAGGCTCAGGCGATTGCCTTCCGAACGAATCATTTCCTGGCGGACACCGTGGGTTCGATCTGCTTGTTCTTGTCCTTCAGGGACTTGATCAAGCCATCGATACCGCCGTTGCGCACTTCCTGGCCAAAGCTGTCGCGGTAGTTGGTGACAAGGCTCACGCCGGCCACCATGACGTCGTAAACCTTCCAGTTGTCGCCCTGCTTTTCCAGGTTGTAGTCAATCTGCACCGGCTTGGCCCCGGGCTGACGGACTTCAGTGCGCACCAGCACATCGGTTTCTTCCGGCTTGGCCTTCAGCGGCTTGAAGTCAATCTGCTGGTTGCGGTACTGGGTCAGAGCGTTGGAATAGGTCCGCACCAGCAAGGTCTTGAATTCGTGGGTCAGCACGGCCTTCTGGTCAGCATTGGCCTGCTTCCAGTCCTTGCCGACGGCGAGGCGGGTCATGTGGGCGAAGTCGAAATAAGGCAGCACCTTGGTTTCGACAAGCTCGACGGCCTTGCGGGTGTCGCCGGACTGGATCGCCTTGTCCTGGCGAACGATGGCGATCACGTCATCAGTGACGCTCTTGACCAATGCGTCGGGTGCGATGGTGTCGGCCAGGGCGTTGAACTGGACACCGATACTCAGGGCCAGCACAGCAAACAGCGAAGCGATTTTCTTCATTCCTGATTCTCTTTCTTGTCGGGCGATGCGGAGGTTGCAGCACTTTCTGTCGGCGCCGTGCCAAGGTCGTCGGCACTCGCGTCTTCGTCATCGGGATCTTTCACCCGCGGCGGCTGGCCGTCGTAAATCTGGTTGAGTCGGTACTGCATGTAGAAGCTGCGCATGTAGCCGTATTTGTCCAGCGCGGCCTGGTCGGCGGTGGTATCGGCACCGAGTAGCGCGGCACGCCGGTTGACGAAGCGCAGCCCGGTGAGGGAGTTGCGGGTAGCAACCTCCTTCGCCTGCCAGACCGGGTCGGCGCTCAGGTCGATATACAGCCCCACGCTGTCGCGCAGGTTGCTCGAGCCCAGGAAGGGCAACACGATGTAGGGGCCATCGCCGATACCCCAGACACCGAGGGTCTGGCCGAGGTCTTCATCGTGCTTCTCGAGACCGATTTCGGTTGCGATGTCGAAAACACCCAGCAAACCAACCGTGCTGTTGACCAGGAAACGACCGCCATCGGAAAAGCCGTCCACAACCTTACCCTGCAGCAGGTTATTTACCCCGATCCACAAGTCGCCGATATTGCCGAAGAAATTGCCCACCCCCACCTTGAGCGGCAAAGGCGCGAGGTCATACACCTGCGCCACCGGACGCATCACGTACTGGTCGGCAACGTCATTGAAGCGGAAAGTGGCCCGATTCAAAGGCTCAAGCGGATCCTTTGGATGCCCGCCGGGCCCCGCACAGGCCATCAGGCCAAGACTCAGCGCGAGCGTCGCAACGCTCTGCAGCAGGGCCTTCGATGCAGCTTTGCTGTTCTTCATTTCTCGTTCCACGCACGGGATCCCCCGCATCGCGCTCTCTGTGGCAGCAATCGCCCGCCCTTACTTGGCCGGCGCCGGCTCGCCTTCTGCCGCCTTGTTGAACATGAACTGACTGATCAGCTTTTCAAGTACAACGGCGGACTGGGTTTTTTTGATGACATCGCCGGGCGCCAGTGTCTTCTCTTCGCCGCCCGGATCAAGACCAAGGTACTGTTCGCCCAGCAAACCGGACGTCAGGATGTTGGCAAAGGTATCGGTCGGAAACTTGTAGCGCCCATCCACGGTAAACACCACTTCCGCCTGGAAGTGTTCATTGTCGTAGCGGATTTCCGACACGCGGCCCACCAGCACGCCGGCACTTTTTACCGGAGCACGCGCCTTGAGCCCCCCGATATTGTCGAAACGGGCACTCAGGGTGTAGGGCGACTGGATGTCGGAACCGGAAATACTGCCTACCTTCAGCGCCAGGAACAGCAGCGCGGCGATTCCCATCGCCACGAAAACCCCGACCCAAAGATCGAGCGTCGTGCGACTCATCATAGACCTCGGAACATGAAAGACGTCATTACAAAATCGATCGCCAGAATGGCCAACGCAGAACTCACCACCGTACGCGTGATCGCCCGGGACACGCCCTCGGCGGTCGGCACGCAGTCATAACCTTCAAATACCGCAATCAGGGCCACCGCCACGCCAAACACGGCGCTCTTGATCACCCCGTTGAGCACGTCATAGCGAAAATCCACTGCCGCCTGCATCTGCGACCAGAAGGCGCCATTATCGACGCCGATGAAAACCACGCCGATCAGCCAGCCACCAAACACGCCCATCGCCGAGAACAGCGCGGCCAGCAGGGGCATGGAAATCACGCCTCCCCAGAAACGCGGCGCCACCACACGGGCGATCGGACTCACCGCCATCATGTCCATGGCCTTGAGCTGCTCGGTGACCTTCATCAGGCCAATCTCGGCCGTGACGGCCGAGCCGGCCCGGCTGGCGAAGAGCAGACCGGCAACCACCGGGCCCAGTTCCCGTACCAGCGAAAGCGCCACCAGCGTTCCCAGTGAATCACTGGCGCCATAGCGCTGCAGCGTCTCGTAGCCCTGCAGGCCAAGCACCAGCCCGACAAACAGGCCCGACACCAGGATGATCAACAGCGACATCACGCCGCTGAAATACAGCTCGCGCAGCGTCAGGTGCAAACGCGTGAAGGACTGGCCCGAGTAACGCAGGATCAGCCAGAAAAAACGGGCAATGAAACCCAGTTGCCACACCCCGTCGATCGCCATCGACCCCAGCTTGCGCAACACGCCCCCCATCAGGCCGGCCCTCCGGTCAGCGCCGTGGCGTAGTCGTCGGCCGGGTAATGAAAAGGCACCGGACCATCGGCTTCCGCATGGACAAACTGATACACAAAGGGATCGGTCGTATTGCGGATCTCGTCCGGCGTGCCTTCAGCGACCACGCGTCCCTCCGAGATGAAGTAGATGTAATCGACGATCAGCAGGGATTCCTGGATGTCATGGGTAACAATCACCGAACTGGCCCCGAGGGCGTTGTTCAGCCGGCGAATCAGTTGCCCGATCACACCGAGAGAAATCGGATCAAGGCCGGTAAACGGCTCGTCGTACATGAGCAGCATCGGATCGAGGGCGATCGTCCGCGCCAGCGCCACGCGCCGCGCCATGCCGCCGGACAGCTCTCCCGGCATCAGCTTCGCGGCGCCACGCAGGCCCACCGCATGCAGCTTCATCATCACCAGGTCGTTGATCAGCTCGGGCGGCAGGTCGGTGTGCTCGCGCAGCGGAAAAGCCACGTTATCGAACACAGTCATATCCGTAAACAGGGCGCCGAACTGGAACAGCATGCCCATGCGCCGACGCAGTGCATACAAGTCGGCACGATTAAGTCCGGCGACATCCTGACCGTCCACCGTCACCTGACCACTCACCGCGTGCTCCTGGCCGCCAATCAGGCGCAGCAGGGTTGTCTTGCCGCAACCGCTGCCCCCCATGATGGCAACCACCTTGCCACGGGGAATCGTCAGGGAAATGTCGCGCAGGATCGTCCGTTCGCCATAGGCGAAACGCACGTTATCAAGACGGACGAGGGGCTCGGACATGGAAAAATGTTGCAACGCGGGAGGCGGATTGTAGCAGAGGCATCTTTGCGTGGCATGCCGGAAAACCCCACGGCACCCAGAAATATCATGTCACATCAAGGTCTTGAGCGTGTCAAACCGGCCACCACAGGACCAGTTTATAATGCGCGGTTTCGTACCATCTGCACACCCCAGCCCATGCAGGATAAATACCTCCCCGCCGACATCGAGCGCGCCGCCCAGCAGCACTGGGACAGTACCGAAGCTTTCCGTGTCGCTGCCGACACGACGAAGCCCAAGTACTACTGCCTGTCCATGTTCCCCTACCCTTCGGGCAAGCTGCACATGGGGCACGTGCGCAACTACACCATCGGCGATGTGCTCTCACGCTTCCACAAGATGAAGGGCTTCAACGTCCTGCAACCCATGGGCTGGGACGCCTTCGGCCTCCCTGCCGAAAATGCCGCAATCAAGAATCAGGTGCCGCCGGCCAAGTGGACCTACGACAACATCGCCTACATGAAGCAGCAGCTCAAGTCCCTCGGCTTTGCCATCGACTGGAGCCGCGAGCTCGCCACCTGCACGCCCGAGTACTACAAGTGGAACCAGTGGCTGTTCCTGCGCATGCTCGAAAAGGGCGTCGCCGAACGCAAGACGCAGGTTGTTAACTGGGACCCGGTCGACCAGACCGTGCTCGCCAACGAGCAGGTCATCGACGGTCGCGGCTGGCGTACCGGCGCGCTCGTTGAAAAGCGCGAGATTCCCGGCTACTACCTCAAGATCACCGACTACGCCGACGAGCTGCTGTCCGACCTCGACGAGCTTGAAGGCTGGCCCGAGCGCGTCAAGCTGATGCAGGCCAACTGGATCGGCAAGAGCACCGGCGTGCGCTTCGCCTTCAGCCACACGGTTGGTGATGAAAACGGCCTGATCGGCGACGGCAAGATGTGGGTGTTCACCACCCGCGCCGACACCATCATGGGCGTCACCTTCTGCGCCGTGGCCGCCGAGCACCCGCTGGCCCTGCACGCGGCCAAGTCCAATCCCGAACTCGCCGCCTTCATCGAAAAGTGCAAGCACGGCTCGGTGATGGAAGCCGACATGGCGACCATGGAGAAGGAAGGCCTGCCCACCGGCCTGTTCGTCACTCACCCGCTAACAGGTGAGCAGGTTGAAGTGTGGGTCGGCAACTACGTGCTGATGAGCTACGGCGACGGTGCCGTGATGGGCGTCCCCGCCCACGACGAGCGGGATTTCGCCTTCGCCAAGAAATACAAGCTGCCGATCGAGCAGGTCGTCGCAGTCGGCGACAAGGCCTATTCACTGGACGCCTGGCAGGAGTGGTACGGCAGCAAGGACGGCCACTGCGTCAATTCCGGCAAGTACGACGGCCTTTCCTACGCCGACGCGGTCGACGCCATCGCTGCCGACGTGGCGGCAAAGAACATCGGCGAGAAAAAGGTCCAGTGGCGTTTGCGCGACTGGGGCATCTCCCGCCAGCGCTACTGGGGCTGCCCGATCCCGATCATCCATTGCGATGACTGCGGCTCGGTGCCCGTCCCCGACGACCAACTCCCCGTGAAGCTGCCGGAAGACTGCGTGCCCGACGGCTCCGGCAACCCGCTGCACAAGCGCCTCGACTTCCTGCACGTCGATTGCCCCAAGTGCGGCAAGCAGGCCCGTCGCGAAACCGACACCATGGACACCTTCGTGGACTCGTCCTGGTACTACGCCCGCTACGCCACCAGGTTCGGCGCCGACAAGATGGTCGACGAGGAAACCGATTACTGGATGACGGTCGACCAGTACATCGGCGGCATCGAGCACGCCATCCTGCACCTGCTCTACTCCCGCTTCTGGACCAAGGTGATGCGTGACGTCGGTCTGGTCAGCTACCGCGAACCCTTCGCCCACCTGCTCACCCAGGGTATGGTTCTCAACAACGCCTTCTTCCACAAGCCCGAAGGCGGCGGCAAGAACTACTTCTGGGAAAGCGAGATCGACATCCAGAAGGACGCCAAGGGCCACATCACCGGCGCCACGCTGAAGAAGGACGGTTCGACGCTGGAACATGAGCTCACCACCATGTCCAAGTCGAAGAACAACGGCGTCGACCCGCAGTCGCTCATCGAGCAATACGGCGCCGACACCGCGCGCTTCTTCATGATGTTTGCCGCCCCGCCGGAGCAGACCCTCGAATGGTCCGATGCTGGTGTCGAGGGCGCTTACCGCTTCCTGCGTCGCGTGTGGAGCTTCGGCCACCTGTTCGCCACCGAAATCCGCCCGCAGATCGGCGCAACGCGCAGCCTCGCCGGCGCCAAGCTGCCGGAAGAACTCGCCGCCTTCCGCCGCGAGATCCACCTGCTTCTCAAGCAGGCCAACTACGACCTGGGCAAGCAGCAATTCAACACCGTCGCCTCGGCCACGATGAAGATGCTCAACGCCATCGAAAAGGCCCCACGCCAGAGCGCCCTGGCCGCCGAGGTGCTCGAGGAATGCTTCGGCATCCTGCTGCGCGTGCTGTCGCCGCTGACCCCGCACATCAGCCACGCCCTGTGGCTGCAACTCGGCTACGGTAACGACATCCTCGCTGCCGCCTGGCCGGAACCGCTCGATGCGGCCCTTGTGCAGGACGAAATCGAGCTGATGCTGCAGGTCAATGGCAAACTGCGCGGATCCCTGCGCGTGCCGGCCGATGCCACCAAGGATGCGATCGAAGCCGCCGCCGTCGCCCACGAAGCAGCCGTCAAGTTCATGGAAGGCAAGGCCCCCAAGAAAGTGGTGGTCGTGCCCGGTCGCCTCGTCAATATCGTCTGCTAACCAACGGAGGATCGCGCCATGCGTCTTGTCATCTGCCTGATTCTGGCCACACTGCTTGCTGCCTGCAGCACCAAGGGCTTTTACGAAGGCCTGCGCGACGAGAACACCCGGCGTCAGTACGAGCCGGGGCGCGACATCAACCGAGACCCTCCGCCTCCGAGCTACGACGCTTACGAGAAGGAACGCCAGCGCCTCAAGGAGGAACCACGTAAATGACGCATCCGCTGCACTCACCCGGCCGTCGCCGGGCCCTTTTTCTTCTCGGCGCTGCGCCGCTGCTCGCCTCCGGCTGCGGCTTCCAGCTGCGCGGACCGCGTCCGCTGCCCTTCGAGTCGATCTACCTCGGCATGTACCAGTACTCCGACCTGGCCGCGGCGATCCGTCGCCAGATCCGCGCCGGCAGCACCACCGTCATCGCCGAGAAGCCCGAAGACGCCCAGGTGCGCCTCGAAGTCCTCGCCGACGCCAAGGAAAAAGCCATCCTGGCCCTCAACACCCAGGGCCGCGTGCGCGAGTACCAGCTCCGTCAGCGCTTCACTTTCCGGCTCGTGGACAACAGCGGTCAGGAAATCATGGCCCCCAACGAGATTTTCCTGCGCCGTGACCTGGCCTTTGACGACTCCCAGTTACTCGCCAAGGAACAGGAAGAAATCCTGCTCTATCGCGACATGCAGAGCGACCTGGTTCAGCAACTGATGCGCCGCCTCGCCGCCGCCAAAATGCCTGCGGCCAAACCCCAGCCGTGAACCTGCGCCCCGAGCAGCTGTCCGCCCAGCTCGCCAAGCCCCTCGCCCCGCTCTACGTCTTCCACGGCAACGAGCCCCTGCTGGTGCTCGAGGCCGGCGATGCGGTACGCGCAGCCGCCCGCAAGCAGGGCTATGCCGAACGGGAAGTGCTGGTCGCCGGCCAGGGTTTTCGCTGGGACACACTCCAGTCCGCCGCCGGCAACCTGTCCCTGTTCGGCGAAAGCAAACTGGTCGACCTGCGCATTCCCAACGGCAAGCCCGGCCGCGACGGTGGCGACGCATTGCAGCGCTACGCCCGTCATCTGGACGACGGCATCGTCACCCTGATCAGCCTGCCCGAACTCGACTGGGCCGCCCGCAAGGCTGCGTGGTTTGTCGCCCTCGGCGAAGCCGGCGTAGTGGTTGAACTCAATGCACCCGAGCGCGAGCGCCTGCCCGACTGGATCGCCCAACGCCTGGCCCGCCAGCAGCAAAAGGCCACCCCCGACGCCCTCGCCTTCATCGCCGAGCACATCGAGGGCAACCTCCTCGCCGCCCATCAGGAAATCCTCAAGCTCGGCCTGCTGCATGGGGCTGGCGAACTCTCCCTCGAAGCGGTTCGCGATGCGGTACTCAACGTCGCCCGCTACGACGTGGACAAGCTGCGCACCTCCCTGCTGGAAGGCGACGCGGCTCGCTGCGCCCGCCTCCTCGAAGGCCTCAAGGGCGAAGGCGAAGCGCCACCGCTGGTGCTGTGGGCCCTCGCCAACGAAATCCGCACCCTCGCCAATCTGCGCCAGGGCATGGACGAAGGCCAGCAACTGCAAGGCCTGCTGAAGGCCGAACGGGTCTTCGAGGAACGCCGCAAGCAGGCCATCCAGCGCGCCCTGCCGCGCCTAACGTCCGGCACGCTGCGCACGGCCATCTTGCACGCCGCCAAAATTGACCGGATGATCAAGGGTCTGGCCGGTGGCGACGTATGGGACGAATTCCTCCAACTGTGCCTGCGCCTCACCCGCGGGGCGGCAAGCCAGGCCCCGGCGCGGCGCTAAAGCCGCAACAAACGAATCAAAGCGAGACGAGATGGACATCAAGACCTACATGCAGAGCGTTGGCCGTCAGGCCCGCGCCGCCTCCCGTGCCGTGGCCGCCGCCAGCACCGACGCCAAGAACAAGGCCCTCCTCGCCATGGCTGCGGAAATACGCACCCGCCAGGCCGCCCTGTCCGCCGCAAACCAGCGCGACCTCGAAGAAGCCCGGGCCAACGGCCTCGAGCCGGCCATGATCGACCGCCTGACGCTCTCTGAAAAGGGCATTGAGTCCATGGCCCTCGGCCTGGAACAGGTCGCCGCCCTGCCCGATCCGGTCGGTGAAATGACCGACCTGAAGCGCCGCCCCTCCGGCATCAGCGTCGGCAAGATGCGCGTGCCCCTGGGCGTCATCGGCATCATCTACGAAGCCCGTCCCAACGTCACCGCCGACGCCGCCGCCCTGTGCCTCAAGTCCGGCAACGCAGCCATCCTGCGTGGCGGCAAGGAAGCCCTGCACTCCAACCAGGCCATCGCCGAGTGCGTGCGCGCCGGCCTTGCTGCTGCAGGTTTGCCCGAAGCAGCCATCCAGGTCGTCGACACCACCGACCGGGCTGCCGTTGGCGAGCTCATCACCATGCCCCAGTTCGTGGACGTCATCGTCCCCCGTGGCGGCAAGGGCCTGATCGAACGCATCTCCCGCGAAGCCCGCGTGCCGGTCATCAAGCACCTCGACGGCAACTGCCACGTTTATGTGGATGAATTCGCCGATCCGGCCAAGGCCCTGGCCATCGTCGAGAATTCCAAGACCCAGCGCTACGGCACCTGCAACACCACCGAATCCCTGTTGGTGGATGCCGCCATTGCCCCGGCTCAGTTGCCGGCCATCGGCATCATGCTGGCCGGCAAGGACGTCGAACTGCGCGCCTGCCCCGCATCGCTAGCCATCCTGCGCACAGCGGGCGTGGCCGACGCACAACTCAAGGAAGCCGTCGAGTCCGACTGGTCCGAGGAGTTCCTCGCCCCGATCATCGCCATCAAGATCGTCGCCGGCCTCGACGAAGCCATCGAGCACATCAACACCTACTCGTCGCAGCACACCGAGGCCATCGTCACCGAGAACTACACCCGGGCAATGCGCTTCCTGCGCGAAGTCGATTCTGCTTCGGTAATGATCAACGCCTCCACCCGCTTTGCCGACGGCTTTGAATACGGGCTGGGCGCCGAGATCGGCATCTCCACTGACAAGATTCACGCCCGCGGCCCGGTGGGCCTGGAAGGTCTCACCAGCCAGAAATGGATCGTCTTTGGCGACGGCCAGGTACGTAGCTGACAGCCTGACAAAAAGCGCCCCGACCGGAAGTCTTCCCGGTTAAGATTCAAACGCCCGTTTTAACCGCATGAAAAAAGCGGTGAACGGGCGTTTGCACATCCAAACCATAAAGGAGACAGCCATGAAAACCGTTCTTCACCACCACTTCCGCCAGGCTCTGCTCGCCACCGCACTCATCATCGCCCTGCCCACCCACGCGGCGGATGTCGCGGGCGTGCACTTCGACGACAAGACCACTGTCGCCGGCAGCGAACTCGCCCTCAACGGCGCCGGCCTGCGCACCCGTTTCATGCTCAAGATCTACGCCATGGGCCTCTACCTGCCGAGGCGCGCCGACAGCGCCGAAGCCATCGCAGGCAGCGTCGGAGCCAAGCGCATCCAAATCGTCACGCTGCGCGACCTGACCGCCGAGCAATTCGCCGACGCCCTCGTCGAAGGCCTTAAAAAGAATCACAGCGACGCCGAATTCAGCAAACTGCAGGCCCGCACCGATGACTTCCGCAATGCCCTGCTGAGCCTGAAATCGGCGCCCAAGGGCAGCGAAATCCGTCTTGAATGGCTCCCCGGCAGTGGTACACGGCTATCTGTCGGCAATGAAATCCGGGGCAAGGACATTCCCGGCGAAGATTTCTTCCGTGCCCTTCTGCGTATCTGGCTGGGCGACAAACCTGCCGATCAGGACTTGAAAAACGCCCTTCTCGGAAAAGCCTGATTCCCTTGCCGACGAGGCTGCAGCAGGCGCAAAATTCCCGCATGCTCACACCTGCAGCCAGCACCTTTCATTGCGCCCATTACTCCGCCGTAATGCCTGCCCCATTCGGCCGAATGGGGATCATGGCGCCGGAGGAATGCATACAGCAAATCGTCTTTCTCCCGCCAAGCCATGCCCTTGTTTCGCCGGAGAATTCCCTCTCCGAAAAGACAGTTGCCCAACTGGAGCGCTACCTGGCCGACCCGGACGCCCCATTTACACTCCCCTTGGCCGCTTGCGGAAGCCCCTTCCGCAAGCGTATCTGGGCCGCCATAGCGGCCATCCCGCGCGGAGAAACCCGAACCTACGGGGACCTTGCCAATGCTGCCAAAAGCGCAGCCCGCGCCGTCGGGCAGGCCTGTGGAGACAATCCATTTCCCCTCGTCGTACCCTGTCATCGGGTTGTCGCCGCAACGGGAATCGGCGGCTTTGCCCACGATCGGGGTGGTTTTCTGATCGAGGCAAAGCGCTGGCTATTGCGCCATGAAGGCGCGTCCTGAGCCGGGAGAATCTCTCCCCACAAAAGCGGGCATTCGCCCTCATTTCTGAACCCGTTGTATTTCATAAGGTCTTATCACCATGTCTCGCCCAGACCTGCACGCCCCAGAAACCCCTGCCACCCGCTTTCTTCGCCAGCACAAGGCCGCCTTTTCCAGCCACCTTTATGCCTACGAAGAACATGGCGGAACCAAAGTGTCATCGCGTGAACTCAATGTCTCCGAACATGCCGTTGTAAAAACCCTGGTCATGGAAGACGAAGACCGCAGCCCCTTGATCATATTGATGCACGGTGATCGAAAGGTCTCCACGAAAGAGCTCGCACGCCAAACCGGCCACAAGCACATCAGCCCCTGCGACCCGGCCATAGCCCAGCGCCACACGGGCTACATGGTCGGTGGGACCTCGCCATTCGGCACAAGGAAAGCCCTTCCTGTATTCATGGAGCGCAGCATTCTTGAGCTCCCCCTCATATATATCAACGGCGGGAAAAGGGGGTTTCTTGTCGGGGTTCACCCGCATGACATCCTGCAGATGCTGCATCCCGGGCTGGTAAATGTTGCGCTGGAATGAATTGCAATAAAAAGACTTGCCAAATCTTCAGCCAATAGTGGCAAAATAATCGGCAGAATAAGGGTCGGAAAAACCGCCTGATTCACAGCACGTCCCACATCAACTGATCGAAAAAACTCGAAGCCGAAGGAAAACAGCGCCATGGATATCTCCTCCCTTTCCCTTACCGAATTGCGTCGTCTCCAGACCAAAGTCGAAGCGGAGATTCGGCGTCGCTCCGACACCGCCAAGAAGGATCTGCTGAAGCGCATGCAGAAGCTCGCTGCCGAACACGGCATGAGCCTGAACGAAGTGCTCGGCCAGGAAACCGCCGAAAAGCCCGCCGCCGCGCCGAAAAAGGCTGCAGCCAAGCCGGCAGTCAAAAAGGCCGCCAAGCCCGCCTCGGTAATAAAGTTCCGTCACCCGGAAAACCCCGCCATTGGCTGGACCGGTCACGGCCGCAAGCCCCAATGGGTTATTGACTGGCTGGCCCAGGGCAAGCCGCTCGACGAACTGCGCGCCGAAGCAGCCGTTACCGCAGCCTGACGCTCAATTCCAAGGGCCTGCCGGCTTTAACGCGGCAGGCCCGCGGTGGGCGGATGATCGGGCGGTTCGGCGCCATTGCGCCCCCGCTCGATAAATACTCCGACACGCCGGACATCTTTCATCACGCCAATCTTTGCAATGGCGAGCTTCACCCACGGCGCGCCAAATTCATCGAAAAGCAATTTCACGATGAATTCGCCCAGGGTTTCAATCAGGTTGAATTGATGAACGCCAAGCTCCTCGCGAATGCGTTCAATCACCTTGGCGTAATCAATCGTGTCGTCAATATCATCATGCTCGGCGGCCGCATCGGGCACGCCGAAAGTGAGGTTCAACTCCAGGGGCTGCTCCGTTACCCGCTCCCGCGGATAGATGCCGACCCTGGCCTTGACCCGCAATGCCTCGATAAAAATGAAATCCATCGTCTGTCCCGGCTAAAATCGCGCCCATTCTAGCTCGCGCATCGAAAAAAACATGCAACTCGCGCTTCTGCTCGTCGCCGCTTATCTGATCGGCTCAGTGTCCTTTGCCGTCGTCGTCAGCCGACTTTTCGGCATGGCCGACCCCCGTAGCTATGGCTCGGGCAATCCCGGCGCCACCAATGTGCTGCGCAGCGGCAACAAACTGGCGGCGGTACTCACCTTGCTCGGCGACGGACTCAAGGGCTTTCTGGCCGTCATGCTGGCCCAGACTATTGCCCCATCTGCAGGGCTCGGCTCGATGGCCGCCCCTGCCGCAGGCCTGGCAGCCTTCCTTGGCCACCTGTTTCCGGTCTTCCTCGCCTTCCGCGGTGGAAAAGGCGTCGCCACGGCTGCCGGGGTGCTGCTTGGTGCCAGCGGCTGGCTCGGCCTCTCCGTTCTCGGCGTCTGGCTGGGAGTGGCGCTTACCCTGCGCTATTCATCCCTCGCCGCCCTATGTGCCGCCCTCGCCTCGCCGGGCCTGGCTTTCCTGTTCGGACTGGACGCCAACTGGGTTCTTTCCATCAGCGCCATGTCCGGGCTGCTCCTGTGGCGCCACAAAGACAACATCAAACGTCTGCTCGCCGGCGAGGAAAGCCGCATCGGCAGCAAAAAGAAGCAAGCCTGACCCTGCTCAGGCCACGCCGGCCTGCGGCGGCGTGATCTCCTGCAGGCTCCAGCGCGGCCGCACGGCAAAACGGCCATCCTCCGGAGAACCCTGCTCGCCGGCAATAAAGCGCAGCGCGCCGGCAAAGGCAATCATGGCCCCGTTGTCAGTGCAAAGCTCCAACTCCGGGTAGAAGACGCGGGCCTTGCGTTTTGCGGCAGTAGCATCCAGTTGGGCGCGCAACATCAGGTTTGCACCGACGCCACCCGCCACCACCAACTGCTTCAAACCCGTGTGCTTCAATGCCGCCATGGATTTGGCGACCAGCACATCCACTGCCGCCGCCTGAAACTCGGCGGCCAGATCCGCCCGATCGGCCGCGCAAAAATCCGGAGTGGAAGCTGCCGTCAGCACCGCCGTCTTCAAACCGCTGAAACTGAAATCGAAATCCTTGCTGTGAAGCATCGGACGCGGCAACTTGAAGCGCCCCGGGATACCCTCCAGCGCCAGCTTAGCGAGGGCTGGCCCACCGGGGTAAGGCAACCCGAGCAGTTTCGCGGTCTTGTCGAAGGCTTCGCCGGCGGCATCATCGACGGTTTCGCCGAGCAGCGTGTAATCACCCACCCCGGCCACCCGCATCAACTGCGTGTGGCCGCCGGACACCAGCAGGGCGACAAAGGGAAAGCTCGGCGGCGTGGCCGACAATAGCGGCGACAGCAGATGCCCTTCGAGGTGATGGACCGGCAACACTGGCACCCCCAGCGCCACGCCCAGCGCTTCCGCCACGCTGGAGCCCACCAGCAGCGCCCCCGCCAGCCCCGGCCCCGCCGTATAGGCAATCGCATCGATGTCGCCCATGGCCAAGCCCGTCACCTCAAGGGTTTCCCGCAGAAGCAAGGGCAGGCGGCGGATATGATCGCGGGACGCCAGCTCGGGCACCACACCGCCATAGGCGGCATGCAGGTCGATCTGGGAGTGAAGACGATGAGCCAGAAGCCCCTTGTCCGTGTCGTAGATGGCTACGCCGGTCTCGTCGCAGGATGATTCGATACCCAGAACGCGCATGATCGGCCTGAAGGGAAAAAACGAAGATTTTACTCCGGAGCGGACAACAAAGTGAAAAGTGGACTTGGTAGACCGAAACGACTTGTTTATACTCGTCGTTTTTCCGTCTAAAGAATTTTCGAGGAAGCACGCATGCCGGGTATTCGCGTCAAAGAAAACGAGCCGTTTGAAGTTGCCATCCGTCGCTTTAAGCGCACCATTGAAAAAGTGGGCCTGCTGCCCGAGCTCCGTTCACGCGAGTTCTACGAGAAGCCGACTGCCGAGCGCAAGCGCAAGCTGGCTGCTGCCGTGAAGCGCCATCACAAGCGCCTTCGCAGCCAGACGCTGCCCCCGAAGATGTACTAAGCAACACCCAAGTACACGCTTCCCGATCGCCACGCGATACGCGCACTTTGCGCGAGCGCGTGGCGTTTGTGCTTTTCCGTTACGCCACGCACACCCACCTCGAGCCACACTCGTCAGGCCGGTTTGCGGCAAAGCCCACTTGCAAGGAACCTCCCCGCCATGTCCCTGAAAGTCCGGATCAACGACGACATGAAGGCCGCCATGCGCGCCAAGGACACAGCTCGCCTGTCCGCCGTGCGCCTGCTCCTCGCCGCCATCAAGCAAAGAGAAGTGGACGAACGCATCGAGCTCGATGATGCCGCCGTGATCGCCGTCGTGGACAAGATGCTCAAACAGCGCCGGGATTCCGTCACCCAGTACGAAGGCGCCCAGCGTTTCGACCTGGCCAGTGCCGAGCGCTTCGAGATCGAAGTACTGACGGCCTACAAGCCCGCCGGCCTGAGCGACGAGCAAATTGCCGCCATCGTTGATGAGGCCATCAAGACCACGGGCGTTACCAGCCCGGCCGACATGGGCAAACTGATGGCCGTACTCAAGCCGCAACTGGCTGGCAAGGCCGACATGGCCGACGTTTCGAAGCTGGTGAAATCACGACTCGGCAACTAGGATTCATGAGGACGGCGCCCCTGCGCGCCGACCGGACGCCATGATTCCGCAATCCTTCATCCAGGATCTTCTCGCCCGCGTCGACATCGTCGAGGTCATCGAGCGCTACCTGCCGCTCAAGAAAGGCGGGGCAAACTACTTTGCCTGCTGCCCTTTTCACGGCGAAAAGTCAGCCTCGTTCTCGGTGAGCCCGACCAAGCAGTTCTATCACTGCTTTGGCTGTGGCGTGCACGGCAGCGCGATCAGCTTCCTGATGGAATACAACGGCCTCGGCTTTATCGATGCCGTGAAGGAGCTCGCCGGTACGGTGGGCATGGAAGTCCCCCAGGACGACTTCACGCCGAATCACGACCGGGCGCGGGACCAGTCCCTCACCGAAGTCATGTCACAGGCCGCCCGCTTCTACAAAGAGCAGCTCAAGCGCAGCCCGGTTGCCATCGACTACCTCAAGCAGCGCGGCCTGACTGGCGAGATTGCCGCCCGCTACGGCCTCGGCTACGCACCGGAAGGCTGGCAGGCCCTGCAGGCCGCGTTTTCCGACTACAGTGCGGCCACCCTGCTTGAATGCGGGCTGGTCCTCGAGAACGAGCAGAACCGCCGCTACGACCGCTTCCGCGACCGCATCATGTTCCCGATCCAGGATCAGCGCGGCAACGTGATCGGCTTCGGCGGCCGGGTGCTCGGCAAGGGCGAACCCAAATACCTCAACTCGCCGGAAACCCCGCTGTTCGAAAAGGGCCGCGAGCTCTACGGCCTTGTCCAGGCCCGCCAGGCTGTTCGTGACCAGGAGTGCGTGCTGGTGGTCGAAGGCTACATGGACGTGGTCGGCCTGGCCCAGTTCGGGGTCGGCAATGCGGTCGCCACCCTCGGCACCGCCGCCACGCCGCACCACATCCAGAAGCTCCTGCGCCTCACCGACAAGGTGGTGTTCTGCTTTGACGGCGACGCCGCCGGCCGCCGCGCCGCCGGGCGGGCCCTGGAAGTCAGCCTGGAACACCTCGCCGACAACAAGACCGTCAGCTTCCTGTTCCTGCCCGAAGAGCACGACCCGGACAGCTTCGTGCGCTCCGAAGGCCCTGACGCCTTCCGCACTGCCATGGGCCGCGCCCAACCACTGGCCGACTTCCTCCTCGCCGAGATGAAGAAGGAAATCGACCTTGGCACCGCCGAAGGCTGCGCCAGACTGGTCCACGAAGCCAAGCCGCTGGTTACCCGGATCGGTGCGCCACTGCTGCGCCTGCAGGTCATCAAGATGCTCGCCGAAACCGCCGGCTTCACCCAGGCCGAAGTCGAGCAGGCTTTCGGTCTCAAGCAGGCCTCCGCGCCGCCGCCGCGCCGCTTTGATGAAAGCAACAACTTCGAGGGCGGCTTCAATCGTGGCTTCGGCAGCAACAACGGTGGCGGCGATCGCCCGTTTCGCGGCAAGCGCCGGCAGGGCTCCGATTTCCCGCGCATGGCGCCACGCCAGACACCGCAAACCGCTCTCGAAACCCTGCTCAAGCTGGTCGTGCAGCACCCCGTCTGGGCCGCCCGCCTGCCCATCGACCTGCTGTCCGACCACAGCCCGGAAGGCCGGGCGCTGATCGCCATCACCGACGCCATGAGCGTCGGCGACCTGCCGACCCAGGGCGTCGGCGCCCTGCTTGAGCACTACCGGGACACGCCCCACGCCGATCTGCTCGCCCGGATGGCCGGCCAACTGGCCGACTCGGCCTTCGACGACGCACAGATTGAACCCTTGTTCAACGACACACTCAACAAGCTGGAAGCCGACGCAATCAGCCGGCAAATCGACGCCCTGACCGCTCGCGAGCGGGAAAGCGGGCTCAATCCAGTCGAACGAAGACAGCTCGCAGAATTACTACTGCACAAACAGAAGCTCCGCGTACGCGCAAAAGTATCGGATTCGTAATATAATTTTCGGTTCGCGAAATTCGCTCGCCGAGACAATCGACGACACATCGAGGACAGCCATGACCACGGAAAAACCCAAAACACCGCGCAAAGCGCCTGCCAAGCCGCGAGCAGCGAAGGTCAAGGACAAACTCGCCCCGATGATCGCCGAGGCCCCCTCGGCTGAAGAGGCGGAAGTCCGCCGCACGCGGCTCAAGACCCTGATCGCCCTCGGCAAGGAACGGGGCTACCTGACCTACGCCGAAATCAACGACCACCTGCCCGACGACCTCGTCGACGCCGAGCAGATCGAGTCGATCATCAGCACCTTCAACGACATGGGCATCCAGGTGTTCGACGTGGCCCCCGCCGCGGAAGACCTGCTGATGTCCGAAGTCGCGCCCACGGTGGTCGATGACGAGCAGGCCGAAGCCGAAGCCGAGCAAACGCTGTCCGCCGTCGATTCCGAATTCGGCCGCACCACCGACCCCGTCCGCATGTACATGCGCGAGATGGGCACCGTCGAGCTCCTCACCCGCGAAGGCGAAATCGAAATCGCCAAGCGCATCGAGGAAGGCCTCAAGCACATGATCCAGGCGATTTCCGCCTGTCCGACGACGATTGCCGACATCCTTGAAGCCGCCGACAAGATCGGCCGCGAAGAGATGCGCATCGACGAACTGATCGACGGCCTGATCGACCCGAACGCGGTCGACAACATCGAAGCCCTCGCCGAAAGCGAAGAGCTCGAAGTTGACGAAGCCGAGGAAGAAGAAGACGCCGATCCGGATGGCAGCGGTGCCCAGTCGGCATCCCTGATCAAGATGAAGGCCGAAGCCCTCGAGCGCTTCGCCAACCTGCGCAGCCTCTACGAAAAGATGGCCACGGCCCTCCAGAAAAAGGGCTACCAAGACAAGGCCTACATGAAGCTCCAGGAGCAGGTCTCCGCCGAGCTGATGAACATCCGCTTCACCGCGCGCACCACCGAGCGCCTCTGTGACGCCGTGCGCCACATGGTCGACCAGGCCCGCTCCCACGAGCGCAAGATCCTGAACCTGTGCGTCGAAAAGGCCGGCATGCCGCGCCCGCACTTCATCAAGAGCTTCCCGGGCCACGAAACCGACCTGGACTGGCTCAAGGAAGAAATCAGCGCCGGCCCCAAGAACGCCCCGGTGCTGATGCGCATGCAGCCCGCCGTGCTTGAAGAGCAGCAAAAGCTCATCGACCTGCAGAACCGCATCGGCATTCCGCTCAAGGAACTCAAGGACATCAACAAGCAAATGTCCACCGGCGAGGCCAAGGCCCGCCGCGCCAAGCGCGAAATGACCGAAGCCAACCTGCGCCTCGTGATCTCCATCGCCAAGAAGTACACCAACCGCGGCCTGCAGTTCCTCGACCTGATCCAGGAAGGCAACATCGGCCTGATGAAGGCGGTGGACAAGTTCGAATACCGTCGCGGCTACAAGTTCTCCACCTACGCCACCTGGTGGATTCGTCAGGCCATCACCCGCTCCATCGCCGACCAGGCCCGCACCATCCGCATTCCGGTTCACATGATCGAAACGATCAACAAGATGAACCGGATCAGCCGCCAGATCCTGCAGGAAACCGGCAACGAGCCCGATCCCGCCACCCTGGCCGAAAAGATGGAAATGCCCGAGGAGAAGATCCGCAAGATCCTCAAGATCTCCAAGGAACCCATTTCCATGGAAACGCCGATCGGTGACGACGACGACTCCCACCTGGGGGACTTCATCGAGGATAATGCGACCCTCGCGCCGGCCGAAGCAGCGCTGTACTCCAGCCTGCGTGACGCCACCAAGGAAGTCCTCGACTCCCTCACCCCGCGGGAAGCCAAGGTTCTGCGCATGCGCTTCGGCATCGAGATGAACACCGACCACACGCTGGAAGAAGTCGGCAAGCAGTTCGACGTGACCCGCGAACGCATCCGCCAGATCGAAGCCAAGGCCCTGCGCAAACTGCGTCACCCGAGCCGCTCGGAGCGCCTGCGCAGCTTCCTCGACAACGAAGCGTAAACAGTTTCACGGGCTGCACCGCAGCCCGACCCGGTTTCCGGGCCGTTAGCTCAGTTGGTTAGAGCAGGCGACTCATAATCGCTTGGTCGCTGGTTCAAGTCCAGCACGGCCCACCATTCGCATCAAGCACTTAGGCCAGCCTCACGAGGGCTGGCCTTTTGCTTTCTGGCGCGCCCCCCAAGGAATGACAATAAAATGTCGCAGCGCAACCTGAATCATCCGGAACGATTGCCAAAAGGATGATGCGCTGCCGCAATCCATCACCTATAACGGAGCATGTACCCGGGCTCGGCGCACTTCGGCCGCGCCCATTCTCACGACGATGACATCCCGGAGAATTTCATGCCTGCCTGTACTTTCCCCACTTTACGCCGGCCGCTGGCGCACAGCCTTGCTCTCGGCGCGCTGACAAGTGCCTTGCTTGGCCTGAGTGTGCTTTCGGCCCACGCTGCGCCGCCCTTGCCCGCCCTGAACATCGACATCAGCCAAACTTCCATCTCCGGTATTTCGTCCGGTGGCTTCATGAGCGTGCAATTCCAGGTGGCGCACTCGTCCATCATCAAGGGCGCCGGGGTGATTGCCGGCGGTCCGTTCAACTGCTCCAAGGCCGACGTTTTCCGCGCCGTTGCCAGTTGTTCATGCACCGGCGAACCGAGCGTACCCTGCGCCGTCACCGAGAGCAGTGCCGATGTCCCTTCCCTTGTCGCCGACACCCGGGACTTGGCCCGCAAGGGGCTTATCGACCCGACCAGCAACGTGGCCGGCCAGCGCGTCCTCACCGTTTCGGGCGCCAAGGACACACTGGTCCCACCGCCCATTGCCCGTCAGCTGACGGCATTTTATTCAGCGATGGGGGTTCCCGCAGCCAACCTGTCGCCGGTCAGCCTGGCCAAGGCCGGGCACACCATGCCGACCCAAAACTACGGCATCGCCTGCAGCAAGCAAGATGAACCCTATATCGGCAAATGCGCCTATGACAGCGCCGGTCAGATCCTCAGCTGGATCTACGGCGGCCTGAAGGCCCCGGGAGCCAGGCCGGCGGGCAAGTTCATCGAGTTCGACCAGCGGGCCTACATCCCCAGCGACGGCGGCTACAGCTGGAGCACCGGCCTCGACAACACCGCCTGGGCCTACGTACCGGACAGCTGCGCCAAGGGCGAAAAATGCCGGGTGCACATCGCGCTCCACGGCTGCAAGCAGGGCCAGAGCTACCTGCCCCTCAAATCGCCCCCCGGCGGTGGCCTTTACAACGGCACGACTTTCGTGAAGAACACGGGTTACGACCGCTGGGCTGACAACAACAAGCTGGTCATCCTCTACCCGCAGGCGGTGTCAATCCCGTTCAAGAATCCGAACGGCTGCTGGGACTGGTGGGGCTACACCGGCGCCGACTACGCAACCAAGAACGGCGTCCAGATCAAGACCTTGCGGGCGATGGTCGACGGACTGGCTGGCGGGGCAAAATAGGACGCGCTATGTGTGGTGGCACACATCATCCGGCGCTATATTTCCGGGCGATCCGTTTCTCCCCTGTCATCGGCCTATAGTGGGACAGCACCGGCTTTCGCTGGTGCTTACCAGGAGCACGATCATGACCAAGGCAAAGCAAACCACCAAGGAACAAAAGAAACAACCGGCCTTGAATCCGAAGGAAAAGAAGGCCGCCAAGCTGGCCAAGAAGCACGCGCAGGATGTGGTGCCGTTTATTTCGCGTTAAGTCATCGAAACAAGGGTTTCCGTCTTGCGCTGCGAGCGCGCAGCGGACGCCGGAGCAGTTCCAGCACCCGATCTGACTGCACGGCGGAGCCTATTCGCCGACCTCGCTCGAGACACAAGCCTGACTCCGGTCGGGCTTTTTTTTGTCCGGCCGGGCGGCAGTTGTCGTACATTTGTCCGCATGAAAGGACAAGGTTTCATACGGCGCCTCGGCTACGCACTGAACGGCATCATCACGGCTTTCCGCCGCGAGCAGAGCATGCGCACCCACGGACTGGCGATGCTGGGCGTGGGCGTGTTTCTGGCGGCAACCGGCGCGTCGCCCCTGTGGTGGGCGCTGATCGGGCTGGCGGTGGGGCTGGTACTGGTGGCAGAGCTCGCCAATACGGCCGTCGAAACGCTGGCTGACCTCCTGCATCCGGAGCGTCATCCGGAAATCGGCGTCGCCAAGGATGTGGCGGCGGGCGCTGTTCTGATCGCCACGCTGGTGGCAATCGGCGTCGGGGTGGCCTACCTGCTGCGCTGACGCACTCAGGACTTGCGATCGGTCAAAGTGAACAGGCCGGCACGGAAGCTGTTGGCCATCATTTCCGCCTTGCCGATGGCGATCTCCGCAGAAGCCGGCGGCAGGAATTCCACCGCCGCCTCGCGAAACAGTTCCAGCCAGCGCTCGAAGTGCTCGGGCTGGACCGGCAGACGCATATGAGCGGGGTAAGGCGAGCCGGCGTAACGCTCGGTGCCGAGCAGGATGCGCGACCAGAAATCGACTATCACCCGCAGGTGATGATTCCAGTCCGGCACCTCGGCGGCGAACACCGGGCCGAGCAGTTCATCTGCCCGGGCGCGGCCATAGAAGCCGTGCACCAGGGCGGTGATGTGATCTTCGGTCAGCGCACCCTGCCCCGTCATCTACGCTATCCAGCTCAGGCCAGCGCGGCCAGGGCTGCGGCGTAATCCGGCTCGTTCTTGATTTCGGGAACGAGTTCGGCATGCAGCACCTTGTCGTTCTCGTCGAGGACGACCACGGCACGGGCGGTCAGGCCGGCGAGCGGGCCGCTGGCGAGGGCAACGCCATAATCCTTGATGAACTCGGCACCACGCAGGGTGGACAGGGTCACCACGTTGGCCAGGCCTTCGGCGCCGCAGAAGCGCGACTGGGCAAAGGGCAGGTCGGCCGAGATGCACAGCACCACGGTGTTGGGCAGATCATTGGCGGACTGGTTGAACTTGCGCACGGAGGTGGCGCAGGTCGGCGTGTCGACGCTCGGGAAGATGTTCAGCACCTTGCGCTTGCCGGCAAAGCTGGCCAGCGGGGTGTCGGCGAGATCCTTGGCGACAAGGGTAAAGGCCGGTGCGGTCTGGCCCTTTTGCGGCAGATCGCCTTCGACTTGGACGGCGTTGCCGCCGAGGGTAACGGTATTGGACATGGAGGCACTCCAGGGGGAATTGAAAATGGTCTTGTTGTGAGCCGGCGCGGTGCAAGCGCCCCGAACCGGCCGCGCAATCTTAGGCGCAGCCGCGGAATCCTGCCAGCGTTTCAGAGCGTTTTGAGGTATTCCACAAGTGCCTCCTTCTCGGCTACCGACAGCCCGGTGCCGAACTCGTGGCCCTGATTGCCGCCGCCTTTCGCGCCGGTGTCCATGCGCGAGCCTTCCCGGCGGGCGCCCTCGCCATCGGAGACGAAACCGACCCGCTGCGGGTCATACACGTCGTAACCGCGCCAGAAAACCTTCGGCCGGCTCGCGGCCGGCTCAAGCAGGTCACGCAGGGTCGGCACCGCGCCGTTGTGCAGGTAGGGCGCGCGGATCCAGATGCCGTCGAGAAAAGGAATCCTGTAGCCGATGAGATCCTCTTCCACCAGCCCGCGGCGCACGATACCCATGTCGGCGACGGCCTTGTTGGCCTTGATCGCCGCCCCTTTGTTCCACGAATCGAGCCGCCCCCGGTCGGTACCCACATCGGCGAGCGGCGCCGGGCGGCCGGTGCGTTCGCTGGCATGGCAGGTGGCGCAATGGGTGTCGAAAAGCGGTTTGCCGGCGGCGACGCGACCGGCATCGATGGGGAAAGGATAAGCGGGCGGCGGCAGTCCGCCCAGATAGTCCTCCAGCCATTTCACCTGCCGGAGAAAATCCGCCTTGTCGGCCGGCGCCGCGCCGAGCACGCCGAGGGCCGAATCGATCACCACCGAGTGCACGTCCTGACTGTCGCCCGCGTAGTTGAGGCGATGCCCCTTGTCCCACTGGTACTTGCCGAGACTCCAGATGGCCGGGATGTCGGTCGGCCCGAAGGTGTCGTCCATCGGCGCGCGAATCATGAAGTACTTGGTGAGGTTCATGGCATCGTCACGGCCACGCCCCCAGTCGGGAAAATCGGGCCGGTACAGCCATTCGAACTGGGCCTCCCGTTCGAGCAGGCGCTTTTTGGTGATGGGGATGATCAGGAAGCGATAGAGCAGCCTGTCGATCACATCCAGATCGGTCACCCGGTTGATCTCGGCCATCAGGATGTCGGCGTCGAAACGCGGGTCCTTGGCGCAGTCGATTAACAAGCGGAAAAAGTTCTGGATATTGACCGTATGGCCCGGCCCCGCATTGACAAAAACGGGGCTCGAATCGGCGCTCCGGCGGTAGCTGGTGGTATGGCAGGCGGCACAGTTGTTGGCGACGCGGGGAAAGCCGATGGTTTTTTTGGTGAAGCCCACCGGCAACTCCTGGCCCTGCTCCCAGGCCACGCCCAGCGCAGCGTAGCCGCCGGCCACCACCTGGCCATCCTGGCGGAACTTCTCGGGAAAGACCCGCGGCAGCACGTAGAAGATCCAGTACGGAATCCCCGCATCGTGCTCGGCGCCAATCGAAGCGTACTTGAAGCGGCTCTCCGGCGTTTCAAAGACCCAGGCCGGCTGGGGCTCCTCCCGAAAGCCGCGACTCCAGCCCAGATAGGCGCCAGCAAGAAGCACGACAATCAGCCCTGACAAAGCCGCCCTCTTCCAGATGCGCCGGGCTTCCCGATTCTCTGCATACATGGCTGGCTCCCGCTCAGAAGGTTTTCAGGAATTCGACGAGGGCGACCTTGTCGGCGGCGCTCAACTCGGTGCCGTAGGCCCGGCCTTCGTGGCCAGCGTTGCCGTTGCCGGCCACCGCCGTATCGAAGCGGAAAAACTTGCGCCCCCCCGCTTCGGCCTGATCCGACACGAAACCGACCTTCGTCGGGTCGAACACGTCGTTGCCGCGCCAGAACACCGCCGGCCGCCGCGCCGCAGGCTCCAGCAGGTCGCGCAGGCTGGGCACCGAGCCGTTGTGCAGGTAAGGCGCCCGCAGCCACAGGCCATCGAGGGGCATGTTGGCGTAACCGAAGGTCTTGCGGAACTGGGTAAAGCGCCACGGGTAGCCGGCGTAGAGCGTGGCCTGGTTCACCGCCAGCGTATTGGTGTAGGAATCCAGCCGGCGGCGATCGGTGGCGATGGTCTCGATGGGCGTGACACGGCCGACGTACTCCCCGCTGAAATCGTGCCCCGACGCGCCGTGGCAGGCGGCGCAGTATTCCTTGTAGACCGGCGCGCCACGGGCTGCCAGCGCCTCATCGACCGGGAAGAACTCGCTGAATGCCGGCGGCCGGGCGTCGAGAATCCACTCCTCCACGCGCTTGATACGGTAGATGTCGATGGTCGGCGGCGTGGTACCGGTGCCGAAGGCCGCACTCTTGTTGCGCTCGGTCATGTCGGTGTTGTTGCCGTCCCAGTGCAGTTCCATGGCGCGGGGCTCGCGGCGCGGGCGCTGCAGCCAGATCGACGGAAAATCCGCCGGTGCGTCGAGCTCCTTCGGGTCGAGCAGGTGCATCGGAAAATTGAAGATCACCTTGGCCGAGTTGAAGGTATCGACCCGCCCCGGGCCCCACTCCTTCTGCTGGAAAACCCACTCGAAGCGCCCCTTCAGGGCCAGCACCCGGTCGCGCATGATGGCGATGGCCACCGGATACACCAGGTAGCGGTCGAGCAGATCAAGATCGGCGCCCTGGCGCTGGATCTCGGGAATCAGGTATTCCTGCGAAAACTTGGGATCGGCGGCGCAGCGGAAGAAAAAGGTCTCGAAGGCCTGCATGTTGAAGAGCGCCGCCGGCATTCCGCTCACCAGCAGGGCCGGCTTGTCGGGCGCGGCGCGCACCGTGCTGGTGTGACACACCGCGCAATTCACGAAGACCCGGTCGATGCCCTGGTAACGGCGCTTCGAGGTGCCCACCGGCAGGTCCTTCACCCGCCCGTCCGGGCTTGTCTCGTAGAGCATGCCGATCGACTGGTAGCCCTTGCCCGGCAGGTACTGGCCGCACACCTCCGGCAGCGCCCGCCAGATCCAGTACGGAAAGCCCATTTCGTGCTCACCGCCGGTGGAGCCGTACTTGAAGTGCTCGACCGGGTCGGCGTAATCCACCGGGTAATCGCCTCCGAAGCGCCCCAGCAGCCACAGGATGATCGTCGCCGGCAACACCACCGTGAGCGCAAAGAGGATCAGGAAACGCCGTTTCCAGCGCGGGGGAAGAATCACGGCACGGTGGGGCATGATCGCCTCCTCGGGTTATCGATCGGCAGCAAGACAAGGGCGCAGCGCTTCATAGCCGCCGGCCAGCAGCACATCGGGATCGGGGTCGCGACCGCTCTCGGCCTTGAGCAAGGCCGCTACCACGCCTTCCAGCGCAGCCCGCTCGGCGCTTGCCGCCCAGGCCGCGGCTTGGGTATGGAAGGCCGGCAACATGCTTTCGGGCGGCATCGGCGTCTTGTCGCGCTCGGCGGGCGGGCGCCGGGCCATGGCCAGACGCACATAGATGCGCGGCGCGCACTGGCGGATGCGGGCTTCCAGACCGGCCGCCGGGCCGTAAAGGAAGTTGGGCGGAAAGCGTTCGGCGCTCAGGTGGCAGGCCGCGCACCAGGCGTGAAAGCCGGCCAGGGCGGAGGGAAGCGGACCACTGGCGGTCGAATTGGGCGGGCTGGCCGGCACTTCCAGCCGGGCTGGCGGCCAGAGGGCTGGCAACGCTTTGCGGGGGGCTTCGCCCAGCGCCGTGAGCAGCGCAGCGATCAGGCCGGCACGGGGAATCGGCTGGTCGGCCAGCAGGCTTCGGCCCGCCGGGCTGGCCACCACCGCAGTCATGGCACGGGCCAGCCCCTGGGGGCGCCGGACCAGCGCGGCCTTGAGCCGCAGCCAATCGCCATCGGCAACGAAATCCGCCACGCCGGCCACCGCCTCGGCAAGCGCATCCGGCGCCTCACCCTGCCACACGGTGTCGGGCGGCCGCGGCAGCAGGGCATCGAAGCGCGCCGCCACATGGGAGCGGGCGACACCTTCCGCCTGATCGTCCGGCCAGCGCACAAGGCCCTGCAGGGGGTTGCGATTGGGCAGGTCGGGGCGCCCGATGGCCAGCCCCGCCGGCCACAGGCGGGCCGCGGAAGCACGCAGCGGACGCGCGACCGCAGCCTCGAAGGCCGCATCCGGCGGCGGCGCCCGGCCATCGGCCAGCCGCAGGCGCAAGGCCGCCTCGAACAGCCCGGCCCGACAGCGCACGCCCGCCTCGCCAGTGCCGCAGCCCTCGCGCCACAAGCGTTGGGTCAGCGCAAAACGGTTGGCGCGGCGCACCGAGTTGTCGATGGCGTAGGGCACGTCCACGCCGCGCCCCACCGGAATGCCGTAAAAGCTGCGCCCGGCCTGCGTCAGTGTGGCGGCAACCAGCGGATTGGCATTGGTTTCGTCCCACAAGGCGCGGGAGAAAATCGGCGCGCCGTTCTGGTGGCAGGCAAAGCAGATGTTGCGATTGGCGTAGAAGACCTGCGGAGTGCCGCCGGCGCGGTAATCCTTGACCAGCTGGAACTCGAAGCGCCCCGCCGCCTCGTTGTAGCTGATGACTTCCAGCACAGCCGACTTCTCCTGGTACGCGATGAAGAGCCGGTCCTTGAGCAGCGGCGCGCCCGGCACCGGCGGTGAATCGACACCGACCACCACACGGGGAAAGCGGAAGTACTCCGGCGCGGCTGCCGTGCGCTGCAGCGAGCGACCGAGGGGAATCAGCACCCGCTTGGCCGGCGGCAACAGGCTGGCCGGATCGCCGAGCAGCTGGGCATCGACGCGGGCGAGGAGCTTTTCAAACGGAAAGGGCAGCATGTGGGTGACGCGACCGTCGCGCGTGCCGGCAAACAGGGCATCGAAAAGAGAGCCGCCAACCGGCGGCAGATGATCGCCGGGGGCCGCCGGGTCCACCACCCAGGCAGATGTGTCAGCAGCCTCCGCCGCCATCATCGACGCCACGCCACCCAGCAGCAGGCCCGCGAACAGGGCTCGGCAGATCATCCGTGCGCTCCACGTTACCCGTCCTCAGCCGCCGGCCGCAGCCAGCACCTTGCGCGCCTGGGTGCCGGGCCAGCAGTCTTCCTGCACCTGGCCGGTCTTCACGAAAGCGTCCCGGCCCTGATCGTCCATGTCCTTGTTGTAGAGCGTGAAGTTCAGCGCAAAGCCCTTGTCCAGGTAGGCCCGGCCCAGGTAGAGACCGGGGCGGATCATGCGGATCTCGTCGCGCACCCGCAAGCCGCGGCGGCCGGCGAGGTAATCCGGGTTCTCCTGGTAGCCGGGGATTTCATCGGTGAAGAAGTAGTCGATGATGATCGACTCCCGGCGGGCATCCAGCAGGCTCTGGCCGCAGTAGAGCTTGGCTGGAAAGAGCAGCCAGGTCTGCTTGCCGTTGAAATCCATCTTCTTCGGATCGCCCTGCACCAGGCCCATTTTTTTCAGTACGCCCAGGTCTTCGATGCGGTTGCGCAGCACCCCCTCCTGACGATAGAAGACCTTGCCGCGCCACAGGGCTTCACCCACATCCTCGAGCACCAGGCCCTTAAGGTGCAGGCCCAGGCCGGTAAAGCCGCCGACTATCTCGGATAGGCGGAACTTGCCGCTGCCACCCCGGGGCAGCAGGATCCGGCCATCAAAAGCGCCATCGGGGATCGGCCCTGCCGTGAGGCGGGCGTAGAGCTGGTCGAGTTGTTCCTGGTCGAGGGTGGCCAGATATTCGGGCGTGACCTTGCCGAGTTCGACAGTGGAAATCGGGTACTTGTACTCCACCTGGGCCAAGTCCATCTTCGACTGGTAGTTCTTGTCCCAGCTTGCAAAAGGGATATCCAGCTTCGGCACATCCTTGCTGCAGGCGCCAAGCGCGAAGGCCAGCGAGAGGATGGCTGCGGTACGGGCTTTCATGGCAGTTCTCCTCTTACAGCGTGGCGAGGAAGGCAGTGATGGCCTTCTTGTCGGCTTCGGAAAGATCTTCGCCAAAGCGGTGACCTTCGTTTTCCACCAGCTGGTCGCAGCTCTGGTAGTTGGCGGCCAGAAAGTCGCGCTTCTCGCGCAGGATTTCGACGAAGCGCGCCGGGTTCTTCAGCACCTCGTCGGCGATGCCTTGCAGGGTCGGCACCAGGGCCTTCTTGCCGGCCGCCTCCAGCCGCGCAGGATCGCGCTTGGCGAGGAAGAGATCGCCGATCAGCTGCTTGTGCAGCAGGCCATTGAGAAAACCGGCGCTGGCCCCCATCGGGATCTTCACCTGACCGAAGCCCCCCAGCGGCTTTTCCGTCTTGCCCTCCAGCGGACGGATACCCAGATCGATGAGCAAATCCGAATTGGTCAGGGTGATCTTGCGGCCCCGCTCCTGCGGGTGCAGCAGCTCGTGCATGGAACGTTTGTAGAGCTCGAATCGCCCGTCCACGCTCGGGTCGTAACGCAGGCAGGCGGGCTGCTCGGCAAGCAGCTTGTTGTCCGCGCTGGCATAGCGGGCCCGGTGGAAGTCGTTGTCCTTGTTGGCCGGCTTGCCGCACACCTCCGGCCCGATGGCGTTGTTGTGCATGAAGGGCGCGGTGAACCAGACATTCACCAGCGAGATGTTGCGCATGTAGCCGCGCCCGCCGTTCTTCAGGTCTTCGCGCTCGGGAATGTCGGCCACGCTGGGCCGACCGCGCATGCTCTCGGATCCGTACTCCTGGTAGAGATGACCGGCGAGGTGGTTGGAATGAAGCGAGCGGCAGCGGAAAGTACCCACTTCGGTGATCGGCGTAGCCTGGTCGTTGCCGAGGAAGTCGGCACGCACCTTGCGCGGATGTGCATCGTTGGGCGCGGCAAAGTCCCGCCCCTTGAAGGGCCCGCCAGCAGCTTCGGGGATGCTCGAATGGCAGCGTGCGCAGTTTTCGGCAAACACCGTCTGACCGCGCGACACGGCGCCTTTGCCGAACTCCTTGTCCAGATCGGCGACAAGATCGGCTCGGGCGTAGCTGGCCGCCGGGTTGGCTGCCTTGCGGGCATTGGCACGAGCGGCATGCAGGTCGGTTTCATCCGATTCGGCCGAAGCGAAGAAGTCGAGGAGATTCTGCAGGCGATCCTCCACGGCCCGGAAGTTGGGGCAGTCGCGCCGGCACTGACCAACGTTGAAGGACGTCTGACCAAAGCCGCGCTGCTCCGGGTCCACCTGGCGCATGTCGGTAAAGTGATTCACCCAGCACTGCTCCGAGCAGGAGCCGATGTTGAAGTACACCCGCTGGATCGCCTCGTGGGCACCAGTCGAATCCTCGCCGCCCTTGAGAATGTGATGCACGCCAGGCAGATTCACCTTGCTGCCGCCCAGGAATACCGGCGTCACATCATCGCTGCGGGTGGAAAACTGCCAGCACTTGCCCTGCCGGCCGGGCTCGCACCAGCATTTGGCTTCGTCCTTCTCGGCACCGCACTCGGCCACCTTGCGCCACTTGCTCACCGCCTCGCCCTTGAACACCGGGCGCTGGGCCACGTTGATCAGCGCGTTGATGGTGCCCGGGTTGTTCACCTGGTCATGGGAGATCGCCGAGGTGTCGGTGACGCCGGGCCGCGCGTGGGCGAACATCTGGTATTCCAGCGCCGACTTGGGCATGCCCGAGCCGAGCAGTTCGGACATGCGGGTGTACTGGTTACCCACCAGGCCCTTGATGTTCTCCCACTTCGGGTGCGCCGGGTCGGCCGGCGGATTGAGCGGATCGAAGGCGATGTGGCAGGAGCCGCAGGAGGTACCGACCAGGAACGGCGGCTCGACCGAGCCATCGGCCAGCTTGCTCACCCGGCTGTCGGAGTCGATGCCGGTGGTGGAGTCCATCTTGCGGTCAAAGCCGGTCCAGCTGCCGTTGCCGCCGTTCAGGGCCTTCCATTTTTCGGGGTCGAAACGCGGGTTGGGGAACTTGCGGATGCCCAGCGCCCCGGTCGACGTGCCGAACTTCAGGTCGCAGGCCGTGTGGCGCTGGTCGAGCTTGCCACCCTGGCTGTGCGGATCGTCCGGGTCGAGGGCGGCGTCCGTAAGGCCGCAGGCCGGGTCCACATAGCCGGGCTTGCCGACATATTTCAGCAGCACATCGTCTCCGGGGCACCAGTCGAAGCCGTAGGTTTCGTCAGATGACTTTGCCGGACAGTTGGCATCGCCGGGCTTGCAGCAGGACGGGTCGTTGATGATGCCCCAGGCCCAGAAGCGGTCGTCGCGCTGGTCGGCGCGCAGCACCCGGAACCAATCCACCAGCACGCCGACGCGCTGCTGGAAGGTGTAGGTGTGGAAGCGTTCATTGCCGGCGGTGGCCTTGAACCAGATCAGGCGGCCGACACATTCGGATTCGGTAAGCCCTTCGCGGGCGCAGGATTCGCGGTAGGGCTGATCCTGATCCACCACGCCGGCTTCCGGCACCAGCGGCATTGGTGGGGAGGCTTGCGCCGCCGGCGCATCCGCCGCCCGGGCGAACGTCAGGCCGGGGTCGACGCCGCCGGAATGAGTGAAGAACCAGATGCCGAAAACGGCAAAGACGACCGCCACGGCGGCCAGACAGGTGCGCTTCATGGATGCATCCCCTTCCCGGAAGATTGCACGCCCGGCACCCACCTCGACGCGGCGGAGTCTCATGCCCCTTGGCTCAGCGAGGGTTCTCTCTGTCAGGGCCGGTCATGATGGTGTTATAGCAAAGATCACGGCCCCCGCCATGCCAAGTGCGTTCAGGGCAAGCCCTGATCCCAATAGGGCACCGGGCCGATGCGCTCGGCCAGATAATCCGCCAGCGCACGCACCCGGGTGGGCAGATAGCGGTTGCTCGGAAAGACCGCGTAGATGCCCAGTTCGGGGCCTTGGTATTCCGCCAGAATGACCTCCAGCAGGCCGGCCTGCACCGCCGGCGCAGCGATGAAACTGGGCTGACGGGTGATGCCCAGGCCGCGCTGGCAGGCATCCACCAGTGCATCACCGCTGTTGGCCTGGAGCCGGCCTTTCACCGGCACCCACACCAGTTCGCCCTCCACCTGGTAAGGCCAGGCTGCCCGGGCCGTACCGGTGTAACCAAGGCAGGGGTGAGCGGCGAGATCAACCGGCGTGCGCGGCCGGCCGTGGCGTGCCAGGTATTCCGGCGAGGCCAGCGTCAGCAGGCGCGAGGTACTGATGCGCCGGGCCACCTGGGTCGGGTCGAGCTGGGTGGTGATGCGGATCGCCATATCGAGGCCCGCTTCGATGAGATTCACCTGGCGGTCGTTGAAGTCGATATCGAGGCTCACGTCCGGGAAGACCGTCACAAAATCGGCCACCATCGGCGCCAGGTGACGCACCCCGAAACTTACCGGCACGCTGATGCGGATCGGGCCGCGGGGCGTACGGTCGCCGCCGGACAGATCGCCCTCGGCAGCCCCGACCAGATCGAGGATTTCGCGGCAGCGCTCGAGGTAAACCTCGCCTTCGGCGGTGAGCTTGAGGCTGCGCGTGCTGCGGGCGATCAGCTTGACCCCCAGATGCGCCTCCAGCGCCGCCACGCTGCGCGTCACCGCCGAGCGGGCCAGCCCCAGATGCTCGGCAACGGCCGTAAAGCTGCCCGCCTCGGCCACGCGGATGAAAATCTCCATGCCTTGCAGGCGATCCATTGTTTCAAATCCAGCAACAAAGATTTCTCCATTAAAGGCTATTTCCGGACGAATCGAAAGCCTAAAGTGCAGTCCATACCAACCAAAACAGAGAGAACGCCGTGGTCCTCGTAACCGGCGCCAATGGCCAGCTTGGCCGGCGCATCGTCCAGCACCTCATTGCCCGCTCTCCGGCCCCCATGGCCGGCAAGCTGGCGGTGAGCGTGCGGGATCCCGGCAAGGCCGCCGATCTGGCAGCCCGGGGCGTGGAGGTGCGGCACGGCAATTTCGACCATCCGGAGACCCTCGCCAGCGCCTTCGCCGGCGTCGAGCGACTGGTCCTGGTATCCACCGACGGCCCGCGGGAACAACGCATCGTGCAACAGCGCAATGCGGTGAGCGCCGCTGCCCGGGCCGGTGTGCAGCACGTCTACTACACCAGCTTCCTCGACGTGGCCGCCGACTCCCCGTCGGAGTTCGCCGCCATCCATCGGGACACCGAAGCCGCGCTGGCTGACAGCGGCCTGGCCTACACCCTGCTGCGCCTTCCGCTTTACGCCGAAGGGCTGGCCATGATTGGCGGGCTGGCGCTGGAAGGCGGCGTGCTCTACCTGCCCGCCGGCAACGGTGCGGTCAGCCTGGTATCGCGGGACGACCTGGCCCAGGCCGCCGCCGCCGCCGCCCTCGCTCCGCGCCTCGACAAGCAGGTGTATGAACTGAGCGGCCAGGTGGCTGCCGACTACGCCAGCATCGCCGCCAGAATCGCCCGCGTCAGCGGCCGGCCGCTGGTCTACAAAGCGGTCCAGGAGACAGACTACGTCACCGCCGTGGTGGAGCATGGCCTGCCGGACTGGCAGGCCCGCGCTCTCGGCACGCTGTTCGTCGCTGTCGCCGAAGGCCGGATGGCCGCCACCGGCAACGATTTCGCTGCCCTCGTCGGCCACCCGCCCAAGTCCCTGGACTGCCTGATCCACGAGCATTTCGCCACCAGGAGCAAAGCATGACCGCCCGTCACCCCGTTCTTTTCGTGTCCCACGGCGCCCCCGACGTGCTCCTCAACCCCGGTGCCACCGTGCATCTGTGGGAAAAGCTCGGCGCCAAGCTGCCGCGCCCCACGGCCATTCTGGTGATTTCCGCCCACTGGGCCGCCAGCGAACCGACCGTCAGCACCGCCAGCACTCCAGAAACCATTCACGACTTCGGCGGTTTTCCCGAGCCGCTCTACGCGATGGAATACCGTGCCCCCGGCGCCCCGCAACTGGCCGCCCGCGTGCGGGAGCTGCTCACCGCCGCCAGGCTGCCAAATGGTGAAGTCCCCGAGCGCGGCCTCGACCACGGCGCCTGGATTCCGCTGAAAGCCATGTATCCGGACGCCGACATCCCGGTGGTCGAGCTGGCCCTGCAGCCCTCCGCCGGTACCGACTGGCACCGCCGCATCGGCGCCGCCCTGCGTCCGCTGCGCGATGAAGGTGTGCTGATCCTCGCCTCCGGCGCAGTCACCCACAATTTCGGCTGGCTCACCTGGGGCGACAACAGCACGCCCCTGCCCCAAGCCGTCGCCTTCGCCGACTGGGTTGGCGACGCCCTCGCCCGGGACGACCGGCCGGCCCTGCTCGAATACCGCCGCCTCGCCACCCAGGGCGCCGCCGCCCACCCCAGCGAGGAACACCTGCTGCCGCTGTTTGCCGCCCTCGGCGCCGCCAGCCCGGGTGAAATCCCCCTGCGTCTGGAACCGGAATACACCTACGGCGGTCTGGCCATGGACGCCTATCTATGGCAAGAAGATAGCCAGACCCCTTTCAGAACGGAGCAATAAGCATGTCGAGTTACACCCAGCGCTACTCGGGTCCGGCCATCGCCGCCCACTGGCTCATCGCCCTCCTGATCCTGGCGGCCTTTCCGCTCGGCCTCTACATGAGCGATCTGCCCCTGTCGCCCAACAAGCTCAAGCTCTACTCGTATCACAAGTGGATCGGCATGACTGTGCTGCTGCTCTTCGTGCCGCGCCTCCTGTGGCGCCTTACCCACACGCCGCCCAAGGCCCTGCCCATGCCGGCCTGGCAGCACAAGATCGCCGAAGGCACCCACCACCTGCTCTACCTGCTGATGTTCCTCGTGCCGCTCAGCGGCTGGCTGATGAGCTCCGCCAAGGGTTTCCAGGTGGTGTACTTCGGCGTACTGCCGATCCCCGACCTGATCGGCAAGAGCGAAGAACTGGGCGAGCTGCTCAAGGAAGTCCATGAAGCCCTCAACTGGGGCCTGTTCGGTCTGGTTGGCCTGCACGTGGCCGGCGCCCTCAAGCACCACATCATCGACCGGGACAGCACCCTGCGCCGCATGCTGCCCTTCGGCAAGTAATCAGAAAACTCCAAGGAGAGCCCCATGAAGATCCGTCACATCGCCCTTTCCGCCGCCGCCCTGCTCCTCGCCGGTGCCGCCCAGGCTGTCGAATTCAAGCAAGTGGATACCACCAAGAGCAGCCTCGCCTTCAGCTCCAAGCAGATGGGTGTGCCGGTGCCCGGCAGCTTCAAGAAATTCACCACCCAGATCGCCTTCGACCCGGCCAAGCCCACCGCCGCCAGCACCACGCTCGAAATCGACCTGGCCAGCATCGACGCCGGCTCGAAGGATGCCAACGACGAAGTGGTCGGCAAGCAGTGGTTCAACGTCAAGGCCTTCCCCACCGCCAAGTTCGTGTCGTCCGGCGTCAAGGCCCTCGGCGGCAACCGCTACGAAGCCCTCGGCAAGATGACCATCAAGGGCCAGACCCGCGACATCGTCGCCCCCTTCACCTTCAAGCAGGACGGCGCCAACGGCGTCTTCGACGGCGGCTTCGTGCTCAAGCGCATGGACTTCAACATCGGCGAGGGCCCGTGGGCCGATGTATCCGCCGTCGCCAACGAAATCGAAATCAAGTTCCACGTCGTGGCCGCCCCGGCCGCCGCGGCCAAGAAGTAAAAATCCAACCCCACCCGCCTCACTCAAAAGGAAAACCCATGAAAAAGCTCATCGCTCTCGCCATCGCCGCCGGCATTTCCTCCGCCGCCTTCGCCGCCCCCGAGACCTACACCATCGAGGGCACCCACACCCTGCCGCGCTTCGAGTACAACCACCTCGGCTACTCCGTGCAGCTGTCGCGCTTCGACAAGACCACCGGCACCATCACCCTCGACCGCGCCGCCAAGACCGGCGCGGTGGACGTGACCATCGACACCACCTCGGTGAACACCGGCTACGCGCTGTTCAACCAGCACATCCAGGGCGAGGATTTCCTGGCCACCGCCCAGTTCCCGACCGCCACCTACAAGTCCACCAAGGTGAACTTTGACGGTGACAAGCCGGCCACCATCGAAGGCAACCTGACCCTCAAGGGCATCACCAAGCCGGTCACCCTGACCGTCGTGTCCTTCCACTGCATGCCCCACCCGATGTTGAAGAAGGATGCCTGTGGCGCCACCGCCACCGCCAAGGTCAAGCGCACCGACTTCAACATGGGCAAGAACGCCCCCTACGTGGGCGATGAAGTGACCATCACCATCCCGGTCGAAGCCTACAAGCCGTAAGTCTCGCCACCCGGGATGTGAAATGCGACGCGGCCCGGACGCCCAATATGGGTTTATCCGGGCTGCGTTGCTCTTCTTGGCGCGTATAATTATGAATTAACGCTCAACAGCCGCAGAGCCCCACACAGCGCTCGCGGCTTCCGGTTGGATCTGGCTGTTCCCGTTTCCCCGTCTCTCCGGCTTCATCGCCGCAGGGGAGGCGGTTTCGTTTGTTTCCTCAGATCACACCTGCAAGGGCTGGCCCGCAAGGTCGTCCCCTGGCTCATGTTGAGCACCGATTCCTGCTTTCCGGAGGACGCGCGAGACATGCGCAGTGAAGTTTCAAGAATGCCGGCGGTCGACGCCCTCAAGGCCATCGCCTGCGTACTCATCGTGCTCCATCACCTGGCCTTCTACGGCCCGATGGCCGATGCCGCCAAGCCCCTGATGCCGGCGCTGATCGAAGGTCTGGACGTCTACGCCCGCATGGCCGTGCAGGTTTTCCTGGTGGTGTCCGGCTTCCTGTTCGCGGCCAAGTTCGCGCCCCATGGGGTCGCGTCCATCAAGGCCCCGCTCAATCTCCTGCTGCAACGCTATACCCGGCTGGTCGTGCCCTACTCGGCCGCCCTGCTGCTGGCCGTCTGCTGTTCGGCCATAGCCGGCATCTGGATGGATCACCACTCGGTGTCCGCCGCGCCCGACCTCCCCCAGTTGCTCTCCCACGTGTTGCTGCTGCATGACCTCCTCGACCAGGAAGCCCTGTCGGCCGGCGTGTGGTACGTGGCCATCGACTTCCAGCTGTTCGCCCTGGCCATCCTGCTGCTGTGGCTGCCGAGCCGTTTTGCCGACCGCCATCCGTGGCTGAAGGCAGTCGCCCCGCTGCTGATCGGCGCCATGACCATGGCTTCGCTATTCGGCTTCAACCGGGATGACTTCTGGGACGAATCGGCTTTTTACTTCTTTGGCGCCTTCGGGCTGGGCATCATGGCCTGGTGGGCTTCCGGCCGGCAGCATGCCGCGCGCTGGCTGGGCCTGCTGGCCGTGCTGGTCATCGCCGCGCTGCTGGTGGACTTCCGTGGCCGCATCGCCATCGCCGCAAGCGTCATGCTGTTCCTCGGCCTGGCCCGCAAATACGGTTTCCTGAACACCCTGCCGGTGCCGGCGCCGCTGCAGGCCCTGAGCCGGATTTCCTATTCGGTATTCCTGGTGCACTTCCCCCTGTGCCTGCTGGTCAATACGGCCATTACCACCTTCTTCCCGGCCAACCCGGTGATCAACGCCCTCGGCATGGTCGTCGCGGTGGCTCTGAGCATCGCCGGCGGCGCGCTGTTCTACCGCCGCATCGAGAGCTACCCCTTCCCCAACCGCATGCGCCTGCTGTTCCCGGCCGGTGTGGTTGCCGGCGGCTGGCTCACGGCCCTGGCGGCCGCGAACTTCGGCGGTTAAAGCAGCCTGTCCACATCCACCTCGTCCACGTACGCCCGCTGCATGAAGCGTTCGGCGTAGTCGCGATACACCCCCGCACGCAGGAACAGCGCAAAGATGTCCGGGTCGATATGCCCCTCGTCGCGCATGCGGGCCATGATCGCCACCGCTTCCGACAAGGTCTTGCCCTTCTTGTAAGGCCGGTCGATGGCGGTCAGCGCCTCGAAAATGTCGGCCACCGCCATCATCCGCGCCACCGGACTCATCTGCTCGCGGGTCAGGCCGCGGGGATAGCCGCTGCCGTCCATCTTTTCGTGGTGCCCGCCGGCAATCTCCGGCACCGCCTTCAGGTGCCGCGGAAAGGGCAGCTCGGCGAGCATGCGGATGGTCTGCACGATGTGCTCGTTGATCTTGAAACGGTCTTCCTCGCTGAGGGTGCCGCGGGCAATCGACAAGTTGGCCAGCTCGCCCCGGTTGTAGAGCAACGCCGGTACCTTCAGGCGGAAACCCCAGGGATTGTCTGTCGGCATCGCATCCTCGGCACCGCGAGCGAAGCGGTGCTCCGGCTTGTCGGCAATCAGTGCTTCGGCCACCGGCAGCACAGGCCCCGGCCCCATGCGGCGGCGCTCCTCGGGCGATACACCCAGCCGGTCGTCGAGGGTGCGCAGCCAGCGCCGTTCGGCGATCTGCTGCAGGCGTTCGATGCGCGCCCCTGCCATCTCCTCGCCACCCTCGTTGCACGACGCGACAAACGCGAACTCCTCGTCCAGCGTCACCCATGCGGCAGCCAGCCGGGCCTGTTCAACGCCGACCTCGGCACCGCCGGCAACGGCCTGCCAGCAGGCGATCTCGGCATCGCGCTTGAGCACCTCGAAGCGCATGCGGATTTCGTGGATGCGGTCGTGGATGGTTTCCAGCTTGGTAGCCTTGTCCACAACGTACTCGGGGGTCGTCACCTTGCCGCAGTCGTGCAGCCAGGCGGCGATGTGCACCGCCTCCCAATCATCGTCACTGAGCCGGAAGTCCCTGAACGGGCCGTCATCGGCCTCGCAAGCCGCGCGGGCGATCATCTTGGTCAGCTCGGGCACGCGGGCACAGTGGCCGCCGGTGTAAGGGCTCTTGGCATCGATGGCGCCGGCCAGAAGCTGGATGAAGGATTCGAACAGCGCCTTCTGGGCGCGGATCAGGGCCCGGGTTTCGACCGATACCGCCGCCGAACCGGATAGCGCCTCGACAAAATGGACCAGATCCTGGGCAGGCGCCTCATCGAACCACAAAATCAGCAGCCCCAGCCGGTCCTGCGCGCGGTCCATCAGCGGCACGGCCAGATAGGCCATGCCTTCGGCCGCGCTCACCTGCAGCGCGTCGAACAGGCCGGCGCAGGCGCCGCCCACGCCCCCGGTAGCCTTCAAGCTACCGACGCAGGAACGCTGGCCCGCCGCCACCAGCGCGGCCATGTGGACTCCGGGCGGCGCCAGTTCGGGCGCCAGGCGAATCCCGTCGGCCTCCTGCAGGGCCGCCAGATCGAGTCCTTCGTCGTCCCGTGTCAGGTACAGGGCCCCGGCCCGCGCCCCGACTACCGCCACCGTCTCGTCCACCACCTTCGGCAGCAGGCGGTCGAAATCCGGCTCCTGCGCCATGCTGGCGGCGATGTGGAGAAAATGCCGGATGGCACTTTTCATCGACGCGAGGTCGGTCGCCAGATCGTCCACCTCGCACACCGCCGAACGGGTCGCCACGTCGTCGTCGAAGTCGAAGCGGCGAATGGCGGCGGTTTCGTCCACCAGCTCACGCAGGGGCCGCGACACCAGCCGGGCACCCAGGTAGGTCAGGGGCAAGGCCAGCAACATCACCGCCAGGGTCGCCAGCAGGGCCTTGTCGCGGACATCCCGGGCGTCGGTGAGGAGTTCATCGTCGGGCGCTGCCACGCCGAGGTAGGCCGGCGGCCCGCCGCTGATCGGCAGCGCCATCACGGCACCACGCCAGTCGCGCCCGTCGGCCACAAAATCTGCCAGCGGCGCCCCCTTCACCAGGTCGGCAGCAGCAGGAACAGACTGCCCGAGAGCTGCCAGCGCGCCGCCCAGTTCATCGATGCGCAGGCGCTCGGGCGCGCTGCCAGCGGCGCCGGAACGCAGCCAGCCAGGCTCGCTGGAAGCCACCACGCGCCGGTCGGCATCGAAGATCACCAGCCGGGAATCCGGCGTCAGCTTTTGCCGCTGCAGGGTTGCCGCGAGGGACGCCAGACGAATGTCGGCCGCTACCACTACCTGCCCGTCCTCGCTGCGCTGGGCAACGCTGATACCGGCCTTGCCGGTGGTCGCAAAGACATAGGGCTCGGTGTAGATCAGCACATCGCTGGCGGCCGCCCGGCGGTACCAGCTGCGCTGCCGCGGGTCGTAGGACGCGGCGAAATCAGGCCGAAAATCATCGCGCAACACGTGCAGTTCGAGGTCCAGGTAGATGAAATGTGCCTCCGGCCGGCCGCCCTGCGGGTGCTCGATGCTCTGCACCAGCCAGGCCGCGCCCGGCGGCGCCTGGATGGCCGCCCGCGCTTCCTCGTCGACAATCCGGAAGAGCAGGAAGAAATCCCCATTGGCGTAGCCGGCATAAATGGACGACGCGGCCTCCGAACTGGCCAGCGCCCGGCGCAGGAAGGGCAGGCTGTCGCGCCGCTCGGCCAGGCTGGTGGCACCCGTGAGGCGCTGCAGCGCAGCCAGACGCACGCTGGCCCCCACCGGTTGCAGCAAGCGTTCGGTTTCACTCAGGGTCTGGGCTGCCACCCGGGTCATCAGATCGCCGGTTGCCCGCTCCAGCATCTGCACGCTGCGGCTGTACGACACCCACGCGATGCTGCCGCCGGCGATCAGCACCAGTACAAAGAACAGCGTTGAAATATGGATGTGCAGCGGAAGACGGAAGCGGCGGGAAGGAAACCGGGTGCGCATGGCGTTCGCTCTTCCGTAGTGTCTAGTGGCCGGCCAGTGCGCGCCGGTATTCCCCCGGCCGGGTGCCGGTCCATTTCTTGAAGGCCCGGTGGAAGGCGCTGGCCTCCGCAAAACCCAGGTCGAGGGCGATGTCGAGCACCGACTTGTCGGAGTGGCTCAGCTGGCTGATGGCCAGATCGCGGCGCAGGTCGTCCTTGATCAACTGGTAGGACTGACCCTCTTCGATCAGATGGCGGCGCAGCGTGGACCCCGAGAAATGCAGTTGCTGTGCAAGGGTCTCGAAATCCGGCCAGGTATCCGGCGGAATGTGCCGCAACTGGCGCCGGATGCGTGCCACCAGCCCCTCGCTGTTGCGGTACTTGACCAGGAAGTTGGCCGGCGCGCTGCGCAGGAAGATCTTCATCGTGCGCTCGTTCTGCACGTTGGCCATGTCCAGGTATTCGGCCGGAAAGGCAATCGCCGTCTCCGTCGCGTCGAAGCCCAGCTCCGGCGAAAAGAGCACCCGCCATTCGGCGCTGTAATCGGGCTCGGCACAACGGAAGCGCGCATGGTCGAGCGGAATGCGCCGGCCGATCAGCCAGCAGGCGAGGCCGTGGATCATGATCAGGAAGGTGCCGTAGGCAAAGGCCCGGCGCGGCGCAAAGTCGCGTTCGACGAGCACCACCCGGGCCGTCCCGCCCTCCCGCACCAGCACGCCCTCCATGTCGTCGAGCACCACCCGGAAGAAGCGCAAAACCCGGCGCAAGGCGCGCTCCAGCGTGTCGCAGTGAATCACGCTATGGCACAGCAGCGTGAAGCTGCCGGCCTTCATGCGGTGGCTGTCCATGCCGAAAAACTCGTCATCCATGGCCTGGGCCACCAGATGCCACAGCACACCGAAGTGCGCCGACGACACCCGCGCCTGCGGTGCATTGAGGAGTTCCGGCGAAATCCCGGCGCGATTCAGCAGCTCCAGCGTGTCGATGCCATGCGCACGAACGCCCGCCAGTGCCTCCTGGACGAAACTGATGGAGATGGTGCCCTTGTCGGACGTACGCTCGCTCATCGGAACCCGGGCGGTAGAAAGGGCTTGCGGCCTCTTGGTGTGGCAAATTCTACCATTCACATTGAGCGATTTCGGCATGGAGCCCGGGGCCGCTTGTGCCTAGACTGCGCCACGCATTGCGCCCGGCGCGGCGAGCTGTATCCACCCACAAGAACGAGGAGAGAAACACATGGAAATCCAGAACAACGTATTCGTGGTAACCGGCGGTGGTTCGGGCCTGGGCGCCGCCACCGCGCGGATGATCGTCGCCAATGGCGGCAAGGTCGTGCTGGCCGATGTGAACAAGGAAGCCGGCGAAGCGCTGGCTGCCGAACTGGGCGCCAACGCCCGTTTCGTCGCCACCGACGTGACCGGTGAAGAGAGCGCCAAGGGCGCCTTCGCCGCCGCTGTCGAAATGGGCACCCTGCGTGGTCTGGTGAACTGTGCCGGCATCGCTCCGGCCGAAAAGGTGGTCGGCCGCGAAGGCCCGCACAAGCTGGAAAGCTTCGCCCGCACCGTCACCATCAACCTGGTCGGCAGCTTCAACATGATCCGCCTCGCCGCAGAGATCATGAGCAAGAACGAACCCAACGCCGGCGGCGAGCGCGGCGTGATCGTCAGCACCGCCTCGGTGGCGGCCTTCGACGGCCAGCTCGGTCAGGCCGGCTATGCTGCATCGAAGGGCGGCGTGGTCGCCATGACCCTGCCCATCGCCCGCGAACTTTGCCGCTCCGGCATCCGCGTGATGACCATCGCCCCGGGCATCATGGAAACCCCGATGCTGCTCGGCATGCCTGCCGACGTGCAGGACGCCCTCGGCAAGATGGTTCCCTTCCCCTCGCGCATGGGCAAGCCGGCCGAGTACGCCGGGCTGGTCGAACACATCTTTGCCAACGCCTACCTGAACGGCGAAGTCATCCGCCTCGACGGCGCCATCCGCATGGCCGCCAAGTAAGAACCACGCCCGGGGCGGCGACCAGTGGGTCGCGCCCCTTCGCTTCTTGCGCACCCCACCCGAATTCAAGAAAGGTTTTCCTTCATGACCACCACCAACGATCCGATCGTCATCGTCTCCGCAGTCCGCACCCCGATGGGCGGCTTCCAGGGCGACTTCGCCAGCCTCACCGCGCCCCAGTTGGGCGGCGTGGCCATCAAGGCCGCCGTCGAGCGCGCCGACATGTCGGCCGAAGCTGTCGAGGAAGTGATCTTCGGCTGTGTGCTGCCCGCCGGCCTCGGCCAGGCACCCGCCCGCCAGGCCGCCCTCGCCGCCGGCCTGCCGCTGTCGGCCGGCTGCACCACGGTCAATAAAATGTGCGGCTCGGGCATGAAGGCCACCATGCTGGCCCACGACCTGCTTGTCGCCGGCACCAACGACGTGATGATCGCGGGCGGAATGGAATCCATGACCAACGCCCCCTACATCCTGCCCAAGGCCCGCGGCGGCTACCGCCTCGGCCACGGCCAGATCTTCGATCACATGTTCCTCGACGGCCTCGAAGACGCCTACGACAAGGGCCGCCTGATGGGCACCTTTGCCGAAGAATGCGCCGGCGCCTACGGCTTCACTCGCGAAGAGCAGGACGCCTACGCCATCACGTCCACCACCCGCGCCCAGGCGGCAATCAAGGATGGCTCCTTCGCGTGGGAAATCGTCCCCGTCACCATTTCCGGCCGCAAGGGCGACGTGACCATTGCCAGCGACGAGCAGCCGCCCAAGGCCAACATCGACAAGATCCCCAGCCTCAAGCCGGCCTTCAAGAAGGACGGCACCGTAACCCCGGCCAACTCCAGCTCCATCTCCGACGGCGCCGCCGCGCTGGTGATGATGCGCGCCTCCACCGCCGCCGCGAAGGGCTTGAAGCCGCTAGCCAAAATCGTCGGCCACAGCACCCACGCCCACCAGCCCGCCCTCTTCGCCACCGCCCCGGTCGGCGCAATGCAGAAGCTGCTGGCCAAGACCGGCTGGACCACCGCCGACGTGGACTTGTGGGAAATCAACGAAGCCTTCGCCGTGGTCACCATGGCCGCCATCCGTGACCTCAAGCTCGACCACGCCAAGGTGAACATCCACGGCGGCGCCTGCGCCCTCGGCCACCCCATCGGCGCCTCCGGTGCCCGCATCATCGTCACGCTGCTGGGCGCCCTGCAAAAAACCGGCGGCAAGAAGGGCATCGCCAGCCTCTGCATCGGCGGCGGCGAAGCAACGGCCCTCGCCGTCGAGATGCTCTAAGTGGCATGCGTCGGGTTACGCCCTGCGGGCTAACCCGACCTACGCATCACCCGCATCCCCGTAGGTCGGGTTAGCGCAGCGTAACCCGACACCCGCGCCGCCCGCCACGCCATCGCCCGCGGCCGAACCCATCATCAAGAGACAAACATGATCCTCACCCAAGAACAGGAAATGATCCGCGACTCCCTCCGCGCCTTTGCCCAGGAGCGCCTCGCGCCCTTCGCCGCGGAATGGGATCGCAACAGCACCTTCCCGGCCCAGGCCCTCAAGGAGCTCGGCGAACTCGGCGCCCTCGGCATGTGCGTGCCCGAAGAATGGGGCGGTGCCGGCATGGATTACATGTCGCTGGTGCTCGCGCTGGAAGAAATCGCCGCCGGCGACGGCGCCACCTCCACCATCGTCAGCGTGCAGAATTCGCTGCCCTGCGGCATCACCAACAAGTACGGCACCGACGCCCAGAAGGAAGAATGGCTAAAGCCCCTGGCCCGCGGCGAAAAGCTCGGCTGCTTCTGCCTGACCGAACCCCACACCGGCTCCGACGCCTCGGCCATCACCACCCGCGCCGACCGCGACGGTGACGATTTCGTGATCAACGGCGTCAAGCACTACATCACCACCGGCAAGTACGCCGACATGGCCATCGTCTTCGCCGTCACCAACAAGGCCGCCGGCAAGCGGGGCATCTCCTGCTTCCTGGTGCCCACCGCCACGCCCGGCTACAGCGTCGCCCGCATCGAACGCAAGATGGGCCAGCACGCCTCCGACACCTGCCAGATCGTCTTCGAGAACTGCCGCGTGCCCGCCTCGGCGCTGCTCGGCAAGGAAGGCGAAGGCTACAAGATCGCCCTGTCCAACCTCGAAGCCGGCCGCATCGGCATCGCCTCCCAGGCCGTCGGCATGGCCCGCGCTGCCTTTGAAGCCGCCGTGCGCTACGCCAAGGAACGCGTCACCTTCGGCGTACCCATCATCGAGCATCAGGCAGTCAATTTCCGCCTTGCCGACATGGCCACCCAGCTCGACGCCGCCCGCCTGATGGTGTGGCGCGCCGCCACCCTGAAGGACGCCGGCAAGCCCTGCCTGAAGGAAGCCTCGATGGCCAAGATGTTCGCCTCCGAGATGGCCGAGAAGGTCTGCTCCGACGCCATCCAGATCCACGGCGGCTGCGGCTACACCGATGAGTCCTGTGTCGAGCGCATCTACCGCGACGTGCGTGTGTGCCAGATTTACGAAGGCGCCAACGACATCCAGCGCCTGGTCATCGGCCGCGCCATCGCCGCCGAATAAGCGGCAGCGGCCTTTAGGGGCGACTGTAGGGGCGACTTCAGTCGCCCATCCGTACGCAAATCAAGCGCAAGCCGTTGACCGGAGTCCGAGGGCGACTGAAGTCGCCCCTACAAGTCGCCCCTACAGTCGCCCGCCACAAACCTATCCCACGGAGGAGACACGATGGGACCACTCCACGGCATCAGGATCGTAGAATTCGCCGCCCTCGGCCCGGCGCCGATGGGGGCGATGATTCTCGCCGACCTGGGCGCCGAAGTCGTGCGCATCGAGCGCAAGCTGCCGGCGGGCGCCAAGCCTGCGTCCGAGCTTTTCGACCCGAAGATCGACATCCTCAACCGCAGCCGGCGGGTCGTCACCCTCGACTTGAAGAAGCCCGAAGGCCTCGCCGCCGCCAAACAACTGGTGGCCGGTGCCGACGTATTGATCGAAGGCTTCCGCCCCGGCGTGATGGAACGCCTCGGCCTTGGCCCGAACGATTGCCTCGCCGCCAACCCGCGTCTTGTCTATGGCCGCATGACCGGCTGGGGCCAGACCGGCCCGCTGGCCAATTCCGCCGGCCACGACATCAACTACGCCTCCCTGTCGGGGGCACTGCACAGCATCGGCACGCCCGACAAGCCGGTGGTGCCCCTCAACCTGGTGGCCGATTGTGGCGGTGGCGCCATGCTGCTGGTGGTCGGCGTCCTCGCCGCAGCCCTCGAAGCGCGCAGCTCCGGCAAGGGCCAGGTGGTCGATGCCGCCATGACCGATGGCTCGGCCCTGATGATGACCATGATGTACACGCTCAAGGCCATGGGGCAGTGGAGCAACCAACGCAGCAGCAACCTGCTCGACGGTGGCGCCCACTTCTACGACACCTACCGCTGTGCCGACGGCAAGTACATTTCCATCGGCCCCATCGAACCCCAGTTCTACACCCTGTTCCTGCAAAAGACCGGCATCACCGACCCCGACTTCCACCAGCAATGGGAGCGCGCCCGCTGGCCCGAACTGAAGGCCCGCCTCACCGCCCACCTCGAAACGCGCAGCCGCAATGAATGGTGCGGCCTGCTCGAAGGCAGCGACGCCTGCGTGGCCCCCGTTCTGGACATGGACGAAGCGCCCGAACATCCGCACAATCAGGCCCGCGGCACTTTCATCGAGGTCGGCGGCATAATCCAGCCGGCCCCGGCGCCCCGTTTCAGCCGCAGCATTCCCGCGCAACCGCGTCCGCCCGTAGTTGGTGCCACGGGCGAAGACGTGCTCTCCGACTGGGGTTTTACCCCGCACGAGATCAACGCGTTGCGCACCGCGGGGGCAATCTAATAACAGCAGCTACAGGAGAACAAATTGGACTACCAGAACATCCTCGTCGAAACCCGCGGCAAAGTCGGCCTCATCACCCTCAACCGCCCCAAGGCCCTCAACGCCCTCAACGACGCCCTCGTCGATGAGCTGGTCGTGGCCCTCAACGGCTTCGAAGCCGACGAAGCCATTGGCTGCATCGTCATCACCGGTTCCGAAAAGGCCTTCGCCGCCGGCGCCGACATCGGCATGATGGCCACCTACGACTACATGGACGTCTACAAGGGCGACTACATCACGCGCAACTGGGAACGCGTCAAAACCTGCCGCAAGCCGGTGATCGCCGCGGTGGCCGGCTTTGCCCTCGGCGGTGGCTGTGAGCTGGCCATGAGCTGCGACATGATCTACGCCGCCGACAGCGCCAAGTTCGGCCAGCCCGAAGTGAAGCTCGGCATCCTCCCCGGCGCCGGTGGCACCCAGCGTCTGCCCCGTGCCGTCGGCAAGGCCAAGGCCATGGACCTGTGCCTCACCGCCCGCATGATGGATGCCGTCGAAGCCGAACGTGCCGGCCTCGTCGCCCGCATCATCCCGGCCGAGCAACTGCTCGACGAAACGCTCAAGGCCGCCACCGCCATCGCCGGCTACTCGCTGCCGGTGGTCATGATGATCAAGGAATCGGTGAACCGCTCCTTCGAAAGCAGCCTCAACGAAGGCCTGCTCTTCGAACGCCGCGTCTTCCACTCGGCCTTCGCCCTCGAAGACCAGAAGGAGGGCATGGCCGCGTTTGTCGAGAAGCGCAAGGCCGAGTTCAAGAACAAGTAAGCCGGGCCTGCCGCACCAAGAAAATGGCCGCCTGATGGGCGGCCATTTTTTTATGCATGACGCCTTATTTCTCGCGACACTGGGACGGATCGAACCGGCTGCTCGATGCACGCGCCATACCGGAATCCCGGCAGATGGTGTGCCCATTGTCGTCGATCATCCTGGCCACCGTCGCCCGATCCGGGCCGGTGAACTCCCGGGTAATCTGCGGCCCGCTGCTGCTGTTGCAGTAAATCCGGCAAACAAAGGTCTTGTTCGACGGCGCCGACTTCTGGCTCGAACTGGACGATGAAGACGACAAAGATGAAGAAGACGACGAGCTCGACGAGTAGCTCGCCGCCGCCGCCCGGGCACGCCGCAAGTCTTCCACCCGCGCACTATCCACATCGTTGAAGCGGCTGACAAAACTCGCCCCTTCCTTGGCCAGCCCCGGCACTACCGCACTGCGCGACAGCCCGGCACCGGGACGCTGGAGATCACTGAAGTTGATGTCTTCGGCGGCCACCACTGGCAGCGCAGCCAGACCCAGCACGACACAGCCCACCAGACGCCCGATCATTTCAGCAACTCCATGCTCTTGAAACCGAGCGTGGCGCGCCCGTCTCCATCCGCCCAGTAGGCCGTGTAACCGCCTGCTGAACCGCGTTGAAAGAAGGCCACATCGACCTGCCCGAAACTCACCGGCACGGTGGCCGTGTAGTCGGGCGGACTCAGCGTCACCGTCACCTGCCCGGTGCGCACATCGTCGGCACGCTTGTCGAAGTTGCCCAGCCAGTTCGACTCCTGCAGGCCATGACGGGGCAGCAGCAGCTCGGTGGAGAGGGTCACCCGGTAAGTACCCAAACGCAGGCGAATCGGCGTTCCGCTTTGCCTGGCGCGCACCGTCACCGTACCGCTGACCGCACGCTGGGCGGTGAAGTTGTAGCGGCACAGCATCCAGCACCGGCCCTCACCCGACGTGGTTTGCCCCGGGTTGAGGCGGAAATCCATGTCCAGCAGGCGGCTCTTGTCCACCAGCGTGGCCACCGCCAGGTTTTCCATCATCGCCCGGTGCTCGTCGGTGCGCATCAGCTTCTGCGCGGCCCGCGCATCGGCCGGATCCTTGATCAACAGATAGGCGTGGTAATAGCCCTCAAAGGTGTTCTGGGCGCGCATCTTGTTGATCAGCGCGAGGAATACCTTCGGCGCCTTGTTATCCGGATCGCGACGGGCAAATTCGACCAGAAAGTCCTTCATCTGCTCCGGCGTCGCATCTGCCGCCAGCGCCGTCTTCGCCGACGCATCGTAACGCTCGCGAAAACGCGGATCGATGCGGTCGAAATAGCTCGACGCCTTGCCGTCCCAGCCGAGGTAGATCAGCGAATGGGGCTGCAGATCGTCGATGGGCGGCATCAGCAGGTAAAAGGTGTCCCCCGGCTGCACGACGAGGGCCGAACCGCCGCGCTTGTCCCGCAGTTCGGTGACGCCCTCATAGGCCAGCGGCTGGTGCTGAAAGCCGGCCTTGTCGCGCAGACGCAAGCTCGAATACGAAATGATCGCGCTTTCCGGGCGGCCCTTGCGATGCAGCCCGAGGATCTCGAGCAGCGTGCCCTTTTCGCCCACCCACATGCGTTCGAGCTTCAGCCCCGGGTTGCTGGAATCTTCCAGGAAGGCCTCGGAAACGAGGCCCGGCTTGTGTTCCCGCGCGCCGGGGTTATCGGCCCGAAAGCGCTTGAGAATGGCCTTCGATGTGTCTGCCTCAATGGTATCGACGACTTCCGGCGCATCGGGCGCGGCCACCGCGCCCCCTGCATCGGCGGCGTGGACCTGAACTGCCCATGCGGACAGCAGGCCCAGCGCCAGGCGTGTGATGGTTAGCTGCTTTTCCATCACGCGCCGACTCAGTTCTTGGAATCGGAACCGAACACCTTGTTCATGACTTCCCCGGCACTCTTGAGGAATTCGCCCAGACCTTCGGACAGGCGATCGCCCAGGGAAGTACCGCCGATGTTCTCGACCGACTCGCCCAGAACGATGATGTTGGTGCGGCGGTTGGCCTGACGGCCTTCGGGCGTAGTGTTGTCGCCCACCGGCTTGTTCATGCCGAAGCCCGTCGCGGTGATGCGGCTTGCCTGCACACCCTTGGCCACCAGCGCCTGCTTGACCGAAGCCGCACGGCGCTCGGACAGGGTCTGGTTCAGCGCAGCAGTGCCAACGTTGTCGGTGTAACCCTCGATGGCCACGTTGGCCTTGGTCTTTTCCTTGAGGATACTGGCGACCCGCTCGATAAAGACCTGCCCGTCCTGCTTGACGTCCGACTTGCCCGTATCAAACAGGATGCGGTCATCCGAAGTGATCTGCGCACCACGGGCTGTCTGCGTCACCTTGACCGCATTGCGCTTGGCCGAATCCGTATCGGTGCCCTTGCCATTGCCCGGCGCGCTCGCGCAACCCGCCAGAATCAGTCCGGCCACCGCAATCGCCACATACCGCCGCTTCGCATTGAACATTTGATATTTCCTTGTTGGTCTTGTTGTCACACCGATGGCACCGCGCCGGGATGCAAGCCCGGAACAGCAGAACTCCCGATGCTTTCATATCGGAAACAAATTGTCATTATTGAATGCAACTAGGCGCGGCATCTCGTCACGCACCTGCGTGATCGACTCCGCGCGCGGGGAATGGGGCTGGGCGATGCGGATGAATACCGTGATGGCATCGAAAATGCTAGACATCGGCGCGCGCGCTCAAAAGCCCCGCTTTTGTAGTAAATCATCCATGGAGACCTTCATCGTGCCCACATTGGCAGAGAACACTACGCATATCGATCTGGCGAATGCCAAGCCCAAGGGCCTGAGCCTGACCCAACTGGGCGTGCCGCTGCAGGAAGGCACCGTGATCAAGAAGGGAACGCTGCCCGAGTTCATCCAGTTGTTCGAAGACGGCAAGGCCGGGCGCCGCTTTCAGAACATTCGCATCACCGCGGTCAAGACCCGGGAAGGCGACAGCGAATCGGCCAAGCTCATCGTGCAATTCGAGGTCTTCGGCGACGAGAACGTGCCGGTGGCGGCCAATAGCGGATTTGGCATCACCCTCTGCGCCGGCACCGACAACCTGGTCGAACTGCCGCCGACCAGTGCGTTCCTGCCCTATGCCGACACCTGGTATGAAAACCACTATGTCTACGACACGACAACGCACTTCTTCGATCAGTGCGACCGGCTCCAGCTCACGCTCAGGGCCGATCAGGTCCGCATGATCTAGTTCGGCACCGCGTCCGGGCTTCGTGCCATCCGCGCCGCCAGAGCATCGGCAGCCGCGCCGATGTCCACCACGCGGCGGCGCATCAGCGCCAGCATCTCTGCCAGCAATTGTTCCGGTGCCGCCTCCACGACGCGACGCCTTCACCAATCAGCCAGCAGGCCAGCGACGCCTCGTCGCGCCCCAGTGCACGTGCGGTTTCACGCTGCCAGTCACTGCCATACAGCTGGCGCGCGCAATCGCGGAACCACTTGCGGGCCAGGGCATCGCTCACCAGGCCTGGCACGCCGTCCGGCTCGGCCTCCGGTACGACAGGTGTCTCCTGCATCGCCTCCGCCAGCCGGCTCAGTTCCGGCAACACCGAGCGAACCAGTTCCAGGCCGCCCAACGGAACCACCCAGCAACGCTGCCTGGCACTCCACTTTGCCTTCGGCACCCAGCGCAACATCCGCTCGATCGTATCGGTGTAGTCGGCCTTGATGATGATGGCCTCCGCCGTCGCATAGACCCATGGATTGGCCGGCAGCGGATGGGCCACCAGCCGGGCACGCGCTTCGTCGCTCGATAACATTCCTGACTCTCCGTGCAAAGGCTTCGCAAACTGCCTGATCCATCGCAAAAGCACGGATGGTGCCAAACGCGAGTCCATGACTTCAGCACCCACAAAGCCCCCTTGGCATTGCCCTTAGCTCTCACGCACCCGCGTGATCGATTCCAGCCGCTGCAAACACAATCCACCACCCTGTGAATTCAATTGGCAAGGCCGCACATCGAATCCGCACGCCCACAACACCCTCGCCGCCGCCCGCGACGCCCTCCTCACCGCCCAGCGCGACTTCCACGAAATCATCCTCGGCGCCAAAAACGAAGCCCGCGCCCTATTCGGCCCCGACTCGGATCAGGTTGCGTCGCTGGGACTCAAGAAAAAGTCGGAACGGAGTAAGCCGAAGCGGGTGACGGAGGGGTGAGTGGGGGGGGCAGTAAAAGGTTTGGTCAAAACGGCAAACAAGGTGCAACGCTCAAGAGCACCAAGCCAATGCTGTAATGTTGCTAGAATCAAGCAAACATGCCATTCGCAAAAACACCCTCAAACAGCTGAGACATCAATCTACATGAGTAAAGTCTATCTAATGGACCAAAACGCCCAGACCAGCGAACTGGTCCGAGTCCGGTGCAAAGATGAAGACAGAGAGCTCCAGCGATTACTGGAAAGCAATCCTCGTCTCCTTTCCGGCGAGCAAATGGACCCGAACAACCCGAGGGAATGGCTGCTGATAAAGCGCGAAATGCCGGTCCCGGACCCCTCTTCCGGGGCGCCGCGCTGGTCTATCGACTTTTTCTATGTCGACCAATTCGCAATTCCGACCTTGGTTGAGTGCAAGCGCTGTGACGATACCCGCTCCCGGCGCGAAGTCATCGCCCAGATGCTGGAATACGCAGCGAACGGGCACCATTACTGGAAATCCTCCGAAATGCGCAGTTATGCTGAAGCCACCGCAGGTGGATCTGATGCCTTGGCAGCTGCGCTGCCTGTCTTTGCGCAGACTGATGACCGCACGGTTGACGGTTTCTTTACATTGGTTGAGCAAAACCTTCGGGAAGCCAAGATGCGTTTGGTCTTCTTCCTGGAAGAGTCTCCCAACGAATTGAGAAGTCTTGTCGACTTTCTCAACCGTCAGATGACAAATACCGAAGTCTTCCTCGTTGAGGCACGCCAATATCAATATGCATCAGAACGTGTTGTCGTACCTTGGCTGTTTGGATACACCGAGGAGTCTCGCGTGGTTAAACGGGAGACTCGGAAGGAGGCGTCAGCCTCTTCTGGGGAGCGAGGGGTAGAGGCCTACTGGAGGGAAGTGGAGCAATACATCTCATCCCCGGAAACGCAGTCTGCAATGCGAAAGTTCTTAGGCGGGTTTGAAGCACAGCCCCTGTCGGATTGGGGCGTTATCTGGTGGGGGAAGAACGCGCTCATAGGCCTGCCGAAGCTAGTCAAAAACCGCGCGATCTGCATCCTCCATCGAAATGGGAGACTCGGTCTCTGTTTTGACTACTGGAATGAGAGATATACGGACGTGGGGCAAAGGCAGCTTGCCGCACGAGATGACTTCGCGATGGGGCTGCAGTCCTTGGGGATTCAACTCAAACAGGATTGGAAAAAACCCTGCTCACCCAGTCTCGCCCCAGACGAATGGATGCCGAGAGTGGACGAAATTCTCACTTTGCTCGCACGAATAGGTGAGAAATACGCAGACACCGACTGACAGAGGGATTGACCTGCGGCGTGCAAATACTGACAGAATTGCGCCCACACAGAATCGAACTGCCACTTTGCACTCGCCGTGACATCCCTTGCCATTCTTCTCGCCGGCTTCTCCATATTCAGCGCAATTACCATCGCGCTGACGCACTTACTCGGTGAACCGTACCAGGATCAGGTGCAGTCCAGAGTCATGGGGCTGATACTCCTGCTCGCGCTGAGCGGGCTGCAACTAGCCCATTTCTCATGGCTCTATCTCGACCAGGAATGGGTGGCGACCCTCCCGTACCGTATGACCCTGTTTGCCGTGGCGCCAGCTTTCTTTCTGTTCAGCCAGCCATTGCTGCGCCAGCAGACCCGTCCCGTGATCAGGCCGGCCCAACTGGGCCATGCCCTTCCTGTCCTGATCTCTCCCTTCCTGCCAAAAGGCCTGGGCTTGCCCCTGGCGTTCATTGTCGGTGCCGGCTATCTGCTGTGGCTTGCTCGCAGCCTCCTTGCCCTTCGACACGAACGCGCCAGCTTCCGTCTCGAAATGCTGCTGCTCGGAGGTGTCTTCGTCATTGCCGTCAGCGTGTCAGTCCTTGGGCTTGCCCCTGCAGCGCTGCCGGGAAAACTGTTCTTCAGCCTGTACACAATCTCGATCGGCCTTGCCTTCTTTCTGGTCCAGACGACGCTGGGCCTCCGGCCGCAATTGTCGGTTGAGGTCAGGGAAACGGTGCAAGCCGCCTATCCCACCTCCACACTCAACAACGTGGACTGCGATGCAGCGCTGTCAAGGCTGGGCATGCTGATGGCAACTGACCGGATATACGTGGATTCGGACCTGAGCCTGCGCAACCTGGCCGAACGAATCGGACTGAGCACCCATCAGTTGTCGGAGTTACTCAATGCCCGCTTGGGGAAGAGCTATTCCCGCTACCTGCGCGAGCAGCGTATCGCCGCGGCCAGGGCCATGTTGTGCGACGAACCCTCCGCCTCGGTTCTGTCTGTCGGCCTTGGTGTCGGCTTCACCTCGCAGTCGAACTTCTACGAGGCATTCCGCGAGATCGAGGGCATGACTCCCGGCCAGTTCCGCAAAGTCCACACCAACCGTGGGGCCACCAAATTGCAGGTTTAGATCACCTGCGTCTCCTGAATGATCTTTCCGAAGCCGAAAAGTGTTCCTTTTCGATAAGAACGGAAGAATTCCCGATAGCCAATCTCCAGACTGAGGGCTCCAGTTATCCGTATGGAGCCCATCATGAACATCCTGCTCACCGGCGCTAGCGGCTTCCTTGGCCGCAACATCGCGGCCGCACTCGCAGCCTCAGGCCACCCGGTCACACCAGCATCCCGCAGTAAGGGTATCGATTTCTGCCACATGCTTTCCCCGGCCAACTGGCTGCCACAACTCGACGGCATTGATGCCGTCATCAACTGCGTGGGCATCATTGGGGAAAGCGGCAGCCAGCGCTTTGAATCCCTGCACACCCGTGCTCCTTCGGCATTGTTTCTTGCCTGTGCTCAGGCTGGAGTCCGCCGGGTTGTGCAAATCTCGGCGCTCGGCGCTGACGAGGCAGCGTTCTCGGCCTACCACCTGAGCAAGCGTGCCGCAGACGACGTCCTGCGCAGCCTTGATCTCGACTGGTTTGTGCTGCGTCCTTCTCTGATTTACGGACGGGGAGGCAAGAGTGCCGACCTGTTCATGCGGCTGGCCACGCTTCCGCTGATTCCGGTTATCGGTGACGGGCAGCAGGCGCTTCAGCCGGTGCATATCAGCGACGTGGTGGCGACCGTATTGCAGAGCCTCACGTCATCGAAGGTACGGCAAACGCTGGATATCGTCGGGACAGAAACGATCACGTTTGTTGAATGGCTGCAAACGATGCGCCAGGCACAAGGCCTGCCGCGCGCTCGGCCCTTTCACGTCCCGTTCGCCCTGGCGACGGCGCTCACCCACATAGGTCGTCACTTCAGCCCCATGCTGCAACCTGAAAACCTGCGCATGCTGCAGACCGGCTACCTGGCGGACTTCCGGCCTCTGGTGCGGTTCTTGGGGCGTACGCCCCTGGCTACCGAAGCGCACCTGTTCTTCTCCGATATCGCGCATGCACGGAGTACATCATGACCTACAGCGTTCTCAAGACACTGCACATTCTCAGCATGGTGCTGCTCTTCGGCACTGGTCTCGGCAGTGCCTTCTACAAGTGGATGGCGGACCGCAGCGGCAATGTGGCCCATATCGCGGTCACCAACAGACATGTCGTGTTGGCCGACTGGATTTTCACCAGCCCGACGGTAATCTTCCAGCCAATCAGCGGCTTGTGGATGGTATCCCTGCTCGGTGTTCCGCTAACAACGCCGTGGATCGCTGCCAGCCTGCTCCTGTTCTTCTTGGCCGGCGCTTGCTGGTTGCCTGTGGTCTGGCTCCAGATCCGCATGGAGAAGATTTCCGCGGAGGCCGTCGCCCACGGAACGCCATTGCCGGATCTCTATTGGAAAATGGCGCGCTATTGGTTCTGGCTCGGTGCTCCGGCCTTCAGTGCGATGGTGCTGGTTGTGGCACTGATGGTCTTCAAACACATTCCGGGAGCCTGATCATGAAAAGCCTCATGCAGCAGGCGCTCGGCACCGACTGGGAAAAATTGCCTCCAGCCTTGCAGGCGCATTATCGGTCTGGCAACACGACGGACACTGGTCACATGGACATCGACTATCCGTGGTTAATGCAGCCTTTACTCAGCGTGCTCCGGGTGTTTGGGGCCTTGGTACATCGCAGCGGCAAGCAGGTACACACGGTGGTCAAAAAAAGCGTCGTTGATGATCGGCAGTATTGGCGGCGCAGCATCACCTACCCGGACGGGAAGGTGATCTGCTTCAACAGCTTCTGGGTTTCGGCCGGACAAGGCCAGGTAATCGAGTTCGTTAATCCGGTGCTCGGTTTGCAGATGGCCCCGTACGTAACAGGCAGCGAACTCCATTATCGCGGTGTCCGGTTTGTGGCGAAGCTCGGGTCATTACTGCTGCCGATCCCGGAGTGGCTAGTACTGGGACACACAACGATTGTCGAAGTGGCCATCGATGAAACCCATTTCGCCATGGACTTTCGTCTCACGCATCCATTACTTGGTGAGGTGTTTCGCTACGCAGGCAGGTTTGAGGCCGCCTCAAGCGAGTCTTCTTAGGCACTCTCGCAGCAAGAAAGATTGAATCCGGCTGAACAGCGACAAAGGGCGCGCACCCCACGGTACGCGCCCTTTGTCTTGCCGCTGCTCTGGCTGAATAAAACCCCTTACTTCACCTCCAGCACGCTCTCGTCCCACTTCTCGTGCTTCTCCAGCCCGAGCAGGTTGGCCACGGTGGCGGCGATGCTCGACAGGCCGGCGGTGGGGGTCTGCTTGAGGCCGAGCTTGCCGCCGCTGACCTTGTCGAAGAGCACCAGCGGCACCGGGTTGAGGGTGTGGGCGGTCTTGGCCTTGTAGGAGCCGTCCTTGTGGAGGGAGGGCTGCTTGGTCTTCTTGTCGAGCTCGAACATTTCGTCGGCGTTGCCGTGGTCGGCGGTGATCAGCGCGACGCCGCCGGCGGCTTCGATGGCGGGCAGCAGACGCGCAAGGGCCAGATCGACGGCTTCAACGGCCATGGTGGCGGCGCGGAAGTTGCCGGTGTGGCCGACCATGTCGCCGTTGGCGTAGTTGCAGCGCAGGATCCGGTACTTGCCGGTGTGGATGGCGGCAATCATGGCGTCGGTGATCTCGGCGGCCTTCATCCACGGGCGCTGTTCGAAGGGCACCACGTCGCTGGGGACTTCCTGCCAGGTCTCGCCGTCGAACTTGTTGGAGCGGTTGCCGTTCCAGAAGTAGGTGACGTGGCCGAATTTCTGGGTTTCGGAGCAGGCGAACTGGGCCAGGCCGGCCTTGCTGAACCATTCGCCGGAGGTGTCCATGATGGCCGGCGGGGCCACGAGGAAGCGCTTGGGCAGCTGCAGGTCGCCGTCGTACTGGAGCATGCCGGCGTAGGTGACCTGGGGCACGCGCACGCGGTCGAACTTGTCGAAGTTGTCGTCGACGAAGGCGCGGGTGATTTCGATGGCGCGGTCGCCGCGGAAGTTGAAGAAGACGACCGAATCGCCGTCCTCGATGGTGCCGATGGGCTTGCCGCCGTCGGCAATGACGAACTCCGGCAGGTCCTGGTCGATGGTGCCGGGGTGCTTGTCGCGCAGGCCATTCACCGCATCGGTGGCGTTGGCAAACTGCGTGCCCTCGCCCAGCACGTGGGTCTTCCAGCCTTTTTCCACCATCGGCCAGTTGGCGTCGTAGCGGTCCATGGTGATGTACTGGCGGCCACCGCCGGAGGCGATGCGGGCATCGAAGCCGTCGGCGCTGACATCCGCCAGGAAGGCTTCGAAGGGCACCACGTAGTCGAGGGCGCTGGTCTCGGGCACATCGCGGCCGTCGAGCAGGGCGTGGATGCGCACGGTCTTGATGCCCTCGGCCTTGGCCTGCACGACCATCGCCTTCAGGTGATCGATGTGGCTGTGCACATTGCCGTCGGAGAACAGGCCGATGAAGTGGATGACACCCCGGCTGGCCTTGGCACCCGCCACGATCTGCTGCCACGCCTCGCCCTGCCAGATAGCACCGTTGGCGATGGCGTCGGCCACCAGCGCGGCGCCCTGGGCATACACCTGGCCAGCGCCGATGGCGTTGTGGCCAACTTCCGAGTTGCCCATGTCGTCGTCGGAGGGCATGCCCACCGCGGTGCCGTGGGCACGCAGGGTGATGTTCGGGCATTCGGCAAACAGACGGTCGAGGGTCGGCTTGCGGGCGGCGGCAATGGCGCTGCCGACGTCGGTCTTGGGTACGCCGTAGCCGTCCATGACGATGACGACAACCGGGCCCTGGACGCCGGGGAAGGTGGAGAGTTTCTGCAGCATGGTCGATTCCTGAAGAATGAATTCGGGGCTAGCCCGCCATTTTCCTTCAAATCGACGGGCGGGTCACAGCTCCCTTTGCTGTGCGATGCGATCGGCAACACGCCGGGGCCTGAACTGGCGGGTATCGCGGTAGTAATCGGGCGCTTCGCTGGCGGGCGTGACGCCGGGAATGCCGAGCAGGGGCAGCGGTGACAGGTCGGCCTTGCCGAAGGGATGCTGCGGGTCGGTGAGGCGCTGCGCCAGCCAGGTGTCGGCTTCGGCCTGCTGTTCCGTTGCCGGCAGCGTCAGCCAGCCGGCCTCCACCACGCGATAGACCGCCTTTGCGCACAGGCCGAAGAAGGGTTGGCGCAGGGAATCCCAGCTGCCGTGGCCGAAGACGAGGAAGCGGGTTGTGGCGACGAGCCGCGCCCGGTGCTGCCAGAAGGCGGCTTCCCATGCGTGGGCGGCGAGCAGGGCCGGGATGTGCGGATCGGTGGAGATGACGACGATGCCGCATTCGTCGAACTGGGTCAGCGCATCGCGCACCGGGCCGCGACCGGTGAGGCCGGCTGCGGCGCGGGCCTGTTGCTCGCGCAGGTGCAGGGCGTTGCAGGCGGATTTGGTCTGCGGCCACACGCACCAGGCCAGCGCGTTGAAGAAGTCGTGCCAGTCGTCTGCGCGGGTCGGGACTTCGCCGGTGGCGTGGATGTGCTGTTCGTAGGCCGGAAGATCGGCTGAGGGCGGGATGAAGCGGACGGGCTGGCCGCTGCCGGAGCATGCCTGCGGCTCGATTAGGCCAAGCAGCGCAGTCAGCTGGTCTGCGGTGGGGAGCGCGTCGGGGAAGCGGGACAGGATGCCGGCAAGCGGCGCGAAGAGGGGGCGGTCGGCGTAGGCGGCAGGAGGACGATCCATCACGGGCAATTGCGCGACCTGTAGGGGCGACTTCAGTCGCCCATCGGTGGTTGATCAACGAAAAGGCGGGCGACTGAAGTCGCCCCTACATCGGCGATCACTCGTCGGCGGGCGTGATTGGTGTGGCGGGCTTTTCGGCGGGGATGAATTCGAGCTTGCCGCTCTTGCGGCTGAAGGTGCCGGCGAGCTTGCCCGGCGGCTCGTCGGGTGCGTCTTTCCAGCGCTGCAGTTCGCAGTTCTCGGTGCCAACGAGGTACCAGTTCTTGCCCTGCTTGAGTGCCCACATGTAGTCGCCGGCCTCGTAGACCTCGAGCTTCACGCTGCCCGCCACGCCGGGTTTGATTTCGTGCCGGCGCAGGCAGGTGGGCATGCGCGAAACGACGATGGACTGGGTTACCTCGTCGCTCCAGAACCAGCGCTGCTCCCGCACCAGGGTGATGGACTCCTCCTTGCTGCCACCGATGAGGAAGGCGATGCCTTCGTTCTCGCAGGCGGCGAGCAGCGGGACAGCGGCGAGGATCAGCAGGGACTTGAGGTTCAGGCGCATCGTCGGCTCAAAGGTTAAGGCTCAGACCAGCTTCCAGTGGACTTGCTCGCCACCGCGCAGGGGCACCAGCGGATCGCCGGGCAGGTAGTCGAAGCCGGCGGGCACGTCCCAGCTTTCCTTGGCCAGGGTGATGGTGTCGGTGTTGCGCGGCAGGCGGTAGAAGTCGGGGCCGTTGAAGCTGGCAAAGGCTTCCAGCTTGTCGAGGGCGCCGGCCTGCTCGAAGGCTTCGGCATACAGCTCGATGCCGGCGTGGGAGGTGTAGCAGCCGGCACAGCCGCAGGCGGCTTCCTTGGTGCTCTTGGCGTGGGGCGCCGAATCGGTACCCAGGAAAAACCTGGGGTTGCCGGACGTGGCCACCCGCACCAGCGCTTCGCGGTGGGTTTCGCGCTTGAGCACCGGCAGGCAGTAGTAATGCGGACGGATGCCGCCGGTGAAAATGGCGTTGCGGTTGAAAAGCAGATGGTGGGCGGTGATCGTTGCCCCCACGTTGGGGCCGGATTCGCTCACGAACTGCGCCGCTTCGGCCGTCGTGATGTGTTCGAAGACAATGCGCAGCGACGGGAATCGCGCTGCAACCGGCGCCAGCACGCTATCGATAAAGACGCGCTCGCGATCAAAGATATCAACGTCAGCATGAGTCACCTCGCCATGAACACAGAGAACGATGCCCCGCTCGGCCATCCGTTCGAGAACGGGATAGATGCGGGTGATGTCGGTGACACCGGCATCCGAGTTGGTGGTTGCGCCGGCCGGGTAGAGCTTGGCGGCGATGACGAAACCGCTGTCGGCGGCCTTGTCGATTTCCTCGGGCTTGAGGGTGTCGGTGAGATACAACGTCATGAGCGGATCGAACTTTAGGCCCGCCGGCACCGCGGCCAGAATGCGTGCCCGGTAGGCGGCGGCCTGCTCGACCGTGGTCACCGGCGGACGCAGGTTGGGCATGATCAGCGCGCGGCCGAAGCGGCGGGCGGTGTCGGGCACCACGGCAGCCAGGGCGGCGCCATCGCGCACGTGCAGGTGCCAGTCGTCGGGGCGGATGAGGGTCAGGGTCGGCATGGCGGTTCGGTCCGGGCAGAAAAAGCGAATTGGTCATTTTAACAGCCCGCCGCCCGCCGGGGCTTCGGGGCTGAGGCATTCGGATTTCCGATGCGTCATCGGGTCGCTATCCGGTTTTCCGAACGAAGCACCCTTCCCCCTCGACACCGCCCCCATACAAGTCAATGACTTAGCCTTGTTATCCGGCCCGCCAAAAGCTGGCACAGGCCCTGCAATGGAATAGGCAGACGACGCCATCGCGCCGCGTACCCTTCACCCTTCTGCAGGAGACCGAATCATGCGCACCTCTCTCAAGCTTGCCGCCAGCTGTCTGCTCATCGCCGGTATCGCCCAGCCCGTCTTCGCCCAGGAGTCGCCGACCCTGAAGAAGATCAAGGACAG
>JAOAUC010000065.1 GCA_030157785.1 Zoogloea oleivorans
AGACTGATGATGAGGATGAGGATTGATGTCAAGTGCGTAGCTGCGGGAGCCCTGGCAGTTCGATGCATTGCCGCCGGGAAAAAGACCGATAGTTTTCAACCGAGAATGATTTCAACATGCAGGAAGGCCTCACTTGGCTACTGAATTGATACATTGCGCGGGAAGCGCTGACGGATGGTAAGTGAAAAGCTAAGGCTCATAAAGCCACGGGCGGCCACAAGGGACTGCCCGCGGTGGCTCACGGATCAGGTTTCGCTCGAAATCTGCGAGCGCGGCAAAGACGTGGAAAACCAGCTTGCCCGCTGTGCTGCCCATCTTAATTTTCTCGGTCAGGCTCTCAAAGCTAACGCCCTTCTGTTCTAGTTCGCCGACGGTGTGCACGAAATCAGGGAGACTGCGGCGGAGGTGATCCAGTCGCCACTCCACGAGGGTTGCTGTTCTCTGAAAGCAGCTGCACGGAATGTCAGGAATCGGCTGGACTCGCCGCTTGTAGGCTGTGTAAAGGGCTGTTTTGCCGATCTTGAGCTGTGCAGCAGCCTCTTGGACGTTCAGCCCGTTGGCAATGTGGTCCCGCAGCCCGCTGCAACTCCTCGCCGGAGACAGCCGGCTTGGACCCGCGAGTGGTTGCAGCAGCCAATCCCGCCTTGGTGCGGTCACGGATTAGATCATGCTCGAACTGGCCCAGTGCGCCGATGACCTCAGTCAGATGCGGAAGGGGGGCCAAGGCGATCCAGCCGCCACACCACGAGCACATCCCCATCGCGCAGATACTGCGACGGCAGAGGCCAAACCGTGATCCTCGGCCTTCGCGCCGGAAACCGCGTGCAGCAATTGCAGGAAGTGGGTCCAACTCAATTGTCGCATCAGTGATGCGACAATTTCGGTATCCGCGAAGGCTTGAGAAAACTGCACCATGCGGCGCAAGTCCCTGGCCTCGAAGCCACGGCCGAATTCCTGGGCCAGCCGTTCGCCGAGGCGGTTCAGCAATTGGGCGTCGTACCGGGCGCGCTCGCCGCCCCCTGCACTTCGCTGGCCAGACGCTGGCCCATACGCCAGTAAAGCAGCGTCAGTTCGGCGTTGACCGTAGCCGCCAGGCCCAGGCTGCTTGCGTAATCTCAATCCCTGGCGCACATTCGCTATTCGCGAATCACGAATGGCGAATGACGGGATGGAGCTTAAACCCCAGGATGTACTGGTCTTGCTGAAAGTGGCAGCGCACCCGCGGCAGCGCTGGACTTATGCCGCGTTGGGCAAAGCCTTGTCGATGAGCGCTTCGGAAACCCATGCCAGCGTGAAGCGCGCAATGGCGGCTGGCCTGGCGGTGTCGCAGGGGCGTGAAGGCTGGTTGCCGGTGCGCCCGGCCTTGCTGGAATTCATTCTGCACGGTGTGCGCTATGTCTGGCCGGCCATCCTGGGCCCCGCCAAGCGCGGTGTGCCGACGGCCTTTGGCGCCGAACCTCTGGCAAGTTTGCTGAACGCGACTCCCGGTGAAGCGCCTGTTTGGGCGCATGCAGAGGGAAGTGCCAAGGGGCCGACGCTCTCCCCGCTCTATCGCACTGTTCCGAAAGCCGCTTTGGCCGACCCGGAGCTGCATCGCCTGTTGGCTTTGCTGGATGCCGTGCGCACGGGACGGGCGCGCGAACGTGCGATGGCTGCGGAACTGCTGACGACGGCGTTGGGAGACAACTGTGAGGACCAATGACCCTAATCTGCCGCAATTACGGCGCATCGCCGAGGCGCTGGGCGACTTGCGTGAGCAACTCGTATTCGTGGGCGGTTCGGTGGCAGGCTTGATGCTGACCGACCCGTTGGCAGAGGGCGTGCGTGCGACGATGGACGTCGATGCAATAGTCGAGGCGGGGCGTGCGGCCTTTTATCGTCTGGAGGAAGAGCTTGCCGAACGTGGCTTTGCGCGCGATGTCAGCAGTGATGTGATTTGCCGCTGGCGACATCGCGAATCCGGTCTGCTGTTTGACCTCATGCCGGTGGATGATGAGGTACTCGGGTTCTCCAATCCCTGGTACGCCTACGCAGTCGAGACCGCCGAGCCCGTGGAGATTGCGGAGGGAGTGAGCATTCGCCTCATCAGCGCGGTGGCCTTCGTTGCCACCAAGCTGGAGGCATTTGCGAGCCGCGGCAAGGGAGATTTTCTGAGCAGTCACGACCTGGAAGATGTGCTGAATGTGGTCAATGGTCGCGAGGAGCTTGTCGACGAAATGCACGCCGCACCCGGAGCGCTGAGAGCGGCCGTTGCACAGACTTTTTCCAGACTGCTGGCAGACCCGAATTTTTCGAATGTCTTGCCCGGGCTGATTGCAGAAGAAGAGCGTGCCGGCGTCGTCCAGGCACGCATGGAGCGAATGAGCCGATGAAGCCGTACGGACATCCAGGGAGGGGCCAACCTCCAGGACACTTACGTATCCCGCACTATCGGCATCCGGGAAGGCTTGGGCAAACTGCATCATGCCTTTCTTGCTGTCGCTGGCAGCAGCCTTGCCGGTTTTCACGAAAACCGTGTGAGGTCTGAGTCGAATCATCAGACCTCTCATGAAATTCATCAGACGCTTGATGATTTTCATCGAGAGTCTGATGGCAATCACCAGGCGGTTCATGAAAATCATCAGACCGCTGACAAAAATCATCAGCGGTCTGATGGCAGTCATCAACGCTCTGATGATCGCCATCAGGCGTTACACGGCAATCATCAAGCCCTTGATGAAAATCACTCAAACCTGCGTCGCGGCCGTCCACTTCTCGAGTCGCGCGAACAGTTCGTTCGCGTTGATCGGCTTGGCGATGTAGTCGTCCATGCCGGCGTCGATACAGCGTTCCCGGTCGCCGGTCATGGCGTTGGCGGTCATGGCGATGATCGGCACCCGGCTCGCGCCGGCTTCCTGCGCGCGGATGCGGCGGGTGGCGTTCAGTCCGTCCATGACCGGCATCTGCATGTCCATCAGTACGGCGTCGAAGTGGCCGCTGCGCAGTGCGTCGATGGCGAGCTGGCCGTTTTCGGCGAGCTGCACGGTGTAGTTGCGGCGTTTCAGTAGCGCCATGGCGAGGCGCTGGTTGACCGGGTTGTCTTCCACCAGAAGGATGCAGAGGCCTGCGCCGGTGCTTTCGGTGGCGGGGGATTCGGGGTCGGCCGGGGCGTTCGGCGGTGCTTCCGCCACCCGGCACGGCAGCGTGAAATGGAAGGTCGAGCCGCGTCCGGGTTCGCTGTCGAGCCAGATGCGGCCGCCCATCAGTTCGATGAGGCGGCTGGAGATGGACAGGCCCAGCCCGGTGCCGCCGAACTTGCGGGTGGTGGAGCTATCTTCCTGCGAGAAGGCGTCGAAGACGTGTTTCTGCGCTTCCGCGGCAATGCCCACGCCGGTGTCGCGGACGGCGAAACGCAGCCATTCCTGCTGTTGTTCATCCACCTCGCGCTGCACGGTGAGCTGCACTTCGCCCTTTTCGGTGAACTTGATGGCGTTGCTGAGCAGGTTGAGGAGCACCTGCTGGACGCGGATCGGGTCGCCCATGAGCAGCTTCGGTACGCCGGCATCGACAAGGGCGTCGACCTTCAGGCCTTTCTCGCTGCCGCGCAGGCTCATCGGGCGCAGGGTTTCCTGCAGCAGCTCGGGCAGATTGAAGGCGATGTCTTCGATGTCGAGCTTGCCGGCTTCGATCTTCGAGAAGTCGAGGATGTCGTTGATGATGGTGAGCAGGGCGTTCGACGATGCGCGGACGGTGTCGAGGTAGTCGCGTTGCTCGTGGGTGAGCGGGGTGTCGAGGGCCAGTTCGGTCATGCCGATGATGCCGTTCATCGGGGTGCGGATTTCGTGGCTCATGTTGGCCAGGAAGTCGCTCTTGGCGCGGTTGGCGGCCTCGGCGGTGTCGCGGGCCTGCTCGAGCGCGATGCGGCTGGCTTCCCGTTCGTCCACCAGGTGGCGGATGGCGATGGACAGCGCACCGATGTCTTCCTCCGGGGTGGCGCCCGGCGCCGCAGGCAGGGTCTGCATGCCGGCCAGCAACTGACGCAGGGAAATCAGTGCCTGTTCGCGGCTCGCCAGTTCCTCGCGCAGGCGTGCTGCAGTCTGGTTGAGGACGTCGAACATCGGGCGGAATTCGAGTGGCAGGTCGGCAAGCTGTTCCGACGCATGGGGGGCAAAATGGCGTACCCGGTCGAGGGAGCCGAGCCAGTGCTTGAGCGGAAACCAGATCAGCGCCAGGCCGCCGGAGAAGCCTGCCAGGGTCAGCAGCAGGGCCGAACGGAACAGTGTCCACAGACTGCCGGCGATGAAATCCACATCGAAGGTCAGGCGCAGCACGCCGTAGTCGCGCCCGCCTACCGCGATGACCCGGTTAACCTCGTAAAGACGTTCAGCCACCTTGTCGCGCAGCCAGTCAGGCGCCTTGGCTTCGGGCTTCATGCGGTTCTCGCTGGGCATGCCGCCGCCGGACAGGTCGATGAAGTTGGCCGAGGCGAACTGCGAGCCAAGGATGGATTTTTCGAGGGTTCGCTTGATGGTGTCGTAGTCGCCGATGACGGCGCTGTCGGCGATGGTCTGCGCGGTGACCTCGATCAGCATGGTGGCCGATTGCTGGGCCGTTTCGAGTTGCTGGACGAACTGGTACTGGTAAAAGAGCGCCAGGCCCCCGACGATAAAAAACAGCAGGGTCGCCGAATACAGCGCATAGATGCGCGCGACCAGCGACTGCGGCAGAAACCGGATGAGTTTACCCACGGGAGTCGGGTCGGTCTGTCAGCGCAAGCCCGCCGGGGCGCTTTGGTAGAACTTGCGGTAGGCGGCGTAATCGCTGCTGCTGGCAGGGATGAAGTAGGCATCGCTGCCCAGGCCGACTTCCTGCGAGGCCTTGTGCAGGATTTCCTGACCGCGCGGGTCCTTGTGCATGCCGAGGAAAGCCGCAGTGACGGCTTTCAGGTCTTTCTCCGGCACCTTGCCGGCGGCCATCAGGGCCAGGTCGTGGTAAGCGTCGGAAGTCCACAGGATGCGGAACTTCTTGTTCTCGCGGGCGGTGTAGCCCTCAATGAGCATGGAATTGCTGCCGACGGCCTTGGCCTTGCCGGCAAACATCTGGGCGATGGCGGCATTCTGGTTGCCGCCGAAGACGGTCTTGATATCGACGCCCCTGGATTGCAGGTAGGCCGACGGGACTTTGTAGCCGACAAAGGCTTCGGGGCCGGCAAAGGCGACCTCCTGACCCTTCAGGTCTTCGATCCGCGTGATCGGCGAGTCGGCCGGCACGGCGATCTGCCCGTGCAGAGGCGGCGCGTTGCGGCGGCCGAAGACTTTCCAGCCCAGGGTTTCACGCTCGGGGCTGAATAGGTGGTTGGTGAACACGAATTCGACTTCCTGGGTCAGCACGTAGCTGGTCGTGTCGGCCGAGGTGCGCCCGATTTTAAGCTGCAGCTTCACGCCGCTCTTGTCCGAAACGTACTGGATGATCGGGTTCCAGTAGGCCGCCGTCTTGTTGATGTCCCATTGGTTGACCGGGGAGAAGCGGTAGGTCGTCTCGTCGCCAAAGGCGGGGGACAAACCCAGCATCAGCAGGGCTGCGGCAGCAAGGCGCTTCATTTCGAATCTCTTTCTCGTCAGGACACGCATTATCACACTTTACGGCGAGAGCCTCTCGCGGCCCCAAGTGCCGTCATCGCCGAGCCGGTAGGCCATGCGGTCGTGCAGGCGCGAGGCCCGGCCCTGCCAGAATTCCCAGTAGTCCGGCTGCAGCCGGTAGCCGCCCCAGTGCGGCGGGCGGGGCGGGTTGAGGCCGAACTTGAGGGCGTATTCGGCGGCGCGGGCGACGATGCTGCCGCGGCCCGGGATCGGCTGGCTCTGGTTCGAGGCCCACGCGCCGATGCGGTGGCTCAGGGGGCGGCTGGCGAAGTAGGCATCCGATTCTTCGGCCGAGACCTTTTCGACGCGGCCTTCGATGCGCACCACCCGTTCCAGCTCGACCCAGTGGAACTGGATGGCGGCGAAGGGATGGGCGTCGAGTTCGCGGCCCTTGCGGCTGGCGTAGTTGGTGTACCAGACAATGCCGCGCGCGTCGTAGCCCTTGATCAGCACCACGCGGGTGGACGGGCGGCCGTCGGCGCCGACGGTGGCGACTGTCATGGCATTGGGTTCGGGCAGCTTCTTGTCGAGGGCTTCGCTGAGCCAGGCGCCGAACTGGCGCAGCGGGTCGTCGGTGGCTTCGTGGTCTTCGAGGCTGCCCTTGTCGTAACTCTGGCGCAGGTCGGCGAGGGTGGGGTCGTTGCTCATGTCAGGCTCCAAGGTGTTCCAGGTTGCGCGCGCTGACGCCCAGGTCGCGCCATTTTTCGGGGTGGCAGCTGAACAGCAGGATCTGGTGGCGGGTGGCGGCGTCGAAGAGTACGCGCTTCATCTGCGCCAGGCGCCCTTCGTCGCTGTGCACCAGCGCGTCGTCGAGGATGATCAGGGTCGGGCGGCCGGCTTCCTTGAGCAGGTCGGCGTAGGCCAGACGGCTGATGACGCCCATTTGTTCCCGCGCGCCGAAGCTGAGTGCGTCAAAGTCGCCGGATTCCTGGCCGTGGGCGCTCTTGCGGGTAAGCGGGCCGGGGCTCAGGTTCTCGTCGATCTCCAGGCTGGCGCCGGGGAAGAGCAGTTGCAGGTAGCGGTTGAGGTGCTTTTGCAGCGGAGCCTGCAGGCGCAGCGTGAGGCCGCGGCGTTTGCCCTTCAGCAGGCCGAGCAGGTGGTCGAGGGCGGTGGCGCGGCGGGCCAGTTCGGCGGCGCGGCGGCTGGCCTGGGCCTGGTCGCGGAGCATTTCGGCGCGGCGTTCGTCGAGGCCCTTGGCGCCGGCCGATTGCAGTTCCACGTCGAGTTTGAGCAGTTCGGTGGCGCGCTCGGTGAAGCGCTTCTCGTGCTGCTCGGCGCTGCGCCGGTAGCGTTCCACGTCCTGGCGCAGGAAGTCGGGGCTGGCTTCATTCACCTGGCGGGTCAGGGCCTCGATGTCGCCCTGCAGCTTGCGTTGTTCGGCGAGGGTGTCGGTGAGATTGCGGGTGGCCGTGGCGAGGCGCTCGGCCCGGTCGGGGGTGTCGAGGAGGGCGCGGGCGGCGGCCAGTTCGCGCTCGGCAGCCTCGCAGCTGGTTTGCGCGTTGCCGGCGGTGAGTTCGGCGTCGGACAGCCGGGCGCGGATCTCGTCGAGCGCATGCTTGGCGGCGTCTTCGGCCGATTCGGCTTCCGATATGCCGGGCAGGCTGGCGGCGTCGGGCGTGGCGGGCGGCAGCAGGGCAAGGGCGTTGGCGCTGTCGCGGGCGCGGGCTTCGTGGCTGTCGCGCTCGCTGCGCAGGGCGTCGAGGCCGCGCGGGGCGAGGGCCTTGAGGCTGCCGCTGGCGGCGCGGATGTCGCCGGCCAGCTGGCGGTTGCTCCGGTAACGCTCTTCGGCGGCGTCGAGGCTGGCCAGGCCGAGGCGCTGGAGCAGGTCGGCGAGCTGCCCGTCCAGATCGGCGGCGGCGTGCCGGAGTCCGGCCAGGTCGGTGCCGCCGGGGGCGATGTCGAGCCGCCCGAGGCCGGGCAGGTGCAGGCTGGTGGCTTCGAGCAACTGGCGTTCGCCGCTGCCGTTTACCGTTTCGTCACCGATGCGCAGGCTGCGTCCGTCGTCGAGGGCAAAATGCAGGCGGGTGGCGGAGGCCTCCTGCCGGATGCGGATTTCGCGAATCTGCCGCTGCTGCTCGCGCAGGGCGTTGAGGTCGGCGTCGGCGATCTCAGTGGCGGCGGCCTGTTGCTGCAGGCCGCGCAGGCTGGCCTGTTCGGCTTCGGCGCGGGCCAGGGTGGCGGCGCTGCTGTCGGCTTTCAGGCGGAGTTCTTCCAGCTGGCGGGCGAGGCCGCGGCGGGTGTCTTCCTGGCGGGCCAGGCGCAGGGTGTCGCGGGCGCTGGTGTAGCGGGTGGCGGCTTCGGCGTGGCGGGCCTTCCACTGGTCTACCAGCAGGGTGGCGTCGTCCCGTTTCTGGCGCAGGGTGTCTCGCGCGGTGCTGCGGGTGAGGGCGTCCTTTTCGTCACGGGCGAAGCCGTCGAGGCGGTCGCGCAGCAGGCGGGCCTTTTCGTCGAGCTGGGCGGCTTGCTGGCGGGCCTCGCGGAGCTGGCGTTCGACGCCCTCGATGGCGTCCAGCCGGGCGACGGCGTCTTTCTCCTGCGCACGAAAGCCGACCCACGGTTTGCCGGCTTCGTCGGCGGCGTGCTCGCGGCGCAGCGCGGCGAGGCTGTCCACCTTCTGGCTGTACAGGGCGATCTCGCTGTCGATTTCGCGGATCGCCTCGCCGAGCGCGCCTTCCCGCTTGATCGCTTCGGCATAGACGCCGCGCGGGTTGCCGGTGGAGGCGGTAAGGAGTTCGTTGCGCGCCGCTTCGACGCTGGCGAGCACGTCGTCGCCGCCGCTGCTGGCCACTTCGCCAAGCGATTCGTTGAGGGCCCGGCGCAGGTGGTCGGTGGCATTGGCGACCGGTGTGTGGATGTCCTGGGCGCTGCCCTGTTCGATCCACAGCAGGCCGGGGATGCCCCAGTGTTCGGCCTGGCTGGCGCCGCGGCCGGCGTACTGGAAACCGAGCAGTTTTGACAGGTGGCCTTCGGCGTCGTCGCCGTCGAGGCGCGTGCTGCCGAACTGCAGCTCGCAGCGCTTCTTGTGCAGGAAGCGCTTGCTGAGCCGGTAAGCCTGCCCGCCGGTTTCAAAATCCAGCTCGACGGTGGGGGCGGCGGCGCTGTCGCCCCACGGCAGCAGCTCGTCCACGGCGCTGGAGCGGTGGCGTTCGAAAAAGGCGGCGCGGATGGCGGCGACGAGGGTGCTCTTGCCGGCTTCGTTGGGGCCGCTGAACAGGTTGAGGCCGGGTTCCAGCTCGCGCAGTTCGACGGGCTGGCGGAAGCGCTTGAACTGTTCGACGCGCAGGCGGGTGAGTTTCATCGGGCGGCTCCCGCGCTGGCGCGCTGTTCGTCGAGGATGCCGGCGAGCAGGGCGAGGGCGTCGCGGGCGACGTCGGCGTCCGGCCCGTCCTGGCCGGCCTGCAGTTCGGCGATCACGTCGCCGAGGTAGCCGTCGGCGTGCAGCGCGGCGATGTCGTCGTCAGTGGGTTCGAGGCGCAGGGCCGACAGGTCGGCCAGCAGGCTGCGGGCACGCCCGCGGGCCTTGCCGATGGCGTCGGCAAGGCAGCGGTGGCCGGCCAGATCGGTGTGGCCGCTGAGGCTCAGCTGGACCACGTCGGCCGGCCCGAAAGCGGCGATGCGTTCGACGAGCTGGTCCACGTCGCTGGAAACATGCAGCGCCACGCTCTGGTCGTGCCAGCGGAACTGGCCGGTGGTGATCGGCGTGACCCGCGGCAGTGCACCGGGGCCGTCGAGCTCCACCAGCAGCGCCTGGCCGGATTCATTGGCCCGGAAGCGGTCGGTTTCGGGGGTGCCGGCGTACCAGCAGCGGGCGTCCACCTGCTTGGTGCCGTGCCAGTCGCCGAGGGCCAGGTAATCCAGCCGGCCCTGCTCGGCGCGGCCGGCGGCAATGGGGTTGGACGAGTCGATGCCCTCGGCCAGGATGCCCTGCACGCTGCCGTGGGCGAGGCCGATGCGCGGCAGGCCGGCGGGGGTGTCGGCGCCGGCAAACCACTCGGTCAGGTCGGTGTAGGTGATGCGCTGGGTCAGCGGTGCGGGCAGCAGCGCGACGGCCGGCCGGGCGAGGATCAGCGGCTCGGCCTTGAGGCATACCGTGACATTGGCCGGAATGGCGCCGATACGTTCGGCCCGCGTCCATACCGATTCGGCCAGCCCGGCGTCGTGGTTGCCGGGAATCATCACCCACGGCCCGGCAAAGCCGGCCATCGCGTTGAAGAGGCGGTGAATGGTCTTGTCGGCCACGCCCTGGGCGTCGAAGACATCGCCGGCGACGAGAATCAGGTCCACGCCTTCGGCGCTGGCGAACTTCGCCAGATGCGCGACGGTAGTGAAACGGGCTTCGGCGAGGAGGGTGGCTTCATCGGGCTCGAACTGGCCGAAAAGCTTGCCGATCTGCCAGTCGGCGGTGTGCAGGAGCTTGATCACGGGGCGTCGGGTCGGGAAAGCGGGAACGGCCCGGATTGTGGCACGCCCCGCAGCCGTCCGGCATTTCCCCCTTGTGCGAGTCGCCTTAGCGGGGCGTTTCGGCGACGAAGACTTCGATACGCCGGTTTTTGGCGCGGCCGGCTTCACTGCTGTTGTCGGCCACCGGTTCGCGGGAGCCGCGGCCGACGGTTTCGATACGGCTGCCGGCGACACCGCGGTCTTCCAGGTAGTTGCGGGCACTGCCGGCGCGTTCGAGCGACAGCGGGTTGTTGATGGCGTCGGAGCCGGTGCTGTCGGTATGGCCGACGATGCGCAGATGGGTGGCCGGGTTGTCCTTGAGGGTCTGGGCGAAGCGGTCGAGGATGGGCCGCATGTTCGGCTTGAGGGCGGCCTTGCCTGTATCGAAGGAAATGTCGCTGGGGATGTCGAGCTTCAACTCGTTGTTGGCGGTGCGGCTGACATCCACGCCGGTGCCGGCGGTGGCCTGGGCCATGGCCTCGCGCTGGGCCTCCATGCGCTGCGACCACACGTAGCCGCCCAGCGCACCGACGCCGGCACCGAGGGCCGCGTCACGGCCGGTCTTGTTGCCGCCGGTGCTCTTGCTGATCACTGCACCGCCCAGGGCGCCGATGCCGGCACCGATGGCTGTGTTGCGCTGGGTTTCGGTCATGTTGGCGCAGGCGCTCAGGGCGAGCGCTGCGACCAGGGGAAGAAGGATGTACGGGGATTTCATGGGTGTGCTCCTGGTGATCGTGCCGCATTGGGCAGCACTCCGGCATGAATGGTTCCGGGAGCTGTCCCCGTGTGCTTCTCAGTCGAAGGACGGCAGCGCCGGTTTCATCACCGGCTTGCCGGCGGCGGCCCAGGCGTCGAAGCCGCCGGCGAGGGATTTGACCTTCAGATAGCCCATGTCGGCCAGCGCGCAGGCTGCCAGCGCGGCGCGGCCGCCGGTCTTGCAGTACACGACGATCTTCAGGTCGCGGGAGTTGAGCTCCGGGGCGCTGCTGAAGCGGAATTCCAGCATGCCGCGGGAGGCGTGGATGGCGCCGGGCAGGTGGCCGGCGGCAAATTCGTCGGCTTCCCGCACGTCCACCAGCACGTCCGCATCGCGGATGGCCTGTTCGGCGTCGTCGAGGACGACTTCCTGAATGCGGGACTTGGCGGCAGCAACGAGGTCGTGAGCGGTTTTCATGGCGGTTCTTTATATTAGAGAAGCGATATATTCTACAGCAGTGAGGCAGCCCCGCTTCGGCGCTGCCGCCAAGGAAAACCCCTGTATGACGCTCAAGAAAGTTCAAACCTGGCATTGGGCCCTGCTCGCGCTGGTCCTCTTCTTCACCGCCGACTGGGCGATCCGGCGGCCGGATTCCCGCGCGCGGGAACTCAACCAGGTGCTCGAAGCCACCGCCAGCGAGCCCCTCAAGGCCTATGCCTACCCCTTCCGCGTGCTGCGGGTGGAGCAGGGCATGGCGGTGATGGGCACCCCGCGCAATTTCGACGTGCCGGCCTTCCGGGTGATTGCCGTGCTCTACCCGAACATCAACGTGAAGGACCCGAACGATCCGGCTTTCGTCGAGGCCCAGCAGACTCTGGCTGCACGCCAGACGGAAGCCCGGCTCATCGTCGCCGCCCAGCCGGGCATCAAGGGCGTGAAGTGGGAGCTGGACAAGACCTGGCTGGGTGCGCACGGCATCGAGTTGCCGGCGCGCTGAGATTCACCGGCGGCGGCTTCAGCCCTTCACGCACACCACTTGATGCAGCGTGTGCACGATCTCCACCAGATCGGCCTGCGCTGCCATCACCGCGTCGATGTCCTTGTAGGCCATCGGAATCTCGTCGATCACGTCCTTGTCCTTGCGGCACTCCACGCCCTCGGTGGCGCGCACCTGGTCGGCCACGCTGAAGCGCTTCCTGGCCTGGGTGCGGCTCATGCTGCGCCCCGCCCCGTGGCTGCATGAGCAGAACGCCTCCTCGTTGCCCAGTCCGCGCACGATGAAGCTCTTCGCTCCCATCGAGCCGGGAATGATGCCGAGTTGCCCCTTGTGGGCGGCCACCGCACCCTTGCGCGTCACCAGCACCTCACGGCCGAAGTGGGTTTCCCGCTGCACGTAGTTGTGGTGGCAATTGACCGCTTCGACGTCGGCGACGAAGGGTTTGACGATGATCCGCCGGGCGGCGGCAACGACACTCTCCATCATCAGCAGGCGGTTGCGGCGGGCAAAATCCTGGGCCCAGCCGACCGCCTCCACGTAGTCGTCGAAGTGGTGGCTGCCCTCGCTGAAGTAGGCCAGATCCCGGTCGGGCAGGTTGGCGATGTGCTGGCGCAGGTCGGCCTGAGCGAGTTCGATGAACAGACTGCCGATGGCGTTTCCGACCCCGCGGGAGCCCGAATGCAGCATGAACCACACGCGGCCTTCCTCGTCGAGGCACACCTCGATGAAGTGGTTGCCACCGCCCAGCGTGCCCAGATGCAGGCGGTTGTTGGTGCGCTCCAGCTTCGGGTACTTGTCGGTGATGCGCTTGAAGCTGGCGTGGAGCGTCCGCCACATGGCGTCCACCGGCGCGGGCGCTTCACTCCACGCGCCGGCGTCGCGTTTGCCGAAGGTCTTGCCATGGGGCACCGCCGCCTCGATGGCGCTGCGCAGGGCGTGCAGATTGTCGGGCAGATCGGCGGCGGTCAGCGAGGTGCGGGCGGCCATCATGCCGCACCCGATATCCACGCCCACCGCCGCCGGGATGATCGCTCCGACCGTGGGAATCACGCTGCCGATGGTCGAGCCCTTGCCCAGATGCACATCGGGCATCACCGCCAGATGCCGGTAGATGAACGGCATCCGGGCGGTGTTGATCAGCTGCTGGCGGGCTTCGTCCTCGACAGGCACGCCGCGGGTCCATAGCTTGATCGGGGCCGCGCCGGGGATGGTGAGTGTGTCGTGGTTCATGGGCAGGATTATGGGGGAGGCCCCCCATTCCTGCGCTCGTCCGGTGCGCTCAGAACACCACGTCGTAGGTTGCGGTCAGCAGGCGTGCATTGCCAAAGCGGTTGAAGCCATCCACGGTGTAGTTGGGGCCGCTGCGGTCCTTCTGCATGTCGTACTGGACCTTGACGGCACTCGAGGTCGTCAGGTCGTAGCGCAGCGTGAGGGACTGGGTGCGGTGCGCTTCCTGCCCGTCCGGGTCGGCGCCGGCAGAGGCGTTGGCCTGGCTGCGGTAGTTGGAAACCGTGACCATGGGCGTCCATTTACCGAAGCGGTAGCCGGCGCCGAGGATCTGGGCGAGGTCGGTGTAGGCCATCGCGTCGTTGTGGCTGATGCGGATGAACTCGCTGCGGAGCAGGACGTTCTCGTAGTCGACGTTGAAGGTCACACCGTAGATCTTCTGCTTGCCGGAGGGGGAGCTGAAGGAGGTTTCGGCTCCGACGTAGCTGCCGAAGGTGGATGAGGACGGATCCGTGTCGAGGGTGCCGCTGACGTTCTTCTGGCTGACCTTCGACTGCAGATAGACGAGGCGGGTCTCGAACCAGTCCTTGCCGAGGGTGAGGTCGCCACCAACGATGTTGTCCCAGCGGACGTCGGTGCGGTTGTTGCGGCCGCGATAGACCTTCCAGTAGCCGCTGCCGTTCTTTGACTCGTTGCCGGCGAGCAGGTTGGCGCTGGCGTCCCAGCCGCTCCACTGGCCGCGATAGGCGAGGTTCACGCCGTTGTAGTTCACTGCCTCCCAGCCGTAGAGCTGCGGCGGGAGGTGGGTCCAGGGCAGGGCTACGCCGATGTCCTGAGTGTCGGAATAGTAGAACATCGGGATGCGCTTGCGGCCGGCCTGCAGGGTGAAGTTGTCGTTCACCTTGAAGCTGGCGTACAGCCATTCGAGGTTGATCGCCCCTTCGCGGGCGCCCCGGGAGACGAGCTGACCCGTAACCGAAAAGCGCTTGTCGGGCAGGGTGGCGATGCCCTGGACACCGATCTTCGAGTCGGGCTTCCACTGCACGCCGCCCTTGCCTTCGTAGACGCCGCCCTGGGCATAGTCGGCGACGAAGAAGGGCTTCTTGTAGTCGCTGGCGCTGCCGGAGGTGCCGCCGAGCATGTGGCCGAGGCCGATGGTCATGAAGCCCGAGCCGGTGAAATCGACGCCGCCGTATTCGACGGCCGATGCCAGCGAAGGGAGGCACAGCAGTGCCGACGAAAGGGCCGCGGCCAGGGGAATATTCCGGAAAGACATGTAACCTCCAATAACGAATTCGATAGCGGGCGCGTGGGGCCGGCTCAATGAACGGTCAGGACGACCTTGACGGTAGCGTCGGCAGCGGATTTCTCGACATAGCCGATACCCCCCGGCGCCGCGGCGACGGCCTTCTTGACGGCTGCGCTGTTGGCGGCTTCCGGCGGCGGCGTGCCCTTGCCGGTGAAGGCCAGCTTGGACCAGTAGGCCTTGGCCTGGGCCGCCGACTTGCCACTGACCTTGGTGTAGAACTCGTCGCGCAGGGGGCTCGAATCGGGCTGGTCCTGGGGGGCCGCAGCGGCGCCGCCAGGCAGGCTCGGCACCTTGCCGAGGAATACGTCGGCAACCTGCTCCTTGGTCATGGTGTCCGGCCCGCCCTTGCCGACGATGACAACCAGTTCAGCCGAGGCCGAGCCGGCCATGAAAATGCCTGTCAGCCAGACGCCCACCCGCAGGCGTCGCTGCAATCCGTCGAAAAACATGTTGTTCCCTCAAGTTACAGCCCGCCCTGGCGGGCAGGATTCAGAAATCGGCGTTCTTGTTGAAAAACTGGAAGCAGCGGCGGATGGTGTCCCGCTCTGCTTCATTGATGTCCATGAATGCGACGCCATACATGTGTCGCCCGCCGGCCTGGCTGGTGCGTACGATGCGGCCCTTGATCGGCTTGGGCTCCTGGCCGGCGTAACGCTCCAGGTTCTCGTCGGGCACGAACAGTCCGACAGAGATCGGCTGTTGCGGATCGATGGCTTGCACCAGGCTCAGGCGCAGGCCGCTGAGCGAGAAGTCGGCGCACACGCCTTCCTGCCGGTGCGCGCCCTGCATTACCGTGACCAGCAGGCTGTGCCTGGCGCGCGGTGCGCGGCGCTGTTCGTTCTCGATGGGCAGGATCTGGGTGCCGCTGTTGAAGGTGAAGCCGGACATGATGTTGTTGAGCCGGCCGGTTACCTCGCGCAGATCCTCGCCGATCGCGGCAGTTGTCTCGACCTTCGTGCCGCTCTCGCGCAGGGTCGAAAAGAGTGTTTCGGTGGTCGATTCAAGCAGCGAGAAGCGGTCGAGCTGCTGATGGCTGGAGCTGGCAATCTCCTGGATTGCCTGGGCCGATTCGACAGCATTGCTGGCCATGCCGTCGATCGAACCGCTGGTCTTGCGCGCCTCGTCCTGGGTTAAATCAACCTGCTGTACGACGGCGGTCATCGTTACCGAAACCAGTTGAACCTTGGCCGACAGTTGGCCGATGATCTGGCTGACCTCGCTGGCCGAGGCTGTGGTGCGTTCGGCCAGCTTGCGCACTTCGTCGGCCACTACCGCAAATCCGCGTCCCTGCTCGCCAGCCCGGGCGGCTTCGATGGCCGCATTGAGGGCCAGCAGATTGGTCTGGGCGGCGATCTCCTTGATCGTATTGACGATCGAGTGGATCTGCCGGGCGGACTGCTCCAGGTCGAGGATCTCGCCCGCCGCGCGGCTGACCTCTTCGGTGGTCTGCTGCATTGAGGCAATGTTCTGATGCACGCTGGCGAGCCCGTCACGGGCAAGGACTTCGACGACCGAGGAGCGCTCGGCGGCTTCGGTGGCCTGGTTCTGCACTGCTTCGGAAATGTGGTGGAGCTGCAGCATGGCGCCCGACACTTCATCGGAGCGGTTGGCCTGCTGGCGGCTGACGTCGGAGATCTCCTTGGAAATCTTGGAAACCTGGTAGGCCGACTGACCCATGTGCTTGCTGCACTCCTCAATCTCCCGCAGGATCCCGTCGAGCTTGTCGCGCATGGTTTTCATCGCGAACAGCAAGCTGCTCCGGTCATCCGGTCGAAGGACCACGTCCACGCCGAGTTGCCCCTCGGAGATGCTGCGTGCAATCTCTGCCGCGTAGGCCGGCTCGCCGCCCATCTGACGCAGGATGCTGATGGTGATCATGGTGCCCAGGACCAGCACCGCCAGCGTCGCCCCGATGCCGACGGCAAGCATGCCCTGGCGGGCCAGTTCGGTGGCCTGTTCGGCCGATTCGGTTTGTGCGGCGACGTTGCTGGCGTTGATCTCCACCAGGCGCATCAGCAGCTTTTCGGCGGCCAGATAGGGTTTGCGCTGGGCGCCGCCGAGCATGTAGTACTTCTGGAAGAGCTCCTTCTGGCGGGCTACGTCGTGGTTGCCGGCGAGAGTCTTGATCAGGGCGATGATGTCCTGGTCAACTTTCTTCCAGGCATTCCACTGGGTGCCGAACTCCTGCCACAGCGCCTCTTCCTCGGCCGACTTGGGGATGGCCTGGTAGTGGTTCCAGACGCTTTCGACATTGGTCCACAGAGCCTGCTTATCGCGGGCGATGGTTTCGAACTGTTCCTGGGCGTCGGGATCGTTCTCCCACAGGGCCACCTCGTAGGTGCTCGACTTGAGCGCCACCTGGACTTCACGCAGGCCCTGGATGGCGATGACCGACGGAAGGCGGTGTCGGCCGATCTCCTTGATGCCTTCGACGCCCTTGTTGATGCCGGCGAAGCCGGTCATGACGGCAATGATCAGGGCCATAATGGCCACGGCTCCCAGCGTCAGAAGTTTTTGACGCAGACTCATTCGCGTAAGCATTTTTTAGTTTTTCCTGAGACGGACATGCGTCATCGGCTGGTGCCAGGCAATGCAACTGGGCAATGCCTATCAGATAGCGGCATTGCAATAGTTCCGCTGTACTTCGGCAAAAACGGCGTGACCTTTAGGTCAGGGATTTGATCCACATCTGCCCGTTCGCCATTCCCCGGCCTTACAGTGGGAACTCAGCTGTCTTCCCCCACCATGAAAATCCACCAGCTGTCCGTCTCCGAAGCCCTCGCCAGTGTGCGCAGTTCGGCACAGGGGCTGGTGTCGGCCGATGCGGCGGCGCGGCTGGCCGAATACGGCCCCAACCGGGTCGAGCCGCTGGCCCGCGAACACTGGGCGCTGCGCCTGCTCAAGGAATTCACCCACCTCTTTTCGGTGATCCTGTGGGTGGCCGCCGGGCTGGCCTTTCTGGCCGACTGGTATGCGCCGGGCGAGGGCATGGCCCGGGTGGGTGTGGCGGTGGTGGTGGTGATCCTGCTCTCCGGCCTGTTCTCCTTCTGGCAGGAGGCCCGCGTCGAGCGCACCCTGGCCGCGCTGCAGGGCCTGCTGCCCAGCCAGGTGGAGGTGCTGCGCGACGGCGCGGTGCTGAAGCTGGCTGCCGAGGCGCTGGTGCCGGGGGACGTGATCCTTCTCGCCCAGGGCGACAACGTGCCGGCCGACTGCCGGCTGATCGAAGCCTTTGGCCTGCGCATCAACCGCTCGACGGTGACCGGCGAATCGCTCCCGGGCAGCGGCGACGCGGCACCGTCCACCGAAGAGCAGGCCATCGACGCCCGCAATATCCTGCTCGCCGGCACCTCGCTGGTGGCCGGGCAGGGGCGGGCGGTGGTCTTTGCCACCGGGGCGCACACCGAGTTCGGACGCATCGCCCACCTCACCCAGAGCGGTGGCGCCGGGGATTCGCCCCTGCGCCGAGAGGTTGCCCACCTGAGCCGGCGCATCGCCTACCTGGCGCTGGGTATCGGGGCCTTCTTCTTCGCCCTTGGCAGCCTGGTTGGCGTGCCCTTCTGGCGTGATCTGATCCTCACCATCGGCATCATCGTCGCGCTGGTGCCCGAAGGCCTGCTGCCGACCCTGACCCTCTCGCTGGTCCTCGCCGCCCAGCGCATGGCCCGCCGCCATGTGCTGATCCGCCACCTGCCGTCGGTGGAAACGCTGGGCTCGGTGACGGTGATCTGCACCGACAAGACCGGCACCCTCACCGAGAACCGCATGCGTGTGCGGCGGGTTTTCCTCGATCTGCACTTGCAGGATGCCGACACGCCGGCGCCGGGCCACGATCTGTTCTTCCGCGTCGCCCGTTATTGCCAGGACCTCACCGAAACCCGTCCGGATGGTCGCCTCGAGCTGGCCGGCGACCCCCTCGAAATTGCCTTGGTGGAAATGGCCGAACGCCTCGCCCCCCAGCCGGTGCCGGCCCATCGCAGCGACGAATGGCCCTTCGACTCCGAGCGCATGCGCCAGTCGGTGGTCTATCCGGATGCCGATGGCCAGGTGCTCTATTGCAAGGGGGCGCTGGAACGGGTGCTGCCCCTGTGCGAATCCATCGTGCTGGCGGGCGGGGCACAGGCGCTGGACGAGGCTTCCCGCCGCGCCATCCTGCGGGCCCAGGAGGAAATGGCCGCCGCCGGCCTGCGCGTCATCGCCCTGGCCAGCCGCCGCCTGCCGCCCGACTGCCCGCGCGAGGCGCAGGAGCAGGCCCTGTGCCTGTGCGGACTGGCCGGCATCGAAGACCCGCCGCGGGCCGATGTGGAAGCCGCCATCGCCACCTGCCACGGGGCCGGCATCCAGGTCATCATGGTCACCGGCGATCACCCCGGCACGGCGGTCGCCATCGCCCGGCAGATCGGCCTGGTGCGTGGCGATGCGCCGCGGGTGATCACCGGCGCCGAGCTGCGCCGCCTGCATCCGGCCCAGCTCCAGCTGGCTCTCGACGCGCCGGAAATCCTCTTCGCCCGCGTGGCCGCCGACCAGAAGATGCGCATCGTCGAGGCCCTCAAGGCCAAGGGCCACATCGTCGCGGTGACCGGCGACGGGGTGAACGATGCGCCGGCCCTGCGCGCCGCCCACATCGGCATTGCCATGGGCATCACCGGCACCGACGTGGCCAAGGAGGCCGCCGACATGGTGCTGCTGGACGACCACTTCGCCAGCATCGTCACGGCCATTGAGGAAGGCCGCGCGGTGTTCCAGAACATCCGCAAGTTCCTCACCTACGTGCTGGTGCACAACGTGGCCGAGCTGATCCCCAACCTGGCCTTCGCGCTGTTCCGCATCCCGCTGCCGCTGATGCCGGTGCAGGCCCTGGCCATCGACATGGGCACCGATTCGCTCACCGCCCTGGGCCTGGGGGTCGAGCGCGGCGACCCGGGGCTGATGACGCGCCCGCCCCGTGCCCGCAGCCAGCGCCTGCTCAACACCGCGGTGGCGCTGCGCGCCTACCTCTTCCTCGGCCTCTACGAAGCGGCCGCGGCGCTGGCGGTGTTCTTCCACGTGCTGCTGGGCGGCGGCTGGACTTACGGCATGACGCTGGGCGGCGACGATCTGCTCTACCGCCAGGCCACCACCGCCTGCCTGTCGGCCATCGTGCTGCTGCAGATCGTCAACGTCTTCCTGTGCCGCAGCGCGCTGCGCTCCGTCTTCACCACCGGCCTTGGCGGCAACCGGCTGATCCTGTGGGGCGTGGCACTGGAAGTCGCCCTGATCCTGCTCATCGACTACACCCCGCTCGGTAACGAACTCCTCGGCACTGCGCCGATCCCGGCGAGCGTGTGGCTGTTCCTGCTGCCGTGGGCCGTCGGCATGATCGTGATCGAAGAAACCCGCAAATTCTTCGCCCGCCGCCGTGTGGCCCGGGCCGAGCCGGGAGAAATGAAATGAGCGTTCCCGCCAGCATGCGCGCCATGGTCCTGCACCGCCCCGGCGAAGCCCTGCGTCTCGAAACCCTGCCGGTGCCCACGCCCGGCCCGGGCCAGATCCAGCTGCGGGTGGAGGCCTGCGGCGTGTGCCGCACCGACCTGCACCTCATCGACGGCGAGCTCCCCGAGCCGGTGCTGCCCATCATCCCCGGCCATGAAATCGTCGGGCGCATCAGTGCTTTGGGCGAGGGCGTGACGGGCGTCGGCGTCGGCGAGCGCGTCGGCGTGCCCTGGCTCGGGTGGACCTGCGGCAGTTGCCACTTCTGCACCAGCGGTCGCGAAAACCTGTGCGATGCGGCGCGCTTCACCGGCTACCAGATCAACGGCGGCTATGCCGACTACACCGTTGCCGATGCCCGCTATTGCTTCCCGCTGGCCGAATGCACAGCCATGCCCTCGGCGCTCGAACTCGCCCCGCTGCTGTGTGCCGGCCTCATCGGCTACCGCGCCCTGCGCCTCGCCGGTGACACGCAAAAAGTCGGCATCTACGGCTTTGGCGCCGCCGCACACATCATTGCCCAGGTGCTCAAACACCAGGGCCGCCCCTTTTACGCCTTCACCCGCCCCGGCGACAGCGCGAGCCAGGACTTCGCCCGCCGCCTCGGGGCCCGCTGGGTTGGCGATGCCAGCCAGCAACCGCCGGAAAAACTCGACGCTGCGCTGATCTTCGCCCCCGCCGGGCCCCTCGTGCCGGCGGCGCTGGGCCACATGGAGAAGGGCGGCTGCGTGGTTTGCGCAGGGATTCACATGAGCGACATCCCGGGCTTTGCGTACGCCGATCTGTGGGGTGAAAGGATGATCCGCTCGGTGGCGAACCTGACGCGGGAGGATGGTCTGGATTTCCTCGCCCTCGCGCCGCGGATTCCGGTGCGTACGTCGGTGACGGCGTTTGCGCTGGAGCAGGCTAACGAGGCGCTGGCGGCGCTGAGGAAGGGTGCGGTGCAGGGGGCGGCGGTGCTGGCGGTGGGCTGAGCCGCCGGCTGCCTTTCCCTCCGCTCCTCGCCACCTCCCTCCGGGGTACTCCGTCCCATATCGGAAGTCCTCGCTTGAGACCGCGGGATAGAGGTGCACTGTCGCCGGGCTCCTCGCGACAATCTCCCGGACAGGATGCCCCTGTCGGCGAGCTTCTCTCGAGAGACTCGCAGACAGGGCATGACACTCGTCGAGCTCCTCGCGAGGAGGTCCGGGAGGGTCGGGACGGTTCCGGGGTCCGACGGGCCGGCATCGGTGGGGCTCGGGACAGGCGAGCGTGGCCACCGGGGCCGCGCATGCCCAACCCGGAATCCCCGCGCCGGATGTGTTAAAAACCTGCCTTCCCCGTCTCACCGTTCGTCCGATGTCCCTCCCGCCCCTGTTGCTACGCACCCTCGACCACCTCCGTCCGCTGCTGGTCCGCCTGCGCCGGCCCACTCGGCGGGAGGTGCTGCGGGTGGCGGCGGGGCTGCCGCTGGCTTTCATGCTGTGGGTGTTGGTCCTGATCCCCTTCACGCCGGGCATCCGTGACATCCGCAAGGCCAAGCTGGAGCAGCCGGCGCGGGTGATGTCCGCCGATGGCAAGGAGCTGGCGGTGTTCAAGTGGGCCAACCGCGAGTGGGTGGGGCTGGCGGAGATTTCGCCGCAGGTGACGGCTGCGCTGATTGCCACCGAGGATCACCGCTTTTACGCGCACCACGGCATCGACTTCTACCGCCTCGGCGGTGCTGCGCTGCGGACATTCTCGGGCGACAAGCAGGGCGGCTCGACGCTCACCCAGCAGCTGGCGCGCAACCTCTTCCCCGACGAGATCGGGCGGGCGCCGACGCTGACGCGCAAGCTCAAGGAGGCGATCACCGCCTTCAAGATCGAGGCGCTGTATTCGAAGGACGAAATCCTCGAAACCTACCTCAACACGGTGCCCTTTCTGTACAACGCGTGGGGCATCGAGATGGCGGCGCGCACCTACTTCGACAAGCCGGCCCGCTCGCTGGATGTGCTGGAAGGCGCCACGTTGGTCGGCATGCTCAAGGGCAACAGCTACTACAACCCGGTGATCAACCCGGAGCGCGCGGTGGCCCGGCGCAACATCGTGCTGGCGCAGATGGTGAAGCGCGGCAAGCTCGACGAAGCGCGGCTGGCGGCACTGCAGAAGAAGCCCCTGCGCATCGACTTCGAGCGCCAGCTGGAAGCCCCCGGCCCGGCGCCGCACTTTGCCCAGCAGCTGCGCAAATGGCTGATTGCCTGGGCCGACAGCAACAACTACAACATCTACGCCGACGGGCTGGTGCTGCGCACGACGCTCGACAGCCGCCTGCAGGCCCAGGCCACCCAGGCGGTGGTGCGTCGCGGCCGCCAGTTGCAGGGCCTGGCCGACCAGGCCTGGGGCGGGCGCAAGGGCTGGGCCGGCAGCCCGGAGCTGGTCGAGGCCTTTGTGAAGGAGTCGAAGGAATACCGGGCGGCGCTGGCAGCCGGGCTGCCGCCGGACGACGCGGTGACGCGCCTGCTGGCCGACAAGACCTTCACCGATGCCCTGCGGCGGGACAAGACCCGCGTGCAGGTGGGTTTCTTCGCCCTCGACCCGCGGGATGGCCAGGTGCGTGCCTGGGTCGGCAGCCGGGATTTTGTGCTCGACCCCTTCGACCACGTGGCCCAGGCGCGCCGCCAGCCGGGCTCCACCTTCAAGCCCTTTGTGTATGGGGCTGCCTTCGACAAGGGCATGAGTCCGGCGGACACGATCATCGACCAGGAGGTCGAGATCCCGCTGAAGAACGACGAAATCTGGCGCCCCACCGACGAGTCGCCACCCAGCGGCAAGCCGGTGAGCCTGCGCGACGGGCTGGTGTATTCGCGCAACCGCATTACCGCCCAGTTGATGGAGCAGGTGGGTGCGGGCCGTGTGGCCAAGCTGGCGAGGAAGATGGGCGTGCGCCAGAGCCCGCTCGAAGAGGTGCCGTCGCTGGCGCTGGGCACCAGCCCGGTGACGCTGAAGGAGATGGTTTCGGCCTACGGCAGCATCGCCAACGGCGGCAGTTACATCGAGCCGGTGCTGGTGACCCGCGTGGAGGACAGCCACGGCACGGTGCTGGAAGAGTTTGCCCCGCTGGCGCCCGAAGAGGCCCTGCCGCCGGCCACCGCCTACACGCTGCTCGACGTGATGCGCGGCGTGGTCGACCGGGGCACCGGCACGGCCATCCGCAACACCTTCGGCCTGCGCGCCGATCTGGCCGGCAAGACCGGCACCACCCAGGACAATACCGACGGCTGGTTCATCCTGATGCACCCGCAACTGGTCGGTGGCGCCTGGGTCGGCTTCAACGACAACCGGATCACCCTGCGCAGCGATTACTGGGGGCAGGGCGCGAAAAGTGCGCTGCCGATTGTCGGCGATGCTTTCCACTATGCGCTGGCCAATCGTCTGATCGACCCGAAAATGCGCTTCGTGTCGAAGGAGCAGCCGGGTCTGCTGCGCCGCGCGTGGAGCTGGGCCACGGGCCTCTTCGCGCCGGCGCCCGAGCCGGAACCGGCCCCGCCACCCCGCCGTCGGCCGCGTCCGGTGGCGCCACCTGTTGAAGCGCCGCCGCCACTGCCGCCGGAACCCGTGCCCCTGCCGGCACCGGAAGCGCCGCCGGTGGTCGAACCCAAGACGCCGGCCGAAGGCGTTTGAACCTGTATCCATGGACAAGGGGACATGCCGGTGGACGACGATCACAAGACGGAATCACAACGCTTCACGCTCTCCGACGCGGAAAAGGCACGCCGCCTCGATGCGCTCAAGTCACGCCTGACAGTGGATGACCGGGCGTCGGCGTCTCGCGCCGCGTCGGGCGGCTGGCTGCTGCCGGCGCTGTTCTGGACGGCCCTGATCGCCTTGGGCGCGCTCGCTGCGGCGTACTGGTTCTCCCCGTCCCGGGGCGATACCGCCTTTGCCGTGCAGGCCGGCGAGGCGCTGGAGCTGCGTCTCGGGCGCGGCGGACACTACGAGCTGCCGGGGCAGATCGGCGCCGAGCCGGTGCGCTTCATCGTGGATACCGGCGCCAGCCTCACCTCGATTCCGCAGCGCGTGGGCGAACGCCTGGGCATCCGCGAGTGCAGCGCCATCGGCTTCGACCTGAGCCGCGGCAACGAGCCGGGCTGCTGCCGGCGCGAGACTTTCCGCACCGCCAACGGCAGCAGCGAGGGTTGCGTGGCCCGCGTGCCGTCGATCCGTTTCGGCTCCTTCGAGGTGCGCAACGCCCGCGTGGCGGTGATGCCCGACATGGGCGAGCAGGCCTTGCTGGGGATGAACGTGCTCCGGCAATTCAGCCTCGTCCAGCAGGGCAACCGCCTGACGATCACGCCTGCTGCCGCTCACTGAGTCCTTTGCGATGACAACTCCCCGTTACCCCTTGGCCATCATCGGTGCCGGCGCCCTCGGTCTGCATTTCGCCTCCCGGCTGTCGGCGTGCGGGCCGCTGGCGGTGGTAGCGCGTAGTGAGGCCCGTGCAGCATCCCTGCGCGCCGGTGTGCGGGTCGGCAATGCGTGCTTCCGGCCGGAGGCCTTTGGTCCCGATGCCTTGCCCCAGGCCGACTGGGTGATCATTCTCGTCAAGGCCGGCGACACGGCCGATGCGGCGCGCACGGCGCTGCTCATGCGGCCGCGCGGGGTGCTGTCGCTGCAGAACGGCTTGGTCGAGGACGTGCTGCGCGAGGTTTGCGGCAGCCTGCCGGCGGGGCAGGGCATTACCACCGAAGGTGCCTTTCGCGATGGCGAGCGGGTGGTGCCGTCCGGCGCCGGCGACACGCTGCTGCCGCCGGGATTCGAGGCGGTGGCCGATCTGCTGATGGCGGCGGGCTTGCGTGCCCGGGTCGAGCCGGACATCGCCGCCGCCCGGCTCGCCAAGCTGCTGGTGAATGTGGCCATCAACCCGCTGGCGGCGCTCTTTCGGGTGCCCAACGGGGCGCTGCTGGACGCGCCGCACAGGGGGCTTCTCGATGCACTGGTGAGCGAGGCCTGGCCGGTGCTGCGCGCTGCCGGCCTGCCACTGGGTGAGGCGGCGGCGCACGCACGGGTGATTGCCGTGGCCACGGCCACCGCCGCCAACCGGGCCAGCATGTTGCAGGACGTGCTCGCCGGCCGGCGTACCGAGATCGACGCGATCACCGGCGCCCTGCTGGCGATGGCTGCGGCGCAGGGAATCGAACTGCCGACCCACCGGGCGATGTTTACGCTGATCAGGAAACTGTCGGACTGAAGTCCGACCCAACGGGCCTTACTGTTGCCTGGATTCCCGCAGATGCGTGCGGATCAGGAAGGCGCCGCCAAGACACAGCATGCCGCCGATGAAGGACACCAGCCCGAGGATCATGCTCAGCGTCATGCTCCAGTCGGCCTCTGAACTCCGGTTGCCGGCGGCATCAACGCCCATGGCGAGGGCTTCCTGCCGAAAGGTGTAGGCCGGCCAGGCGGTGTAGCCGATGGCGGTGGCGCCGAGCCCCAGGAACAGGATGCCGATGAACAGAAAGGGGCCGAGCCGCAGTTTGCGAAGCGGTTTTCCAGTTTCGGGATGGTTCTCGTCCGCCATGGTTGCATCCGTAAAGTAAAGGGGGCGAATGTACCCGACCGGACCGGTGGCGGGCGAAAAACTGCCTTTCGTCGCCCGTATTCTGATTAAGATCATACGGTATTACGCTCTACCTTGATCTTCGCGGAAACGCGTTCTACCTTGAACCATCATGATCCATAGCGTCTTTTCCTGGTGGTCCTTCCTGTGCGCGGTGAGCGCGATCAACATCGTGGCCTGGCTGCTCTCCGCGGCCGCCCTCAGGCGGCGCCAGACCCTGCTTCCGGCCGATGCCTACGCCGTACGGCGCATGCAGTTGCTGCTGTCGGCGGGCTATGTGCTGGGCTGCGCCTTTCGGTCGGTGTTGCCGGTCTTCGATGTGCCGCGCCTGTGCCTGGTGGATTCGTGGCTGTCGAGCGTGGTGGTCGGGCGCTCGGTGGCGACCATTGCCGAGCTGTGCTTCGTGGCCCAATGGGCGCTGATTCTGCGCGAAACCTCGCTGGCCACCGACAGCCGCGTCGGCCGGACCACGGCAGCCATGATGGTGCCGTTGATCGCCATTGCCGAAACCTGCTCCTGGTACGCGGTGCTGACCACCTCCAACATCGGCCACGTTTTCGAGGAAACCCTGTGGGGCGTCAGTGCGGCCTTGCTGGTGCTGAGCCTGGTGGAGATCTGGCCGCGCTGTTCAGCCCGACTGCGCCCGCTGCTGGCCCTGTGGGGCACGGCCGGGCTGGCCTACGTGTTCTTCATGTTCCTGGTGGATGTGCCCATGTACTGGGGACGCTGGCTCGCCGACGAGGCCAGCGGGCGCCATTACATGGGGCTTGCCCAGGGGCTGCTGGATGTCTCCAGCCGCTGGGTGGTGTCGCACCGCCTGCAGGACTGGCAGAGCGAGATGGTGTGGATGTCGCTGTATTTCAGCGTGGCGGTGTGGCTCAGCATTGCGCTGATCCACGCCCCGGTGCCCGAGCGCCGCCTTACTTCTTGATGCTCAGTTCGTTGATGACCTTGCTGACGCCGTCGGTGCCTTCGACAAGGCGGGTGGCGCGGTCGATCTGGCCCTGATTGTCGACAAAGCCGCTGAGCTGGACTTCGCCGTTGCGGGTGACCACGGCGATGTCCTGGCTCTTTACGTCGGCGTCGCCCAGCAGCGCGGCCTTGACCTTGGTGGTGACAATGCCGTCGTCGACCTTGATGCCGACCGAGGTGGCGCTGCCCTTCAGGCTGACCCGGTTCTGGACGCTCTTGGTGCCTGACACGTTTTGCGCAATGGTCGTCGCCCGGTCGACCTGAGTCTGGTTGTCCACAAAGCCGCTGAGCTGGACTTCGCCCTTGCGCGTTTCCACCTTGAGATCGAAGCTCTTCACGTCGGGATCTGCGAGCAGGGCGGATTTGACGGCGGTTGTTATCACGCTGTCGTCAATCTCGGTGCCGACCGTGGTGCTCGGCGGCGGAAGGCCTTTCGATTCGTCGGTCTTGCTGCAACCGACGACAGCCAAAGTCATGCTGGCAGCCAGGGCCATACTGATGAGGGGTAAGCCAATTCGGGTTTTCATGGGGGTTTTACCGTGGGACAGGTTGTGGGGCATGCAGCGCCCATGACAAGCGCCCCGGCGCGGCGAAGGCCTGCGCGGGGGGCGGGGAAAATCTTGCGAGAGGCTTACTTGTCTTCGACGGCCTTCTTGATGTCGGCCTTGAGGTCACCAACGGCGGCTTGGGCTTTGCCGCCCAGCCCCTGGATGGCACCTTCCCGTTCCAGATCCTTGTTGCCCACCACCTTGCCGGCGATTTCTTTCACTTTGCCGGTGGCTTCTTCGACGCGTCCCTTGACTTGATCCTTGTTCATGATGATCTCCGTGCTGGATGGGGGCTTCCGCACGGGTTGTGCGGTACTCGCCATGAGCAAAGGATAGATAGTCGGGAGCGGGGCTTCTGTGCGCTGGCGCTCAGTCGCCGCCGATGCGCAGACCTGTTTTCTTGAGGATGGCGGTGGAGAACAGCACGTCGCGGGCGCGGCAGGCCGGGCCGAGGAGGGCGGCGATTTCGTCGATGCGGGCCAGCACGGTGGCCCGGTCGCCGGCGTGCACCATGGCGAACAGGTTGTACGGCCAGTCGGGCAGGGCGCGCGGGCGCTCGTAGCAGTGGGTGACGAATTCCAGCTGGCCGACGGCTTCGCCGAGTTCGGCGATGCGCGCGTCGTCCACATCCCACACCGACATGCCGTTGGCGGTATAGCCGATGGCGTAATGGTTGGGCACGGCGCCGATGCGGCGGATGCGGCCGCTGTCGAGCATGGCGCCGAGGCGCTGCTTGACGAGCTCGGCACTGACGCCGAGCTGCGCGGCCAGTGCGTCGTAAGGGCGCGGGACGAGGGGCAGGCCGGCCTGGGTGGCGATCACCAGGCGGCGGTCGAGATCGTCGGGTGCGTTCATGCCTTCAGCCTCATGTCGACGAAGAACTCGCGCAGCTTCGGGAAGGCGAACACCGGCAGGCCGGTATCGGCCTCGATGCGCCGGGTGGCGGCGTCGATGCCTTCCGGTGTTTCGGTGGCGAGCACGAACCACATGTTGAGGTGGTGCTCGCGGCGGTAGTTGTGGGCGATTTCGGGTAGCGCATTCACCAGCGCGGTGACTTCGTCGAAGCGTTCTTCCGGCACGGCGAGGGCGGCCAGTACGAAGCGGCCGCCGAGGCGTTCCACGTGAAACATCGGGCCGAAACGGGTCAGCACCCTGGTGTCGAGCATGCGTTGCAGGCGGGCGAGGAGTTCGGTTTCGGTGGTGCCGAGGCTGTCGGCGACTTGGCGGTAGGGCTCGTCCACCAGCGGGAAGCCGCCCTGCACCGCATTGATGATGCGTCGGTCGAGTTCGTCGATGACTGGGGGGGCGGGGCGGCTCATGCGGCGAGCCCTTGCGGGGCGCGATAGCGGGCGCCGCATTGCTTGTAGCAGTCGGTGGAGAACAGCACCGCGCTCGGGAAGGCGCCGAGGCCGACTTGCTCGATGAGCTCGGTGCGGCGGCTTTCGACGGCGTCGCGGGATTGTCCGTGGATCATGCAGAAAAGGCTGTAGGGCCAGTCGGGCGAAGTCTTGCGACGGTAGCACAGGCTCACGCCGTCATGGCTGGCGAGGCTGTGGCCGAGGGCGCTGACCTGTTCGGGGGGCACCGCCCACACGCACATGGCGTTGGCCCGGTAGCCGAGTTCGCGGTGGCGCACGACGACGCCGAAACGGCGCAGGGTGCCGTCGCCAAGCCAGCGTTCGAGGGTGGCCAGCACGGCGCTTTCGCTGATGCCGGCGGCGTCGCCCACCGTGCGGTAGGGGCGCGGCACCCACGGCAGGCCGTCGTGAAGGGCGTCGATGAGGCGCCAGTCGGCGGCCGGCAGGGGCTGGCGGGGGGCGACTTCGCCGATGGCGTGGCGGGTGCGGCGTCCGCTGGCCAGATCGAAGCCGAGGTCGATGTGGTACTCCTCGACCAGCGGCAGGGCAATGGGCGGGCAGCCGGTGGCCGCGCCCATGTCGGCCAGCAGGGCGGCCAGGGCGGGCTCGTCGGCGGCGCTGGCGACGAACCACAGGTTGTAGCGGTGCTCGCGCAGGTAGTTGTGATTGACGCCGGAGAAGGCGTTCACGATGGCGACGACGCGGGGCAGGGCGTCCACCGGCACGGCCATTGCCGCGAGGGTGCTGGCGCCGATGCGGTTGGGGGCGAACACCGGCCCGACGCGGCTGATCTTGCCGTCGTCGCGTAGCAGGGCAAGGCGAGCCAGCACTTCGTCGGCCCCGCAGCCGATGCGTTCGCCGACGGCAGCCCACGGCTCGGCCTGCAGCGGGAAGCCGCGCTGGAAGTCGTTGAGGAGCAGGAAGTCGCGGGGGTCGGTGGCGATCATGTCAGAAGCCGATCCGCTGGCCGCGGGAGGTGAAGAAGATGCCGGAGGGGGCGTCGACGGGCAGCTCCTTGCGGGTGGCGAAGGTGGCGGTGTCGACGACGGTGACCCGGTTGCTGTCGCGGGAGGAAATCCAGACTTCCTCGCCGCGGGGCGTGAATTCCAGGTGCAGCACCGCCTTGCCGGGGCTGAAGGTGTGCACGACGCGCTTTTCGACGGTGTCGATGACCTGCACCCATTCGTTGTCGGGGAAGGCGAAGTTCACCCAGATCTGGCGCCCGTCGGGGCGGGCCATGACGAAGACCGGCTGGCCCTTGACCGGCACGCGGCCGGTTTCCTGCCAGCTGCGCGCATCGGCGACGAGCACTTCGTGGCGGCCGATGGCTGGCAGCCAGGCCTGCCCGGCAGCCAGCGACCAGCCGCGCAGGTGGGGCATCTTGAAGACCGGCAGCTTTTCCTCGCCCTTGCCGTAGCCGGAAAGGATTCTGGTGGCGCCGCCTGCGGGCTTCCACAGATCGAGCAGCGAAACGCCGTCCTCACCGAACAGGCCGGCCAGGAAGTAGCGCCCGTCGGGGGTGACGAGGCCGTCGTAGGGTTGCTTGCCGGCCGGGTAGCGGGTGGTGACGGGCTGCCGCGGGTTGCTGAAGTCGGTGACGCGGATCTCGTTGGCGTCGAAGAGGGCGTAGACGAAGCGCTGGCCGGGCACGTCGGCGAGGCCGACGACCCGCGAGAACTTGCCGGGGGCGTATTCGGCCGGCACGTCGGCGAGCAGTTCGAGGGTGTCTGCGTCGAAGGCCTTGATGCCGCCGGGTTCGTAGTTCTGGGCAACGACCAGCCGCCCGTCCTGCGACACGGAGCCGCCGATGGAATTGCCGGCCTGGATCACCCGTTTGGCGATCTTGCGGGTCAGCAGGTCTACCTTGGTGAGCCCGCCGTCGCGGCCGAACACGAAGGCGTAGCGCCCGTCGCGGGAGAAAGCCACGTGGGCGTGGGACAGGTCGCCCAGTCCGTCGACGGTGCCGAGGCTGGTGTTGTGGCTGTGTTCGATCACCTGCATGCGGCCGGCGGCGCGTTCTATGACGACCCCCAGGTCACCGGTGCCGCGCAGGGCCTCGGGGGGCGTCGTGGCGCAGGCGGAAAGTGCGAGGGCGAGGGTGGACAGCAGGGGAGCGAGGCGCATGATCTAGTGTCCGGTGGCCAGGGGCGGGAAGCCCTCTTTGAGGCGGGCGACGATCCAGCCCGCTTCAGCTTCGTTCATGAAGCGCTGCCAGCCGGGCATCGCGGTGCCGGGGCGGCCGTAAAGAATGGTGGCGACGAGGAATTCGTCGGGCAGATCGGTAAGGCGTGCGGGGAGCAGGGCGGGGCCGAGTCCACCGGCCAGCCGCATGCCGTGGCAGGAGCCGCAGTCCTGGCGAACCATGTGAACCAGCGCTTTCTGGCGATCCGGTTCCGGCTCGGCGGCGGGGGCAGCGCCCACGGCCAGGGCGGTCAGGCCGAGCAATACAGCCACATGGAGAATCAGGGGTCGGTCCATCTCGCGCTCCTTCAGGCAAGGCTGCCAAAGTAGGCTGACACGGAAGTGGGGTCATTGACCCGAGTCAAGAAGGCCGGGGGACTTGTGGGGGGCGGACTTGTAGGGGCGACTTCAGTCGCCCATCCGTGCGCAAATCAAGCGCAGACCGTTGGTCGGAGTCCGATGGGCGACTGAAGTCGCCCCTTTACGCACCCCTCGCGCTTCTTGTCAGCCCTTAAGGATCCACTCGACGACGCCCTTCAGGTCGGCATCGCTGATCTTTTCGGCTGCGTTGGGCGGCATCGGGATCGGGCCCCAGACGCCGGCTCCACCCTTGCGAACCTTGTCGCTGAGCTTGGCGACGGCGTCGCCCTGGCCCTTGTACTTGGCGGCGATGTCCTTGAAGGCCGGGCCGA
>JAOAUC010000066.1 GCA_030157785.1 Zoogloea oleivorans
CGGGCCGGCCTGTGCCCGGCTGATCGAGCGGCTCCTCTCGGACCGCGTCTCCGAGTGCGTATTCCACCCCAACTCAGCCACACATAACGATCGAAACCCTCCACCTGTAACGACACCAAGCCGGCCACCCATTCCACCCGCAAAACCGCCACCCATTCCAATAAAAAAACCCGCCAGGTCGGCGGGTTCTGAATTCCGTTACAAAAACAGGCGTTCATGTGCCGAGCGATGCGCTCCTTCCCCGCAACCGGCGCATCGACTCCCCCTTGAGTTCCATCCGATGCGCTCCGCTCACTAATCGATCCAGAATCGCGTCCGCCATCGTCGGGTTCCCCCCGCTCAAGTAGTCATGCCACCGATCCACTGGCAACTGACTGGTAATCAGCGTCGAGCGATTTCCAGTACGCTGCTCAATCACCTCCAGTAAATCATTGCGTCCGACAGCGTTCAACACTGCAATCCCGAAGTCATCCAAGATCAGCAAATCTACCTTTGCCAATGCACTCAGGCGTTTGCAGAAACTCCCATCTCCGTGAGATATGGCCAGTTCTTCAAGAAGCAGGGGCAACCGCTGGAACGTTACCGTCAGCCCCTGCCGGCATGCCTGATTTCCCAGTGCGCAACCCAGCCAAGTCTTGCCCCCGCCCGTCGCTCCGGTGATGATCATGTTGATACCATGGCGAACCCAGTTGCACTGACCCAGCGAGGCCATTTCACTGCGATCCAGTCCGCGTCCCGCCCGATAGTCGATATCCTCCATGCAGGCACTCTCTCGCAACTTAGCCACCTGCAACAGACGCTTCAAGCGCCGGTTCTCTCTGTAAGTAACCTCCTGGTCCACCAGAAGGCCCAAGCGCTCCTCAAAAGCAAGGTGGGCCGCCGCAGCACTGCTTAGCTGATTATCAAAACCTCGGGCCATGCCAAACAGCTTCAGTTCGTTGAGCTTGCGCATCGTGTCGTTCGTCAGCATTCGTCAATCCTTCGCTTAACTGTAATAGTCCGAGCCCCGGAGATTCGGGTGCTCAAAGTTGGCTTCCCGACGATCCTGCGATTCGGCAGGCTGACGGTCCAAATTGTTTCGTAGAATTGAACGAACACTCGACAGGGATGGCGCGCCGATCTCTATCGCACGGTGGCAGGCCATGTTGAGCCGTTCGTTACCGAAATCCTTAGCCAGACGCTTCAGCCCGTTGTGTGCCCGATACCCCTGTTCGCGGGTTCGCATCCCAACAAGCATCGCTTCCAAGATACGGTGGACATGTGCGCCCGTCTGCACAGCCCATTCCAGTGCATGGTCTGCTCCCCACAAGCCGAAATGACGGTGGGCCGCCTCCATGTGCTGCGGATCGATGACTGGCACGGTACCGTTACTGCGTGCGTGGCTTGCCACCCGTTTGCCGCGGTGAAGTACCTCGACTACCGCCGCAGTGAGGCGAAGCTCTACCTCTTGCCGAACCAGGTTGAACGGGACGCTGTAGGGAACTTCGTCTACAACGATGCGATAGTCCAGTCCGACGCGAACCTTGCGGAATTCAGCATATTCATAGGGCGTCGCTGGCAACGTCCGCATCGCGGGACGATCGATAGTTTCAAAATTGCTCTGACGGCAGCCTGGCAGCTTTTGAAACGGACGGGCATTGATCTCTACCAGTAGAGCTCGGATTGCCTCGTTCAACTCGGCAAGGCCGCCGAACGCCCGCTTGCGCAGTCGGAACATGATCCAACGTTCCACGATCAGGACGCCGTTTTCGGCCTTGGCTTTGTCCTTCGGCTTGTAAGCGCGTGCAGGCAAAATCAGTGTGCCGTAATGATCGGCCATGTCCTGATACGTGGCGTTGATGACAGGATCCGTGCGGCTGGCCTTGATGACCGCTGATTTGAGGTTGTCGCACACAATTACGGCAGGCACGGCGCCGAGGTGTTCAAACATCCTGCAGTGGGCGGCAATCCAGTCCGTCAGACTTTGCGACCAGTGGGCCTCCGCGTAAATATAATTCGATGCCCCCAGAACACCGACAAAGACTTGCGCCTTCCGCATTGTTCGGTTCACGGGATCGACAACAGTCATCGTCGGCCCAGCGTAGTCAACAAAGACGCGCTCTCCGGCCACATACACTTGCCGCATGTAGCGTTTTAGCGTCTGAGTGAACTCCCTGTGGCGCAGGCAGAACAGGCTATAGGCAATACCGTTGGGATATTCACTCAAATATTCTTCATGCAGGACCTGAAGGGTCGCGCCCTTGCGCTTTAGTTCCTGATGTACCTTGGGCCAGTCTGGCTCAGGCTTACGCGCGGGGGCAAGTGCTACCACCGGTGGAAACAGCCGGTGCTCCAATGCCCCATCGTCCATGTCGTCAGGCAATGGCCACGGCAGACGGGTAGCCGCTGCGCGGGTAATGTAGTCGGAAACGGCGTCGCGGGATAAGCCTAGGCTGCGGGCGATCAACCTACGGCTCTGTTGCTCTTCAAAATGCAGGCGCAATACCTGACGGATTTTTCTCATTGCGATTCTCCGGTTTGCCATGGGAGGCCGAGCCGACAGAAGCCAGCCATTTCTCCAGGTCGGGCCGACGCACGCTGCTCTCGCAACGTGATCGGCGATATGTATTGGGAGATGGTTAAGGCCGCCCGGCCTTGACAGGCGGGCTTGGGAATCGCAGAATCCGCCATGAAGTCCCCACTTCAAGCAGTTCTGTGAAGCCCCCTGAGTGTCAGCTCTGGGGGCTTTGCTTTTCCTGGCCTGACAATTCGATTATTGATCAGGCCATGGCGTTCCTTCCTTTTGAACGCCACGATGGGCTGACGGCCCGCGCGGCTTGAAGGTATAGCGTGCGGGCCAAAGCTCCTCGATCCTGCATGTCAACAAACCCGCAATATGACTTGCCACCTCGTATGCGGTGATCCGGTCGTGGATAACGTTATTAACCACGCCCCCGGTGACACCCAAGTCGCGAGCAATCTGCGCCTGGCTTTTACCAAGGCGGCGAAGGCGATAAATGATCTCTACAGCGTCCATGACCGAGCGGAGTGACTTCATCGGCATTCAAGAGTAGTCTATCTTTAAGAGAGACAGTTCATTATCTATAGAGACAACTATACGCCTTAAGAGAATGATGGATCAAGCATCTTCCCACAGCTCAAGCGCTGGCCTGGAAGGCTTTGCAGCGAGGCTGACCCATGTGATTTCGCACACGGGCCTGAGCCAAGCTGAATTTGCCCGCAGGTTGGGTGTTTCGGCAGGCTTCACCAGCGACGCCGCCCGTGGGCTGAAAAAACCCGGTGCGGAGTTCCTGCATGCAGTCCGAACGGTGTTCAGGGTTTCGATTGATTGGCTGCTAACCGGCGACGGAACCATGCGCGGCGGCAGTGGCATTGACCTGGATCTGCTCAGGACGATCCGACTCCAGATTGCGGTTGCCCGCGCGGCGGTCATTGACGCTGACCCAATCGCCAAGGTGCTGTTGTTGCTGATTCGTGACGGGCGTCTGAACGAGGCGGTTGCTGACCCAGACCTGCAGGCCTTCCTCAGTCGAATCGCGCCAACCGATCCCGATGCAGATCTTGCAACCGAACTCTACAACGGCCATCTGTGGACCGAAGATTCGTCAGCGCAGCTACGCAATCTGCTCGCCGCCGCCGTAGCCCACTTCGAGGCACGCAAACCCCTCGACAAAATGGCCGCCTTGGCACGCTCGGCCGGGCCGACGATCCAGATTAATGTCATCCCTTCGCAGCGCATTGCGGGCCGAGACTACTACGAGGGTTGAAAAGGTTTCCAACCACGCTAAGTGAACGTCACCATGAAAGAGCAGCAGTCGGCCCCACAAGACAGCATCCAGATCAACCTCATTGGCGAACAGCGCAAGGCCACCCGAGACTACAACGAGTATTTCATCCCTGGCTCGATCAAACTCGTGCTGGCTACATGGACGCAAGAAAAACGAAACAGCATGGCGCTGGATAATTCAAACTTCTTCCGGTACCGCTTTGGTTTTGAACCGCCCAAAGTAGCACGTCAGCAGGTGCTGGAAATCCAGAAAAAACATGATCTGACCGACCGGGAGGTTCGTTGGCTGCATCGGTCTGGTCAGTTGAAAGTTACACGAACGGAAGCGAAGCTGATTCCCAGCCGACTGATGCCGGCGGCAGGCTGGATCCAAGTGTCTATCTTGAGCTTCTTCTGTCTGGCGATGACGCTGCAGATTGCAGCGTCGAATGCGCCGGCCTGGAAGCAGGCCTTGGGACAGTTGATTATCTCCGGGCTCTGGTTTGGGGGCGCCTGCATGCTGAACAGCTTATTGCTGGCGCCTTGGCGAACGTTGAAGCGGGCCGGGGTGGTCAAAGCCGCGATGCGCTCCTAGCAGGCGGGCATTCAGCTATGGGTGAATGACCTGATTCGCTGCAAGCCTGCAGGCCGTTGTTTTATCTGACGGCTGGCAGGCTTGAGCGAATGAGCGCTCAGGAAAATATCAGCTTGCCCCAGGCGAATCATCCCTTCCGATGTCCTCATCCGAGCTGTGTGCCAAGCGATACAGCAGCGGCAGCACAAGCAGGGTGAGAATGGTCGATGAGAGGATGCCACCGATCACGACAGTGGCCAGGGGGCGCTGTACCTCCGCGCCTGTCCCTGTTGCGATCGCCATCGGGACAAAGCCCAGGGATGCCACCAATGCCGTCATCAGAACGGGGCGCAAGCGGGTCAAGGCTCCTTCGTGGATCGCAGGATCGAGCGCCTGGCCTTCCTCGCGCAGACTGCGGATATAGGCAATCATCACCAGGCCGTTCAGCACAGCAACGCCGCACAGGGCGATGAAGCCCACTGCTGCCGAAATGGAAAGGGGAATGTCACGCAGCCACAAGGCGATGATGCCCCCGGTCAAGGCGAACGGGATGCCCGAAAACACCAGCAGTCCGTCCTTGATGTTGCCAAACATGGCAAAGAGCAACACAAAGACAAGGAGCAGAGCGACGGGTACGACGATCTGCAGACGTGCCGTGGCTGACTGCAGGTTCTCAAACGTTCCTCCCCAAGTTGTCCAGTATCCTGCGGCTACCTTGATTCGTGCGAGCCCCTGTTCGGCCTCCCCGACGAACGAGCCAATGTCCCGCCCGCGTACATTCGCACTCACCACGATCCGGCGCTTGCCGTTTTCCCGGCTGACCTGATTAGGTCCGGGGGCCAGATTCAGGGTGGCGATTTCGGCCAAAGGAATGAAGTTCGCTCGGGTATCTCCAACAGCCCCACCACGTGGCAGCGGAATCGGCAGTCGCTTGATCGCCTCCAGATCACTTCTCAGGTTGTCGGGAAGACGAACCTGAATGTCGAAACGACGATCGCCCTCGAAGAGGGTCCCAGCCTCACGCCCGCCGATCGCCGTCGCCACGGCATCCTGCACGTCCCCGACATTCAACCCATAACGGGAACTCTTCTCCCGGTCGATCTGAACGGTCAGTACCGGCAAGCCGGTGGTCTGCTCTACCTTCACTTCGGAGGCGCCATTGATTTTTTCAAGCATGGTGGCGATCTCCGTGGCCGTTTCGTTCAGAACGTCCATGTCGTCACCAAAGACCTTGATAGCCACGTCGCTACGGACCCCGGAGATCAGCTCATTGAAACGAAGCTGGATGGGCTGGGAGAACTCATAGTTGTTGCCAGGCAAGGTGGCCACTTCGGCCTGAATGGCTTCAAGCAGGGCGTCGCGGGTTCGCCTAGGCTCCGGCCAGTCCTTCTCGGGCTTGAGCATGATGTAGCCATCCGAGATGTTGGGCGGCATCGGGTCCGAAGCGATTTCCGCCGTACCCGTCCGTGCAAAGACGCGCTTGATCTCCGGGAATTTCTCCTTCAGCCGGCTCTCCAACTGCCGCTGCATGGCTACCGACTGCGTCAGGCTGGTACCCGGGATGCGAAGGGCCTGGATGGCGAAATCGCCTTCATTGAGATTCGGAATGAACTCGCTCCCCATTCGCGTAGCGATCAGACCACTGAGAATCACCGTCACGAGGGCAAACGTGAGCACGACGGGCTTGGCGTTCATGGCCCACCGGAGCACGGGTGCGTAGGTTTCCTTGGCCAGGCGCATCAAGCGGTTCTCCTTCTCGGAGACGTTGTCACCGATGAAGAGGGCAACCGCGGCAGGGATGAAGGTTACCGACAGGATCATCGCGCCCAAGAGCGCGATGACGACGGTAAAGGCCATCGGATGGAACATCTTGCCCTCGACGCCGGTCAGGGCAAAGATCGGCAGATAGACCACCATGATGATCAGTTGCCCGAAAAGCAGCGCTCGACGCGACTCACGGGATGCCTTGAAAACCTCGTGGAAGCGCTCCGTCCGGTTCAAGGGGCGGCCCAGGGATGCCCGAGCATGGGATAGCCGGCGTATGCAGTTCTCGACGATCACCACCGCACCGTCGATGATGATGCCGAAATCGAGCGCACCGAGACTCATCAGGTTGGCACTCACCTTGTTGGCTACCATGCCCGAGAAGGTAAACAGCATCGCCAACGGGATGATGCAGGCGGTGATGAGTGCGGCCCGGATGTTGCCGAGGAACAGGAAAAGGATGGCGATGACGAGAATGGCGCCTTCCAGGAGATTCTTCTTCACCGTGGCAATGGCCTTGTCCACCAGCGTGGTGCGGTCATAGACGGTGACCGCCTCCACCCCGGCGGGCAGATTGCGGTTGATCTCCTCCATTTTCTTGTCCACGGCCTGGGAGACCGTCCGGCTGTTCTGGCCGATCAACATGAAGACCGTGCCGAGCACTACCTCCCGGCCATTGTCGGTGGCAGCCCCGGTGCGCAGCTCACGGCCAATGCCGACCTCGGCCACGTCACGGATGCGGATCGGCTGGCCCTGGGCGGTACCGACGATGACGTTACGGATGTCCTCTTCGGTCTTCACCTGTCCGGGCGCACGAACCAGGTATTGCTCACCTCGCTTTTCGATGTAGCCGGCCCCGACGTTGCCGTTGTTGCGCTCCAGCGCCGTGACGATCTCCTGCAGTGTCATGCCGTAGGCCGCCAGACGTTCCGGCAAGGGAGCGACCTGATACTCCTTGGCATAGCCGCCAATGGAATTGATTTCCGTCACGCCCGGCACATTGCGCAGTTGTGGCTTGATGATCCAGTCCTGTATCTCCCGCAGGTCGATGGGGGTGTAGGGGCTGCCATCCGGCTTCCTGGCGCCTTCCTTTACTTCCACAGTCCACAGGTAGATCTCGCCGAGCCCGGTCGATATCGGCCCCATGGCCGGCGAGATACCGGCAGGCAGCTTGTCCCGGGCGTCCTGTATCCGCTCGTTCACCAGCTGCCGTGCAAAGTAGATGTCGGTCCCATCCTTGAAGATCACCGTTACCTGAGACAGACCGTAGCGGGACAGGGAACGTGTCTGGACCAGGTTGGGCAGCCCGGCCATCACCGTTTCGATGGGGTAGGTCACCCGCTGCTCGGTTTCCAGCGGGGAGTAACCAGGAGCATGGGTATTGATCTGGACCTGGACATTGGTGATGTCGGGCACGGCGTCGATGGGAAGCTTCTGGTAACTGAAGACCCCCAGCGCAGCCATCCCGAAAACGGCCAGAAGGATGAGCCAGCGCTGCTCGATGGAAAAGCGAATGATGCGTTCAAACATGATCGTTCCCCTTTTCCTTAATGCGCGTGCTCAGCTGAGCCTTTGCCGATTTCTGCCTTCAGCACGAAGCTGCCGGCAGCGGCGTAGGACGCACCCGCCTTGATGCCAGAGACGACTTCGGTGTGCGCTTCATCACTGCGTCCGGTCTGAACGGGCTGCGTCACAAAACCACCGTCGACTCGGACAAACACGACGCTCTTTCCGTCCATGTTTTGAATGGCCTCAGAAAGCACGGCGACCGGCACTTCGGTTTCGCTAGAGATCACTTCCACGTTGACGAAGAGGCCAGGACGCCAGCTTCCCTGAGGGTTCGAGAGGAGCACCCGAGCCCGTGCCGTGCGGGTTTGCTCGCCGATGAGCGCGCCCACGTAGGCCACAGTGCCGGTCGCTGTAGAGTCGAAAGACGATGCCTTGATAGTGACTTTCTCTCCGATCCTGACCCGGGCCAGATCCTTGGCCGGAACACTGATTTCCGCCCACACGGTGGACAGGTCGGAGATCGTGAACACTTGGCCGTCTTCCTTGACCGCTTCACCCAGGGCAATGTGCTTTTCCACAACCATTCCGTCGAAGGGGGCACGCAGCACATAGCGGTTGAGGCCGCCATCGGCATCTACACTGGCACCGATGGCGGTGAGCTTCTGCTGAACGTTGGCGACGGCAATTTCGGCCTCGCGCAGCACCTGTCGCGCCTGCAGGTAGTCTTGCTCGGCGGAGATCTTCTCCTCCCACAGTTTCCTCTCCCGCTCGTAGGTCGTCCTGGCAAAGCTCAGACGCTTCTGCGCTGCCATCAACTCGCTGCGTTGTTCCGAGAGCGCGGGGCTTGCCAGCACGGCCAGCACTTGCCCCTTCTTGACGATCTGCCCCAGGTTGGCAGACACACTCTCAACCACCCCGGCGACCCGGGGAACGACGTGTGCCGTACGATCCTCATTGAAGCGGATCTCACCGGGAAGTTGCAGAGAAGATTGAATCCGGGCTGAGCCGGCTTTATCGATCTCAACTCCTGCTGCTTTGATCTGCTCGTTACTGAGTTCGACCTTGCCCTCCTCGCGGTTGAGCATAAAGCGGCGAGTTTGAGACCCAGTCTCGACGACGACAACGGCCTCGAATACGTGGGGCTCCGCGATCGTCCCCCGCGTTTTCAGGCTGTCCTTGTCGACAACAAACTCCATCCGCTCCACTTCACCCGTCGGTCGGGTGAGCGTGAGGTGGGCTTTGACGGCGCCAGGTGCAACGGGCTTGCCATTGTCAAGAAGCCAGAGGCGCATGATAGGTTCGCCAGCACTTTCATCCAGCTGAATCTCGGCACGGGTCGTGCCGTCTGTGAGGAGCGTTCCACCGTGCGCTCCCGGACCGCTTGTCTGGGCATGGTGCTCGGTATCGCCGTGCGAGGCATCCTCGGCATGTGCTTTGTCTGCCTTGGCGCCGTGATGCTCTGCATCCCCATGCTCCTCCGTGTGGGCATGGCTCTCGCTCTCCGAGGCGCCTTGCCCACCGTGCAGAATGAAGCCACCTGCCACACCGCCAAAGGCGATGATGAGGGCTACGGCGATCAGGTGCTTTCGGCTGATCCGGGTCGTCATGTTCTTCAGATTCATCTTGGAATCCTCCTTGCGTTATTCAGAGATACGATCAGCCAGAAGGCGATCGATTTCGGCCGCGGCCCGATGGCTGTCGGTCAGGGCACGCAGGTATTGGTTACGTGCTTGGAACAGCGTCCGCTGGGCATCGAGGACATCGAGAAAACTGAATTTGCCCAGCTCAAAGCCCTTGGTTGCGTTGTCGTAGGCCAGTTGCGCCCCGGGCAGCACCTCGCGCCGCAGGGATTCGAGTTCAAGCCGGCTATTGCTCAGCCGCTCACGGGCCTGCAGGACATCACCAGTAAGCCTGACTCGCAGGGCAGTATGTTCATCCCGCGCCTTGTCTTCCCGCTTGAGGGCTTCGAGGAGGTTGCCGCGGTTACTGTCGATGACGGGAATCGGGATCGACACGCCTACGAGGAGTTGGTCTCGGCCAAGTTCCTCGGCGCGTTTCACCCCGACGCTGATCGTTGGGTCAGGAATGCGCCGGGCACGCTCCAGAGCCGTGATCGAAGCGCGTCGTGTGATCTCAACCGAAGCCCGCCTCAGGACTGGAGATGCCTCGATCCGCTGCGCGACACCGTTGACGGACGGCACTGGAGGAAGCGCATCGACGTCTCCCTCTGCACGTTCGAATCGTGGAATCGGATTGCCCCAGAGCCCTGTCAGTCGCTGACGGGCGACCCGCAACTCACCTTGCGCCTGGGCTAGTTCGACCCGAACCCCAGCCTCCGCAACGCGCGCCTTGGTCTCCTCGACGGGAGAGGTTTTTCCGGCGATGACACGCTTGGAGACGGCTCCCGTGGCTCGCTCAGCGAGAATGACGGTCTCTTTTGCGAGCCGGGTCCGCTCTTGTGCCGAAAGTACGTCAAAGAAGGTGCTGACGACCGAGGCCCGGATCTCAGCACGGCGAGTGGCCAACTCGATGTCGGCAATGTCCCGGCCGCGCTCGGCGATCGCAATCCGGGCGCTTCGCTTGCCTGCGAGCTCGATGGGCTGGTTGATCTGTACGGTCGTGGTGCGCGTCGTAGTGCGGGTGTCTTCCACAAGAAACTCAATGGACGGATTGGGCCGCGCACGCCCCTGGATCACAGTACCTTCACTGGCCTCGCGTTCGCGAAGCGCTACGGTGATCTCAGGGTTGGCTCGAAGAGCCAGATCGAGCGCGGCGGCAAGCGTCAACGGACCAGCGGCTTCGCTGGGGAGCTGATTGAGTACAACGGTTTGCGTGGAAAGTGATGTCGGCGCCTGAGCATGAGCACCGAATGCGGTCGCAAAAAGGACTGCGAGCAGCGGGAATGCGGTTCTGAATGGCACGGGGGTGCGCATTGAAATCTCCTTGTTGTGCAGTCGTCGGCAGAAACCGACAGGACGACGAAACAAACGAGATCCGGCGCGGGCGCCGCCTGAAGGCGGGCTCTAAGTGAAAACTAAAGCAGGCCGCTGCGCCGAATCAGAGCGCAGCGAACCAGTTTGGCCGTTCGGGGCCTGGGGGGATGTGGGTGCGAAAGAAGGCTGGCGTTGATTCCGGTGCTGAGGGCACCGGGCACCGAGGCAGGCAGCGAGTGTCCTGACCGAGAATCTTGAGGGCGCTGTAGTGGCACAGCCCACAGTCTCCGTCGATGGCGACACCTTCACCGGAATCAGATTGCTTGGAGGTTTCCGCTTTCGATGCTTGGTGCTCGTGACTGTGATGCCCGAAATGGCCGGCATTTTTCCCGGTCTCATGCTGGCAATAAGCACCCACCGCTGACCAGCTAAACTGGAGCGGCATAAATACAGCCAGAAGGAGGGCAACCCAAAAACGCATGTTCAAAAGTATACCGGAAGATGTTTCAACTCAGCCGTGAACCTTGGTGGGTTGATCGTCAGGTTGACCAAGGCGTAGTAGCCGCAGCCCATTGCTGACCACCAATAGGCTGGCCCCCATGTCAGCAAACACGGCCATCCACATGGTGGCACTGCCTAGCAGAGCCAGAACCAGGAAGATTGCCTTGATTCCCAGCGCCAGAATGATGTTCTGCCAAAGCACCCTGTGCGTCGTGCGCGAGAGCCGAATGGCTTCAGGAATCCGGCGCAGATCATCGTTCATGATCACGATGTCGGCGGCTTCCATGGCGGTATCCGTCCCCGCAGCCCCCATTGCTATGCCGATATCGGCGCGTGCCAACGCAGGCGCATCGTTGATCCCGTCACCGGTCATCGCCGTGGGGCCAAATTCTTTCTGCAAGGCTTCGATGGCCTTGAGCTTGTCGTCAGGCAGCAGATTCCCGCGTGCATCGTCCACATTAGCCTGTGCGGCAACGGCCTGAGCCGTTGCCTGGTTGTCGCCAGACAGCATGACTGCCTTGACGCCCAGGGTATGCAAGGCCGAGATGGCTTCCCGGGCATGAGGTTTGATCGTGTCGGCAACGGCGAAGATCGCCAGCACTCCGCTTTCGTTGGCCAGGAGTGTCATCGTGCGCCCCTGGGCCTCATGTTCGACGAGGCGAGCTTCGATGGCAGGACCGCACAGTTTGCGCTCCTCGATCAATCGATGATTCCCAAGGATCAGGTCTTGGTTACCGATGCGACCTTGAACACCACGCCCCGGCAGCGCCATGAAGTGATCGACAACGGTGGCGGACGGCGCCAGTGCCGTTGAAATGGCTTTTGATACAGGGTGGTTGGAGAGGGCTGCCAGGCTGCCGGCCCACTCCAAAATCACTTTCTCGGATACGGTCTGATCCAGGATTTCGGTTGCGACCCGCTTCGGTTTGCCTTCGGTGATCGTCCCCGTCTTGTCGAGAGCAATGACCTTCAGCTTACGGGCATCCTCCAGATAGACGCCGCCTTTGATCAAAATCCCCCGACGTGCTGCGCTGGCGAGCCCACTCACTACCGTAACGGGCGTTGCAATCACCAAGGCACAGGGACAGGCGATCACAAGAAGGACCAAGGCTTTGTAAAGCGCTTGAGACCAGCTCCACTCCAACAACCACGGGGTCAGGAGCGCTACGGCCAGCGCGATCACGAACACAGCGGGCGTGTAGAGGGCTGCAAAGCGATCGACAAAGCGCTGCATAGGCGCCTTGCTGCCTTGAGCGGTTTCAACCGCGTGGATGATCCGGGCCAGTGTGGTCTCAGTGGATCGAGCCGTCACCCTGAATTCCAACAGCCCTGATTCGTTGATCGTCCCGGCAAAGACCGTGTCACCGATGGTCTTGTCCACCGGCAGGCTCTCGCCGGTCACCGGTGCCTGATTGACCGCACTGCTCCCGGCAGTCACGACGCCATCCAACGGAATGCGTGCGCCAGGCTTGACCCTGACGACTGCAGCAAGCATCACGTCTCGGGAGGCAAGCACATCCCAACTGCCATCAGCCTGTCTCACTTCAGCGGTTTCCGGCGTGAGCGCGAGCAGGCTCTTGATCGCGTTCCGTGCCCGATCTACCGACCTTGCTTCAATCAGCTCTGCAATGGAATACAAAGCCATCACCATGGCGGCTTCAGGCCATTGACCAATGGCGAAGGCACCTGTGACCGCAACCGACATCAGGGCATTGATGTTCAGACGCCCCTGAGACAGGGCAGCAAGCCCCTTGCTATAGGTTGAAAATCCGGCCATCACGATCGCTGTTGCCGCCAAACCCATCCCGGCAATCTTGGCTAGAAGCACTTCGGGCATCAGGTAAGCCAGGACTTCTGCGCCAAGCGCCAGGACGAGCGCCATCGCAAAAATAGCGATACCACGTGGAATGCCGTCGCGATCTGTGCCCGCTGGCGTACCCGGTTTGACGAGCTCTGCGGCAAAGCCCGCTTTGCGGATGGCGTCGATGATGCTTGGCAGCGCTTCATTTGGCGCATCGATGCGCAGGGTGCGGGCCGACAGATCAAAACGAAGCCCACCGATCGCGCCGATATGCTCGACCGCCCGGCGGATCTCACTCTCCTCCGTAGGACAGTCCATTGCCGGAATGCGAAGCTGCAAACCGCCTTCCGTATCGTCGGCTTGCAGAGGCACGTTCGTGGAGGGCGCCTCGGGGGAGTGACACGTGCCGCTACACCCGCAGGATGAGGGCTGAGTCTCGGGTTGCAGGCTGATGGGCGATGGTTTCATGGTGATCTCCTATTGCTGCCATTGGAAACCCTGTAGCAACTCCAGAGTCAAGGGGGTAAGGTGATCGCCTTCGTCAATTCACTTTTGAGCTCATGCCGGGCTCAGGCCTTACGATGAAAATCGGTCAGCTCGCCCAGCAGACAGGTACTCTGGTAGACACCATTCGTTACTATGAGCGCGAGGGGCTGCTCCCGCGTGCAGCGCGAACGGAAGGCAACTATCGGATCTACGATGCCGTTCATCTTGAACGTCTGGCCTTCATTCGGCGGTGTCGCTCCCTCGACATGACACTGGACGAAATCCGGGTGCTTCTGTGTTTCAGGGACCGCCCATTGGAAAGTTGCGAGGACGTCAACACGTTACTCGATGCCCATATCAATCACGTCGCCGATCGGATACGCGAGCTGCTGCAGTTGGAAAAACAGCTGCTGACACTCCGAGAATGTTGCCGGGACGGTCGACAGGCGGCCGATTGCGGAATCTTGAACGAGCTGTCGCACGGGGCGACGGAGGTCGCCGGGCCCTCTGTATCGGAGAGTCACCTTTCTGCAACGCATGCCGGCGGCCGACGGCACGTGGTCCAAAGAACGCAAGAACAGGGGGAGGACTGACTGACCGGCCCAGAGCGGCTGATTCGCTCAAAGGTCTTTGAATACGTCCCGGTGCATCTTGATCGTGGCTGGCTGAGTGCGTTTCTTCGTGTGGTTCTTGGCCATTTCTTCTGCCCAAAGGCTGACTTCAAAGCCGAGTTTTCGGTAAAAACCGAGCACCGCTTCATCGTTATCCGCATCGACAACGATCAATCGTGCGGCGGACAAGCCTGCCGTATTGAGAATGTCACCAAGCAGGAGCGCCATCAAGGCGGCGCCCACACCCGTACGCTACAGGTCCTGGTGAACCGCAAGTCTCCCAATCTTCACGGCAGGAAAGGCAGCAAGTTCGATGTGCTCATAGACCCCCAAGTCGAACTTCTCGGAGTTGTTGAGCTTTATCGCGTCGTTGGCGAGAGTGAAATACCCGACCGGGCCTTCAAAATGCTGATGAAAAGCCACATTGGTGAAACCCAGTCTGGCTTCGTGCAAGGTCAGTGCCTGTGCCGTCAGAAAATCGTCTAGACGAGGTTTTCCGCACGAGAACGTACCGAGAGTCGCCGGATCAACCTTCGTGATGGGGAGGTAACCATATCCCTCGTCAGTCAGCATCAGCCAGGCAAAGCGACCCGGTACTTGTCCAGGAAATGTGCTTCCTTGGCACGCCGAGCGGCAGCGGCCAACTGCTCCGCGCGCTCCTGAACCGCTGGTGTCGGCCGGACAGACTCAACGGACACGACAAGCCGCTTCTTGGCCTTGAGGGACGAAGCGTGTTTCTTCAAGAGAAGGCTGCGAGCAGGTTGCTTCATGGCATAGGGTCTGTACGTAGGAACGCCTTCCATGCGAAGGGAAGGCATTGAGATACTAGAACAGAAAAGAGAATATACGCAATCCGTACATTCCAGCAATCATGGCGAGACTGTGTGGTGGCACGGCAAGAGCGCACGATCCCTGATGAAGATGTGCGGCAAGAAAGCCTCCTCAAGCGCACGACGTATTGAGGCGCAGGTAAGCCGGTCATCCGCCATGAAGTTCATGTATAGCTCGGTGGTCAGTTCGATCAGGTGCGTGTGTTCCCGGACATGAGCTTCCCGATCGAGGGGAGTCCAGGCGCTGAGCCAGCGCTCCTCCAATGCATAGCTGCGATACGTACAGTTGATGAACTGGGCAAATAAGGCAGAAACCGCCTCGGTGTCGCCAGTGGATGTCGCCCGGAGTGTATGAAGGCCGAGATACTCCAAGCGACGGCTCGTTGCTTGAAGCAACGAGTCATTTGGGGAAGTGAGCGCATTTGAGCAGATCATGGCTGTGAGCTTGCAAACGGGTCAGTCCGTGCTGCGGGGCGTGACGATCAATGTCGGTATCCACATCTCGAAGATGTTGCTTCCTTCCCCCGTCCGTCCCTCGATGTCGCCTCCGTGAGATCGCAGGATTGAACGAGTGATGGCAAGGCCCAGCCCGGCGCCATCGCCAGAGTGGCGGCGGGATGCATCCACGCGATAGAAGCGGTCGAAGAGACGCGACAGATGTTCCGGCGGGATGGGTTCCCCGGTGTTCTCGACAGCGAGGTGGATTGTATCGGCGTCCGCACTGTCTCGTACGACGCTGACCGTCACGACAATGCGTCCTCCAACCGGGGTGTAGCGAAGTGCGTTGGACAGCAGATTGCCGATGGCCCGCCGGAGCATCAGCCTGTCTCCGGTCACCAGTCCTGAGCCCTCAAGCCGTAGCGTGACGCCGTTCTCTTCAGCCAGGGCGCCGTAGAAATCGAACAGGGCAGTGACCTCGTCCGCCAGATCAAAGCTTTCCTGGCCCGGTACGATCAGGCCGTTCTCCGATTTGGCCAAAAATAGCATGTCCGAAATCATCCGCGACAGACGCTCGAACTCCTCGCAATTGGACTCCAGCACCTCCCGGTACTCGGTGGAGCTTCGGGTCTTGGAGAGGGCAACCTGGGTTTGCGTCATCAGGTTGCTGACTGGGGTCCGGAGTTCGTGAGCCAGGTCTGATGAAAAATCCGAGAGTCGCTTGAACGACTCCTCCAGCCGGGCCAGCATGTCGTTGAGGGATTCGGCCAACTCAGCCAGTTCGACGGGTACGGCATCCACAGGTAAACGCTGGTCAAGACGTTGGGCGCTGACTTCCGTCGCTCTTCGCTTCATCTCGCGAAGTGGCGCCAGGCCTCGACGGGCAGCAAACCAACCGAGTAGTCCGGTCGCCAAGGTGCCCCCAATGACCACGAGCCAGAGGGTCTTCATGAATGAGTCCATGAAGCTCTGGTGATGGGAAATGTCCGTCGCGACGGCGACTACGGCGGGCGGCCACGCCTGAACTCCGGTTGGTGCTTCGGCCACGATACCCCGGAAGGACAACTGGTCATCGACTTGCCACACGTAGGGGCGCTCAGCCTCAGGTGTTTTGACCCGATCCAGTAAGCGCTGGGGGAAAGGGGCGTCCTCGGTGGCGAACAGGGTGCGACCATCCGGCCCCTTTACTGCCACGACCAAGCCATGATGGCCGATCAAGGAGTCGTCCATCTGCTGCGGAATGGCTGCCAGATCCTTTGACGAATGAACCTTGGCCAAGGCATGGCGAATCAATTCGAGTTTGCCGGTCAGGGCCTCCATGTCCTGCTCTTCGAAGTGGTGTTCGACGGACTCAGCCACAATCAAACCTAGTACCAGCAACACCACGGTTGATGCCGCCGCGAACAGCACGGTCAGGCGGAAGGTCAGCGACTTGCGGCGGACAGGGCGCACTATTCGTCCTCCTGTTCTTCCAGCACATAGCCCATGCCACGCACGGTGCGAATCAGCTTGGGTTCAAAACCGTCGTCGATCTTGGCCCGCAGGCGGCGCACCGCCACCTCGATCACATTGGTGTCGCTGTCGAAATTCATGTCCCACACCTGGGAGGCGATCAGGGAGCGCGGCAGTACTTCACCGCGCCGGCGCAGCAGGAGTTCAAGGAGTGCAAACTCCTTGGCGGTCAGGTCGATCCGCTTGCCCGCCCGCGTGACGCGGCGGCGCAGGAGGTCCAGCTCCAGATCTGCCGCATGCAAGGCGTCGACTTCCTTGTTCTTGGCCCCCCGGCGCAGGAGGCTTCGAACGCGAGCCAGTAACTCCGAGAAGGCGAAGGGTTTGACCAGATAGTCGTCGGCCCCCAGTTCAAGTCCCTTGACCCGGTCATCCACGCTGTCCTTGGCGGTCAGAAACAAGACGGGCATCTCCTTGCCGGCCTTGCGCAGGGCCTGCAGGACGCGCCAACCATCGAGCCCCGGCAGCATCACGTCGAGCACGATGAGGTCGTAAGCTTCGGTCATCCCGAAGTGCAGTCCGTCCATGCCGTCCCGGACCAGGTCCACATTGAAGCCGGCTTCAACCAGCCCTTGCTTGAGGTAGTCCCCTGTTTTGGGTTCATCCTCGACGATCAGTATTTTCATTGTCTTCCTCGCAGCCTTCTCTATTTGGCCGCGTTAGTTTGGCGCAAGCCACTTCCATTCTTCCCAAGATTACAAAGATGTAATTCCCGGGTCAGTCTCCTGTCGGTTTTTGCGCCGCACACTGCTCGCCATGGGAACACCAGATTCCCGAGGCCCCCCTTTGACCCCATGGAGACGACCGATGCGATCAACCCTGCTCGGACTGCTGGCACTGGCCTTGACGAAAAGCGTCCTGGCTGCTGAGCCGCCCACCCTGGAGCCTGCCTCCAGGACTTCCCCTCATGCGTCCTCCTTGTCCGATTATCGTGCCTGGTCGGAAGCACCTGTTAGCGGGTGGCGAGCCGCCAACGAAGGTGTCCAGCGTTCAGGCGGCACGCATGCAGGCCATGCGGCACCTGCCAACATCGATGGGGCTTTGCAGAAGGAGAGCGGAGTGACGCCGCCGGCCTCAGCGAGGCCTCCTGCTGATCATCAGCATTAGGAGTTCGCCATGCGCTCAACCCTATCCGCACGACACTTCGGCTCCATCAAGGGTCTGACCGCCCTGGTGCTTGGAACGCTGGTCCTGAGCGGCTGTGCCAGTTTCTCCCCGGACGGAGGCTTCGACACCGTGCGGGAAACGACCCGCGCCCGTATCGGTGCCGATGCCCAATGGGCCAGGAGCGACGAGGCCCGCAAGGAGGTCGATACACGTGTGACCGAGCTGCTGGCCAAGCCTCTGGCCGCTGAGGATGCTGTCCAGGTCGCCATTTACAATAACCGGGGACTCCGCGCCGCATTCTACGATCTTGGGATCAGCGAAGCCGAGATGGTCCAGGCCGGGCGCCTGCCGAACCCCCATTTTTCGATGCTTCGTACCAGCCGCGCCGAGAATGGGGTACGCGAATTCAAGATCGAACAGGTGCTGACCTTCAACCTGTTCGCGCTGATCACCATGCCGCTTGCCGTGGAGGTCGAGAAACGCAACTTCGCCCAGACCCAGCGCATGACGGCGCTGGAGGTGGCGAGGCTGGCCTCCGAGACGCGCAAGGCCTACTTTGGTGCCATCGCGGCCGAAGAGTCGGTCCGTTACCTCCGAAAAGTAAAGCAGGCGGCGGAAGCCGGCGCTGGCCTGGCCCGCAAGATGGCGGAAGTCGGTAACTTCAACCGGCTTCAGCAGGCGCGCGAGCAAGGTTTCTATGCGTCCGCGGCCCTCGATCTGGCTCGGGCCGAGCAAGCCAGCATTGCGGCGCGGGAGCGGCTGACCAAGCTGCTGGGCTTGCCATCACCCCAGGCGATTCGACTCCCCGAGCGCCTGCCCGATCTGCCCAAGTTGCCCGACGAACTGCCGGCTGTCGAGCAAACGGCACTGGATCAGCGCCTCGATCTTCAGGCGGTCCGTCTCGAAACCGAGGCACTGGCCAAAAATCTTGGCCTCACCCAGGCCACGCGCTTCATCAACGTGCTGGAGTTCGGGCCGGCGCGTGTCCTGGAGGGCGCGCGGGATAGCGGCTACAAACGCGGCTACGAAGTGAGTTTCGAGCTTCCGATCTTCGACTTTGGCGGCAGCAAGGTTGCCAAGGCGGAGGCGATCTATGGCCAGGCCGTTGAACGTGCGGCCGAAGCCGCCATCAACGCCCGTTCGGAAGTCCGCGAAGCCTACTCGGCGTATCGCAACAGCTTCGACATTGCAAAGCACTACCGGGACGAAATCGTGCCGCTCAACAAGCGGATCGCCGAAGAGAACCTGCTGCGCTACAACGGCATGCTGATCGGGGTCTTCGAGCTGCTTGCCGACGCCCGCTCCCAGATCACCAGTGTGAACAGCTATATCGAGTCCCTGCGTGACTACTGGATTGCCCAGAGTGATCTACAAATGGCCCTGATCGGCAAGCCCTCCCTGGCCGCCGCCTCACGTACCGCTCCGGCCAGCACCGGCCGTCCGGATCACTGAACCGAAAGGACACCCGATGACATCCCGTCGTGCATTCATCCAAAGCCTGGGCCTGACCGGCGGTGCCGTGGCCGCGGCCTCGGTCAGTCCCGTCGCCATGGCAGCACTTCCTGAGCTGATCCTGAAGGAGGATCCGAACACGGCGCCGCCGCATCTCCCGCGAGGCGTCACCGGCGCCGGTCGGCCCTATAACCCGGTGGTCACCCTCAACGGCTGGACCCTGCCGTGGCGCATGAACAAGGGCGTCAAGGAGTTTCACCTGGTGGCCGAGCCGGTTGTGCGGGAGATCGCTCCCGGCATGAATGCCCACCTGTGGGGTTACAACGGACAAAGCCCCGGCCCAACGATCGAAGTGGTCGAAGGCGACCGGGTGCGCATCTTCGTCACCAACCGCCTGCCTGAGCACACCACCATTCATTGGCACGGGCAACGCCTGCCCAGCGGAATGGATGGTGTTGGCGGACTCAATCAACCTCAGATTCCCCCTGGCAAGACCTTCGTCTACGAGTTCGTGGCACGCCGGCCAGGCACCTTCATGTATCACCCCCACGCCGACGAGATGACCCAGATGGCGATGGGCATGATGGGCTTCTGGGTTACCCATCCGAAGGAGCGGCACCCCCTTATCGACGAGGTGGACCGGGATTTCTGCTTCCTCCTGAACGCCTATGACATCGATCCCGGCAGCTATACACCGAAGGTGAACACGATGCTCGACTTCAACTTGTGGACCTTCAACAGTCGGGCATTTCCGGGCATCGACTCCCTCAATGTGCGCCAGAACGACCGGGTGCGTATCCGCGTCGGCAACCTGACGATGACGAATCATCCGATTCACTTGCATGGTCACGAATTCATGGTCACCGGCACCGACGGCGGCCCGACGCCCAAGGGGTCGCGCTGGCCGGAAGTGACGACCGACATCGCCGTCGGGCAGATGCGTCAAGTCGAGTTCATCGCCAACGAAGCCGGTGACTGGGCCTTCCATTGCCACAAGAGCCACCACACGATGAATGCGATGGGCCATGACGTGCCGACGATGATCGGGGTCGATCACCGGGAAGCCGCCAAGCAGATCACCGATCTCATTCCCGACTACATGGTCATGGGAGAGCGCGGCATGGCCGACATGGGTGAAATGGAGATGCCGCTGCCGGACAACACCCTTCCGATGATGACAGGCCAAGGCCCCTATGGTGCGGTGGAGATGGGCGGCATGTTCACTGTCCTGAAAGTCCGTGCCGAGCAGAAGGTCGGCGATTACTCCGACCCCGGCTGGTACAAGCAGCCTCCCGGCACCCGTGCCTATGAATGGACCGGGCCCGCCGCTGAGCCGCCGCGCGCAAAAACCCAGGGGGGGCAATCCATGCCGGCGACGGGCAAGCCCGCAGCAACCGAAGTGCAGGTCCGAAAGCCCGGCCCGCATTCCGGTCACTGAGTTCCACTCACGATAACAAGCACTGAGGAACCCCATCATGAACAAGACTCTGATCACCCTGGCGGTTCTGGCTGCCGTGGGTGCGGCTTCAGGGGCCGTCCTTCTTTACTCCGGCGCCATCAACGTTGCCGCCGACGAGCCCCATCACCCGCTGACCTATCGTTTGCTCGAATTCGCGCGTGAGCGCTCCATTGCCGTACGGGCAAGTGAGATCAAGCCGCCTGTTGATCTGACGAATCCGGAACGGGGCCGCCGGGGCTCGGGTAACTACGACGCGATGTGTGTGGGATGTCACTTGTCTCCGGAAGCAGAGGACTCGGAGATCCGGAAAGGGCTCTATCCGACACCCCCAAAGCTGACCGTCAAGCCCGAAGCTGCGCTCGATCCCCAATTCGCCCAGGCCCGTCAGTTCTGGATCATCAAGCACGGAATCAAGGCTTCAGGCATGCCCGCCTGGTCGAAGGGCGGGATGGAGGATGAAGCGATCTGGGATCTGGTCGCCTTCCTCCAGAGGCTGCCAGGGCTGACTGCGACCGACTATACGGCGCTTGTGGCATCCAGCGAGGGACACAGTCACGGTGGGCTTGATGCCCATGACGCTCATGGCGACCCTGCAAAGGATGAGCCCGTCCCTCCCGTAGCCGTGGAGAAAAAGGGGCACACCCATCCGCCCGGGTTCAAGCATACGCACTAGGGTTTCAGCGCCTCCGCTTGAAGATTACAGAAAAGTAATTTTCAGGACAGCTTCCCGTCGGAGTGCATTTGCCAGAATGAGCCATCCCAATCACCAAAGGAATCGCCATGAAACTGCAGACGCTGATCTTGTCGTCCGTTCTGGGCCTGATGGCGGGCACCGCCCTGGCTGGGGCTCAGGTCGATGTGTACAAGAGCCCGTATTGCGGTTGCTGCGGGAAATGGGCGGAACACATGCGGGCCCAGGGCTTTGACGTGAAGACGCATGAGGTGGAAGACGTTCCGGGGCAGCGCAAGAAGCTCGGCATGCCTGACGCTTACGGGTCGTGCCACACGGCCAAGGTCGGCAACTACCTCATCGAGGGGCATGTCCCGGCGGCGGATGTCCAGCGCCTGCTGAAAGAGAAGCCCAAGGCCGTTGGCTTGGCCGTTCCCTCCATGCCGCCGGGCTCCCCCGGCATGGAGAGCGCCAAGCCAATGCCCTACGAAACGCTGCTCGTCAAAGCGGATGGTTCGACCAGCGTGTTTGCCCGTCACTGAATTCCGATACCTCTCCTGAAGGAAATTTCCATGAAAGCCTCGTTCATCACCCTTGCTGCAGTTTTCGTTGCCGCATTCTCCGCGCCGGCGTTAGCTGACAACGAATACCCCGGCCCTGCTGAAACCCATGCCGGGCATGGCGCAGCCTCGTCGCAAATGACCGATGGCCTGGTGAAGAAGGTGGACAAGTCCGCCGGCAAGCTCACCCTGTCCCATGGCCCGCTGCCCAACGGCATGCCGGCGATGACCATGGTGTTCCGCGTCAAGGATGCGGCCTGGCTGGATCAGGTGAAGGCCGGTGACAAGGTCCGCTTTATGGCTGATCAGATCAACGGTGCGATGACCGTGGTGCATCTGGAGCGCAACTGAGTTGTTCGTGTTGCCATGTATCGGGTCGACATATCGATTCTCAATCATGAGCAACTGACCGGGTTGCTCATGATTAGTGGCGGCGCCGGGCTTGTGCTGGGCGTGCTGTGGTTCTGGCTTCTCAGGAAGCGGCCCGACCCGGAGTCGAAGAGAATCGCCAAGGCGCCGTCGCGTGAGCGCAAGGGGCGACGTAAGACGTGAAGGCTTTCTGGTGAAGTGGCTTCACTTGCCAGAGTCCGACAATATTCAGGGAGTCATCAATGAAGATGCGTACGAAACCGCGCGCAATTTGGTTGTACGCCGTGCTGCTGGGAGCATTCAGTCTGGTTGCGCATGCCCAGGACGTCCCGCTTGGTGCCAACGTCGAGTCGCTGCTGGACTTCGCCCGCAGCCGCAATCCTGAATACGCCTCGATGCGTTACGAGGCTGAAGCCGCCGCCGAGCGGGTCACGCCGGCCGGCGCCTTGCCGGACCCGAAGTTTCGTACCGAACTGCGTGACATCACCCGCATGGGTGACCAGAGCCCCACCCTGGCGCCGGCCCGGGTCGGCAGCACGCGTTACCTGTTGATGCAGGACGTGCCGTGGCTCGGCAAGCGGGATCTCAAGCGGGAGATCGCCGAACTCGACGCGCGTGGCGCCGACGGACGCGCCAGCGGCACTTGGGCGGAACTCGCCGCACGCATCAAGACCGCTTACTCGCAGCTCCAGTACGTCCATCGCAACGAGCAACTGACCCGCGAAATCCTCGACCTGATGACGCGCCTGGAGAAGATCGCCCAGGTGCGCTACGCCGGAGGGCTGGCCGCCCAGCAGGACGTGATTCGGGCGCAGGTGGAGCAGACCGGCATGAAGGGTGAGTTGGTTGCCCTGGAGAATGAGCGCCGGCAATGGCAGGCGAGGCTGAATGCCCTCCTTGCCAGGCCCAGCGCGTCCCCACTTGCAGTGCCAGAGCGGCTGAGAACGCTGCCAGCCCCGGCCCAGCTCGACCCGCGGGCTCTTGAGGAGCGTGTGCGGACAAAGAACCCGCAGCTCTTTGCCGAAGAGGCCCGGATCCGCTCGGCCGAGAAGAATCGCGAACTGACTTACAAAAACCGCTACCCCGACTTCACGCTGGGTGTCTCGCCGATCCAGTACCAGGGCTCCGTGAAGGAATGGGAGCTGATGGTCGAACTGAACCTGCCCCTGCAGCAGGGTTCCCGCCGGGCCCAGGAGCGCGAGTCGGAAGCCATGCTGTCGGCCGCGCAAGCCCGTCGCGACGCGACCGCCAATCAGGTCTTGGGCGAACTGGCTGAGAACCTGTCCGGCTTCGATGCTGCGCGGCGAACCGAAACCCTTGCCGCAACCAGCCTGTTGCCGCAGTCCGAACTGACTTTCAAGGCCGCGCTGGCCGGTTACGAAACCGGCAAGGTGGATTTTGCGACGCTGCTCGACGCCCAGCGGCAGATTCGTCAGGCCCGTCAAAACCGTATCAAGGCCCAGGCCGACGCGCAGATGCGCCTTGCAGAAATCGAACGAATCCTCGGAGAAGATCTATGAAAACAGGCGCAGGTATTGTGATCGGCCTCTCGGTCGCCCTGGCTGCCGGTGGTGGCTACTGGCTGGGCCAGCGGCCGGCGGCCGGCCACCCGGAGCCCTCTGTGGCTGTTGCGACGACATCTGTTGAAGGCATGAAAAAGGAGCGCAAGCTCCTCTACTACCGCAACCCGATGGGCTTGCCGGACACCTCGCCGACGCCCAAGAAGGATCCGATGGGGATGGACTACGTCCCGGTCTACGAAGGGGAGGCGGACGACGAGCCCCCGGCAGCCAACTCGATCAAGATCAGTACCGAGAAAGTGCAAAAGCTTGGCGTGCGTACCGAGGCGGTGGAACTGCGCGCCCTCGACAAGCAGGTGCGCGCCGCCGGCCGCATCGAGATCGATGAACGGCGCAGCTTTGCCATCTCTCCGAAGTTCGAAGGCTACGTGGAGCGCCTGCACGTGAATGTCACCGGCCAGCCGGTTACCAAGGGCCAGCCGCTGTTCGAGGTGTACAGCCCGGAGCTGGTTTCCGCCCAGCGTGAATACACCATCGCCGCCCAGGGCGTCGAAGCTTTGAAAGAGGCCGGCAGCGAAGCCCGCAGCGGCATGCAGCAACTGGCCGAATCGAGTTTGCTACGCCTCAGAAACTGGGATATCTCCGAGGAGCAGATCCGTGCGCTGGCGAAATCCGGTGCTTCCAAGCGCACGCTCACCTTCCGCTCCCCGGTTTCCGGCGTCGTCACCGAGAAGAAGGCTTTGCAGGGCATGCGCTTCATGCCGGGCGACACCTTGTATCAGGTGGCCGATCTGTCGTCGGTGTGGGTTGTCGCCGACGTGTTCGAACAGGACATCGCTCAGGTGCGTACGGGGGCCGTTGCAAAGGTGCGCATCAATGCCTACCCGGACAAGGTCTTCGAGGGCCGCGTGACCTATGTCTATCCGACCCTCAATGCGGAAACGCGAACGGTGCCGGTGCGGGTCGAACTGGCCAATCCGGGCCAGCTCCTGAAGCCCGCGATGTTCGCCCAGGTTGAGGTGCCAGTGGGGGGCAAGGGACAAGTGGTCACGGTGCCGGCCTCGGCCGTGATCGACAGTGGAACACGTCAGATCGTCCTCATTGCCCGAGGCGAAGGACGTTTCGAGCCCCGTGAGGTCAAGCTGGGTGCCCGAAGCGATACCCATCTGGAAGTGCTCAGTGGCGTGAAGGCTGGCGAAGAGGTGGTGGTCGCGGCGAACTTCCTCATCGATGCGGAAAGCAACCTGAAGGCAGCGGTCGGAGGCTTTGGACACTCCGGCCATGGCGCTGCACCGAAATCCGAAAAGGACGGCGACAAGGCGGCACTTGCACCCAAGACAGCGGGTCATCGTGCCGAAGGATCGGTCGATGAGGTGGACGCCAAAGCCGGTACGGTCAGCCTGAGTCACGGCCCGGTCGCCAGCCTGAAGTGGCCGGCGATGACCATGGAGTTCAAGGTGGCCAATCCATCGCTGCTGCAGACCTTGAAGCCGGGTGCCAAGGTCGATGTCGAGTTCGTCGAGCGTCAGCCCGGTGAATGGGTCATCACCTCGGCTGTGCCTGCCAGCAAGGCGGCAACGCCGGTGCCTGCAGCCAACCCTCACGCAGGCCACTGACAGGACACATCATGCTTGCCAGGATCATCGACTGGTCGGGCCGGAACCGCTTCCTGGTTCTGCTCGCCACGCTTTTCATTCTCGCCGCCGGGGTGTTTGCGGTGCTGCGCACCCCCATCGACGCGCTGCCCGATCTGTCCGACGTGCAAGTCATCGTCTACACCGAATACCCCGGCCAGGCGCCGCAGGTGGTCGAGGACCAGGTCACCTATCCGCTCACCACGGCGATGCTGTCGGTGCCCAAGTCCAAGGTGGTGCGCGGCTTCTCGTTCTTCGGGGCGTCCTTCGTCTACATCATCTTCGAGGATGGCACTGACATCTACTGGGCGCGCTCGCGGGTGCTGGAATATCTCAATTTCGCTTCCGGCCGCATGCCCAAGGGGGTGACACCGCAGATCGGGCCGGACGCCACCGGCGTCGGCTGGGTGTATCAGTACGCGCTGCTGGCCAAGGACAAGACCCTCGCCGAACTGCGCACCATTCAGGACTGGTACGTGCGCTACCAGCTCGCCAAGGCCCACGGGGTGGCGGAAGTCGCTTCGATAGGCGGCTTCGTGCAGACCTACCAGGTCACTGTCGATCCGGTGAAGCTGCGCGCCTACGGCATTCCTCTGATGAAGATCGCTCAGGTGATTCGCGACTCCAATCGGGATGTGGGTGGCCGCGTGGTGGAAATGGCCGAGACCGAGTACATGGTGCGCGGCAAGGGCTACCTGCGCGGCAAGGACGATATCGAACTCCTGGTGGTCAAGGCCGACAAGGGCACGCCAGTGCTTATCCGCGACATCGCCCGGGTGGAACTGGCGCCGGACGAACGGCGCGGCCTGACCGAACTGAATGGTGAAGGGGAAGTCGTCGCGGGAATTGCCATGGCCCGCTATGGCCAGAATGCGCTGGAGGTCATCCACAACCTGAAGGACAAGATCGCCGAGATCGGTCCCGGCCTGCCGGAGGGCGTGACGGTACAGACAGTGTATGACCGCTCCGAGCTGATCCACCGGGCCATTGAAACCCTGAAGGGCACCCTCATCGAGGAGTCCATCATCGTTGCGCTGGTCTGCATCGTCTTCCTGATGCATGTGAGGAGCGCGCTGGTGGCGATCCTGATGCTGCCGGTGGGGGTGCTGATGGCCTTCATCGCCATGCGTCTGCTCGGCATGAACTCCAACCTGATGAGTCTGGGGGGCATCGCCATTGCCATCGGCGCGATGATCGATGCGGCCATCGTGATGATCGAGAATGCCCACAAGCACCTGGAGCGCCTGCCGGAAGGGCATTCGGCGGCGGAGCGCTTTGAGGCGATGCTGGCCGCCTGCAAGGAAGTGGGGCCGGCGCTGTTCTTCTCGCTGTTGATCATCACCGTCTCCTTCCTGCCGGTCTTCAGCCTGGAAGGACAGGAGGGCCGGCTGTTCTCGCCGCTGGCCTACACCAAGACCTTTTCGATGGCCGGCGCGGCGATTCTGTCGGTGACACTGGTGCCGGTACTGATGCTGCTGTTCATCCGCGGCAAGATCATGCCGGAGGCAAAGAACCCGGTGAACCGGGTTCTGATCTGGGTGTACCGGCCGATCATCGCCGCCGTGATGCGCTGGAAGAAGCTGACCATCGTCCTCGCGGTGATCGTCCTGGCTATATCGGTCTATCCCGCGTCCCGCCTTGGCTCCGAGTTTATGCCGACCCTCAACGAAGGTACTTTGCTCTATATGCCGGCGTCCCTGCCGGGCATGTCGATCACCAAGGCTGCCGAGCTGATGCAGACCCAGGACAAGATCATCAAGAGCTTTCCGGAAGTCGAATCAGTCTTTGGCAAGGCCGGCCGTGCCAACACCGCCACCGACCCGGCGCCGACCGAGATGTTCGAGACGGTCATCAACCTCAAGCCGCAAGCCGAATGGCGTCCCGGCATGACGACCGACAAGTTGATCTCTGAAATGGATAAGGCGCTGCAGTTCCCGGGTGTGGCCAATGCCTGGACGATGCCGATCAAGGCCCGCACCGACATGCTGTCCACCGGCATCCGTACGCCGATCGGCATCAAGGTCTTCGGCAAGGATCTCGGTGAAATGGAGAAACTGGCCAAGGAGATCGAGGCGGTCGTCAAAACGGTGCCCGGCACCACCAGTGCCTTTGCCGAGCGCATCACCGGTGGCTTCTACCTCAACATCGAGCCCGACCGGGAACAGCTGGCCCGCTACGGTCTTTCCGTTGGCGAGTTGCAGGATGTGATCGGCAGCGCGTTGGGCGGTGAGATGGTGACCACCACTGTTGAGGGCCGTGAGCGCTTCGGGGTAACGGTACGCTATCCGCGTGAGCTGCGCTCCGACCCGCAGCAGATTGCCCGCGAGGTGTTGGTGCCGACCATGGGCGGAGCGATGGTGCCGCTCGGCCAGTTGGCGAAGGTCGTCGTCGCCAAGGGCACACCGGGCATCCGCACCGAAAATGCGCTGCTGTCGGCCTACATCTTCGTGGACATCCGCGACCGGGACATCGGTGGCTACGTGGCCGACGCGAAGAAGGCGGTGGCCGAGCAGATCAAGTTCCCGGCGGGCTATTACGTAACGTGGAGTGGCCAGTTCGAGTTCATGGAGCGGGCCATCGAGAAAATGAAGGTCGTCATCCCGATCACCCTTCTGACGATCTTCTTGCTCCTTTACCTGAACTTCCGGCGCCTCACCGAAACGCTGATCGTGATGCTGTCGGTGCCTTTCGCGCTGGTTGGTGGCGTGTGGCTGATGTGGCTGCTGGACTACAACCTGTCGGTGGCGGTGGCGGTGGGCTTCATCGCGCTGGCTGGCGTGGCGGCGGAAACCGGCGTGGTGATGCTGATCTACCTCGATCACGCCTGGGAAGCCGTGAAGGCGACGTGCCGCGAGAGTGGCCGCAGTCCGAACGTCAGTGACCTCTACGCAGCGGTGATGGAGGGCGCTGTCGAGCGCGTGCGCCCGAAGATGATGACCGTCGTCGCGATCATGGCCGGCCTTTTACCGATCATGTGGGGGACGGGCACCGGCTCCGAGGTGATGAGCCGCATTGCTGCGCCGATGGTTGGCGGGATGATTTCCTCGACGGTGCTGACTCTGGCGGTGATCCCGGCGATCTACGCACTGGTGAAACAGTGGCGGCTGAGCCGAGGAATTGAGAAATAAGCATGAGTTACATAAAGAAACTCGTTTTAGTTGTTATGACAGTGAGCAGCATCTCTGTTAGTGGACAGGGATGGGAAATACCAAAACAAAGCCCTGGACTTAAACCAGACGTACAAGCCGGGAAGTCACTTTTCAATAACCACTGTGCTGTTTGCCATGGGTCGGATCTGAAGGGGACTGCGAAGGGGCCTCCGTTCCTTCATCGCATCTACCTTTCATCCCATCACTCTGATATGGCTTTTCAGATTGCAGCAAAGAGTGGCGTTCGTTCCCACCATTGGCAATTTGGGGACATGCCTCCGATCCCCCTCGTTACGCCAGACAGCGTGGCACACATAATCGCCTACATTCGTCGCGAGCAGCAGAAAGCTGTTATCGAATAAGTAAGAGTAAAATTACGATTAAACGTGATAAATACAGGAGGAGCTTCCTGTCTTAATGATGTCTGAAATGTAATTCGAGCCTCACCTGATTGTCAGCCAGAGGGTCTCAAACTGATAGCGCCGCGCTGTGTGCGGAAACAGCAGAGAGACAATTAAAATGACGATCAGAACTTTACACTTGGAAACGGGCCGGCATCTCCTTGGCGGGGCAATGCAAACCAAGCACCTTGTCCATGGCTTAGAGGAGCGTGGAGTGCCTGCCCTCCTTGTCTGTCCTGACAACGGTGAGCTTTATCGTGCGGCGACAGGAGAAGGACTTGATGTTCAAGGCGTGCGTTATGGAGGTGATCACGACCTAAGGTTGCTCCTGACACTGAGCAGGATCATCCGCTCGGCAAAACCCGATATCGTACATTTGCACAGCCGCCGAGGCGCAGACATCTTTGGCGCCTTGGCCGCAAAGTGGGTTGGGCATCCAAATGTAATCATAACTCGGCGTGTTGACAATCCTATCTCAGCAGGGATGCTAAACGGCTTCTGCATTGGAAAAATCCCGAAGGCAATAGTATGTGTCTCTGACGGAATTTCAAGTGTAATGAAAGAGGCTGGCTTTCCTTCTGAAAAAATAGCAGTGATTCATAGCGCGGTTGATGCAAGCGCATATGACTCGACCTTGAGTAAATGGGAAGCCCGGAAGATCCTACGTGTTTTGCCGGCATCTCCGTTGTTGTGTGTAATCGGGCAACTTATTCCGAGAAAAGGGCACCATATCCTGCTGGATGCACTTCCTTCGTTAAGAAATAAATTCAAAGACATCCGTGTCCTGGTTGTAGGAAGCGGACCCCATCGCTCTAGGCTTGAAGCTCAGGTTCGTAAGCTTGATCTTGGAGGGTGTGTGCAATTCATGGGTTTTCGTTCTGACATCTCCACAATTCTCCGTGCCAGTGACATGTTAGTCCATCCAGCACTTCTAGAGGGGTTTGCCAATGTCGGTCTTCAGGCGATGGCAAGCGGAATCCCTGTTGTCACTACGAGTGTAGGTGGAATGCCAGAGATGGTTCAGCACGAAATAACGGGTCTTGTTGTCCCCCCTGGAGACTCAAAGTCGCTAACGCAGGCTATAGAAGAGTTGCTCTCCAATCCAGGAAGGTGTTCCATGATGGGACGTCTAGGTCAGGATATTGTCCGGGAGCGCTTCTCTGTTGAAAGAATGGTCGATTCAAACCTAGCGCTATACCAAAAAATTTTGGCTTCGCATCATTCTTGATGCAGATCGCAGGAAATAAGTGCAGATTTTGTTGTCAACCTAACGCAAAGATAGGGGGTACTGATGAAGAACATCGCAATCGCCATGGCTGCGGCCATGCTGCTTCTTTTGGGGGGATGCGCCAGCGCTGGATTTGATCCTGATGATGGCAGAGGGCACACCCATTCGGGGCATTCGCACTAAACTACTCAAGAGGAGGCGCGACCGGTGGATTACTCGCGCAAATCAGCTGTGTCGAGCATTCTTAGACAGGTTTCCCTTTTTTAGATCGAAATAAAGGCAGCGGCCTGACGGTGCAACGATGGACACCAATGGCGCCCTCGAACGCAGGACGCCCTTCGGTCAGGGTGCCAGTCTTGTCCACGATCAGCGTGTCGATCCGGTACAGTCAGTCGCTACGGTCCGCAACATGTGTCAGAACCTGGCCTTCGCGTTTCTCTACAACGCCCTCGGTGTCCCGATTGCAGCTGGCGCCCTCTATCCAGCGTATGGATTGGTCCTCTCGCCGATGATTGCCGCCTTGGCGATGAGTTTTTCATCGGCCAGTGTGGTCGGAAATGCACTGCGCCTCAGGAAGGCAG
>JAOAUC010000067.1 GCA_030157785.1 Zoogloea oleivorans
AAGTTCGCCGTGCTCGGCAACGACACCGACCCGGAAGGCGACACCCTCAGCGTCACCTCCGCCACCGTCGATCCGGCCAAGGGCACCGTCACCGTCAACCCGGACGGCACCCTCACCTTCACCCCCGCCGCCAACGTCAATGGCCCGGTCGTCGTCACCTACACCGTCTCCGACGGCCATGGCGGCACATCCACCAGCACAGCCACGATCAACGTCGCCCCGCTCAATGACGCCCCCGTGGCCGCCAACGACACCGGCGCCGTCACCGAGGACACCACGCTCGACGTGGCTGCCGCCAACGGCGTCATCAGCAGCACCGCCACCCCGGCCGGCAAGGACACCGACGTGGATGGCGACACCCTCACCGTCTCGGCCCTGCGCACCGGCGCCGAAGCCACCACGGGCACCGCCGGCAGCGTCGGCGTGGCCCTTGCCGGCACCTACGGCACGCTCACCCTCGCCGCCAACGGCAGCTACACCTACGTGGCCAACAACGCCACCGCGCTGGCCGCCGGCGTTACCGCCACCGACGTGTTCACCTACACCGTCACAGACGGCAGCAAGACCGACACGGCCGAGCTGGTCATCACCGTCACCGGCGCCAACGACACCCCGGTGATTGCCGGCGTGCTGCCCGGCGTCAGCGGCATCGATGCCCTCCCCGTTTCCATCCCGACGGCCGCCGGCTTTGCCGATCCGGACACCGGCGACGTGCTCACTTTCAGCGCCAGCGGCCTGCCCGCCGGCCTCGCCATCGATCCGGCCACCGGCCTGATCACCGGCACCCTGTCCGCCAACGCTTCAGTGTCCGGCCCGTACTCGATCACCGTCACCGCCACCGATCCGTCCGGAGCCCATGTGGCCCAGACCTTCCAGCTCGGCGTCAGCAACCCGGCCCCCACGGCCAACGCCGACACCCTGGCCGTTACCGAGAACACCACCCAGGGCGGCAACGTCATCACCGGCACCGGCCTCGGCGGCGACAAGGCCGACACCGATCCCGACCACGACACCCTCACCGTCACCCAGGTTGGCGCCGGTACCGGCACCCCGGCCACCGCCGTCACCGCGGCCGGGGTCACCCTCACCGGTGCCCATGGCAGCCTGACCATCCACGCCGACGGCAGCTACACCTACGCCGCCACCGACAACAGCCT
>JAOAUC010000068.1 GCA_030157785.1 Zoogloea oleivorans
TTGATTCCATTGACGCTTCCTTGCTGCGGCAAAAAAGTGTCAACCTATTTCAGGATGGGTCAAGCGGATAAAAAAAGGCCAGCCCCATAGGGCTGGCCTTTTTGCTTGGGCGGCGAAGCTTACTTCGGGCCGGTTTCCACCTGGATCAGGGGCTCATCCACCACGGTTGCAGCCGCACGGCGGCGACGGCGAACGGGTTGGGCAGGCTCTGCCGGGACGTCGTTCTGGAAGGCCTGGATGGCCTCCGAGCGGGTCTCGATCAGCACCAGACCACTGGCTTCGAGCGTGGCGGACAGATCGATCGCAGCGACAGGCGCTTCGATAACCGGTGCTGCGACGGGCTCGATGACCGGCACTTCTGCAAGGACGGGCTCGGCGACGACTTCAGCAACAGGTTCGACAGCGACGGTTTCGACGGCTTGAGCCGTTTCAAGCGGAGCCGTTTCGACCTGCGCGGGGGCCGCTTCGATCTGGACCGCGACTTCGGTAACCGGAGCCGGGGCCGCTTCAATCGGCTCTGCAGCCACCGCAACCGGCTGGCGGGCGGCCTCCACGGCCTGTTCGATCAGGTCGGGCTTGACGACCGGCGCTTCCACCACCACCGGGGCGGGTGCTGCTTCAACGACTACAGGTGCGGCCTCCACGGGAGCGGTTTCGACCGGAGCGGCTTGGGCCACCACCACGACTGGGACTTCGACGGTCGGAGCCGGGCTGGCCTCGACGATCACCGCGGGTGCAACTACCGGGGCGGCTTCGGTCGTCTGAACGGCTTCGGTGCTGACCTGGGGCTGCTCGCCGATTTCCAGTTCGCCCTGGGCGGCCGCATCGGTGGTGCCGGCTTCCTCGTTGCGACGACCGCCACGGCGACCGCGACGGCTGCGGCGGCTGCGTTCGGCGTTGGCTTCGCCTTCTGCCGTTGCGGCGGCTGCGACGCCTTCGACGCTGACTGCTGCCGCGACTGCGGCAACTGCTGTTACCTGCTCGGCGCTGGCAACCACGCCTTCGGCTTCGGCGGGTTTCGGTGCCTGGTTGCGGCCACGGCCGCGCTCACCACGTTCACCGCGCTCGCCGGTCCGGCCTTCACGCTCGGGGCGCTCGCCGCGCTCTTGGCGTTCGCCACGCTGGCGCTGGGGCTTTTCGCGTTCGACCACAGGGGTTTCGGTGGCGTTGCGGTTGGTCTCGCGACCTTCACGACCCTCGCGGGCTTCCCGGTTGTTTTCGGGGCGTTCGGCACGCTCGCCGCTGCGCTCTTCCTTCTGGCCATCACGACGGCCACGGCCATCGCGACCGTCACGACGGCCGCCGCGTTCGTTGCGCGGACGGGATTCGCGACGCGGGGCTTCGGGCTGGACTACTACCGGTGCGGGTTCTGGCTGCTTTTCGCCACGGAAGAAGGCGAAAATGCGGGCGAGCAGGCCGGGCTGGCTTTCGGGGACTGCCGCGACGACCGGGGCTGCCTTGGCTTCGACGATCGGCGCCGGCTGGTCCGGGGTGATGCCCTTGACGGCAGCTTCCTGGCGGGCCGGGCGGTCGGTGCTGGCCGACGGCGGCGTGTAGTCTTCGTCAGCCGGCTTGGTGGCCATCCGGTAGCTGGGGATGGCGCCTTCTTCCAGGTTGATCTGGTCGTGACGCAGGCGAACGATCTCGTGGTGCGGCGTTTCGAGGTGGCGATTCGGGATCAGCACCAGGATGACCTTGTGGCGCTGCTCGATCTTGGCGATGTCGTCGCGCTTTTCGTTGAGCAGGAAGGTGGCCACATCAACCGGAACCTGGCAGTGCAGGGCGCCGGTATTGTCCTTCATGGCTTCCTCTTCGAGGATGCGCAGGATGTGCAGGGCCGAAGACTCGGTGCTGCGGATGTGACCGGTGCCGTTGCAGCGCGGGCAGGGGATGTAGCTGGTTTCCGCCAGGGCCGGACGCAGGCGCTGACGGGACAGTTCGAGCAGACCGAAACGGCTGATCTTGCCGGTCTGGACGCGGGCACGGTCGTAGCGCAGGGCGTCGCGCAGGCGGTTCTCTACCTCGCGCTGGTTCTTTTGCGACTCCATGTCGATGAAGTCGATGACGATCAGGCCACCGAGATCTCGCAGACGCAGCTGGCGGGCCACTTCATCGGCGGCTTCGCAGTTGGTCTTGAAGGCGGTTTCCTCGATGTCGGCACCGCGGGTGGCGCGACCGGAGTTCACGTCCACCGAAACCAGGGCTTCGGTGTGGTCGATCACGATGGCGCCGCCGGAGGGCAGGCTGACCTGGCGTGAATACGCGGATTCGATCTGGTGTTCGATCTGGAAACGCGAGAACAGCGGCACGTCGTCGTGATAACGCTTCACGCGGTTCACGTTCTGCGGCATCACGTGGGCCATGAACTGGCGCGCCTGTTCGTACACGTCGTCGGTGTCGATCAGGATTTCGCCGATGTCGGGCTGGAAGTAATCGCGGATCGCGCGGATGACGAGGCTGCCTTCCTGGTAAATAAGGAAAGCGCCGGTCTGCGAGCCGGCGGCGCCGTCGATGGCGCGCCAGAGTTGCAGAAGGTAGTTCAGATCCCACTGCAGTTCTTCGGCGTTGCGGCCGATGGCTGCGGTGCGGGCGATCAGGCTCATGCCGCCGGGCACTTCGAGCTGGTCCATGACGTCACGCAGTTCGGCGCGCTCGTCACCCTCGACGCGGCGCGAAACACCGCCGCCACGGGGGTTGTTGGGCATCAGCACAAGGTAGCGGCCCGCCAGCGAGACAAACGTGGTGAGGGCGGCGCCCTTGTTGCCACGCTCGTCCTTTTCGACCTGGACGATCAGCTCCTGGCCTTCCTTCAGGGCTTCCTTGATGGAAGCACGGCTGGCGTCGACGCCAGGCTGGAAATAGGCGCGGGAGATTTCCTTGAACGGCAGGAAGCCGTGGCGCTCGGCGCCGTAGTCGACAAAAGCGGCTTCGAGACTGGGCTCGATGCGCGTGATGACGGCTTTGTAGATGTTGCTTTTACGTTGTTCCTTGGCGGCCGATTCAATGTCGAGGTCAATCAGTTTCTGACCGTCAACAATGGCAACGCGGAGTTCCTCGGCCTGCGTTGCGTTGAAGAGCATGCGCTTCATTCGTCTTCTTCTCCCGCGCAGCACACGGGCAGGACGAACCGCACCACCGCTTAACTGCGGTGACTTAGTTTGGCGTTATCGCGACTATCCTTCATCGGGGGAATCAAACTATGTGGGCGGTGGAGTTCGTCTATGCACCCTGAATCTGCGATATCCGCTGAGTGGCAGGGAATGAATCTGCTGCACGACTGGTCTCGCGATTCCGGTGCTGGCCGTACTCTCTGGTACGGCTGCGTGCCTCATCGCGACCTCGGGCTTGCTTGCTACGATTCCTTCACTGCCCTCGTATTCAGGGCCGTCAATCTGCGTGTGCGCTGGCGCGCAATAGATACAAGTTTATGTCGAATACAGTACCATCGCCCTCTTTTTGGTCTGGCGACGGACCTTCCTGTGGTGTTTCGGGAGCGGGGAAGACGCTGGAAAAGCCAGCGTTGAGTCGCTCTGGGGCGGGCGCGGGCCAGTGTTGAATCTCTGAACAACACACTTGCAGGCGAGCGCCACGCATCAGGACCGAAAAAACCGCTAATAAGTATATTTGAAAAAGATGGCCTTGAGTAAAGCTCCCGCAGTAAGCCACGTTCGCGTGGATGAAGGCAGCGCCGGACAGCGCATCGACAACTTCCTCGTCCGGGAATGCAAAGGGGTGCCGAAGAGTCACATCTATCGCATCCTGCGCAGCGGCGAGGTCCGGGTGAACAGCCGCCGGGTCGATCAGACCTATCGCCTGCAGCTGGGCGACGAGTTGCGCATTCCGCCGATTCGCGTGGCCGAGAAAGAGGCCGGGCCGGCCATTCCGGTCGGCAAGCCCTTCGATATCCTCTTCGAGGACGAGGCGCTGCTGGTGCTCGACAAGCCGGCCGGACTGGCCGTGCATGGCGGCAGCGGGGTGAGCTTCGGGCTCATCGAGCAGCTCCGCCGGCAGCGGCCGGAGGCCAAGTTTCTCGAGCTGGTCCATCGTCTCGACCGGGAGACCTCGGGCCTGCTGATCGTCGCCAAGAAGCGCAGCGCGCTGATCGTGCTTCACGACATGATGCGCGAGGGCAAGGTGCAGAAGCGCTATCTGACCCTCGTGGCGGGGCGCTGGCTGAATCCGCTTCAGCACATCAAGCTGCCGCTCTTCAAATACTTGACCGAAGGGGGGGAGCGCCGCGTGTGCGTCAACCCGGAAGGCAAGCCGTCCCACAGCATCGTGCGTCTGCTCAAGCGCTGGCAGGCCTATAGTCTGGTCGAGGTGGAGCTGAAGACCGGCCGCACTCACCAGATTCGCGTGCATCTGAGCCACTCGGGCTTTCCCTTGTGCGGCGACGACAAGTACGGGGATTTTGCCCTCAACAAGCGGCTCGAAAAGGAAGGGCTCAAGCGCATGTTCCTGCATGCCGCGAAACTGAGCTTTCATCATCCGCTGACCGACCAATTGATTGAACTCTCTGCGTCCTTGCCGGCCGAGCTGGAAGAGTTTGTCGTGGCCGTGGAGCAGGCCGGACAGAGGGAATATGGCTAAACGTTTTGATCTGATCGTCTTTGACTGGGATGGCACGCTGATGGATTCGGCGGCGGCCATCGTGCACGCCATCCAGGCTGCCAGTGCTGACCTGGGTTTGCCGGTGCCGGCAGATGCCCGGGCCCGGCACGTGATCGGGCTGGGCTTGGTGGATGCGTTGCGGCACGCGGTGCCCGAGTTGGTGGAGGCGGATTACCCGAAGATGGTGGAGCGCTATCGTTACCACTATCTGGCCGGTGACCACGAACTGACCCTTTTCGACGGCACGCATGCGCTGATCGAAAGCCTGCACGGCAAGGGGCATCTGCTGGCGGTGGCGACCGGCAAGAGTCGCAAGGGGCTTGATCGGGCGCTGGGTTTTTCGGGGCTGGGGCCGTTCTTTCACGCCACCCGTTGCGCCGACGAGAGCTTCTCGAAGCCGCATCCGGCAATGCTGCATGAGCTGATGGACGAGTTGGGCGTGGCGCCGGAGTCCTGCCTGATGATTGGCGACACCACCCATGATCTGCTGATGGCGAAGAATGCCGGTGTGGCCGGGCTGGCGGTGAGTTTTGGTGCGCATCCGGTGGAGCAGTTGCAGGCTGAAGTGCCGCTCGCCTGTGTGCATACGCCTGCCGAGTTGCGGGCCTGGTTGGAGGTCAATGCGTGATCTGCCTGTCGGAGGCCTTGCGCGACGGCGAATATGGCGTTCGTTTTACGGTAAGGCGGGTGACGGGCGAGGAGCCCGCCTTCGTCGTCCGTTTTGGCGGCAAGGTGCATGCCTACTTCAACCGCTGTGCCCATGTCCCGATTGAGCTGGACTGGCAGCAGGGGAAGTTTTTCGACGACTCCCGCCTTTATTTGATCTGCGCAACCCACGGCGCCATGTACGAGCCGGAGAGCGGCCGTTGCGTGGCGGGCCCGTGTCGGGGGGCGCACCTTCAAGCCATACCTGTCGTCGAGCGCGACGGATGTGTTTTTCTGGTTGAGTGACGATGATGGACAACAGGGAAGAAAGCTGGGCGCGTGCTGTGCTGGAGAAGCTGGCGCTGGAAACCCTTGCGGAGCAGAAGCGGCGCCGGCGCTGGGGCGTCTTTTTCAAGCTGGTGGCGCTGGCCTTTCTTGGCGTGACGCTTTGGCTGTTCGGGGGGTTCGGTAGTGCCGAGCCCCTGGATGGCGGCAGGCACACTGCGCTGGTCAGTCTTGAGGGGGTGATCGCTCCGAAGGGCGAGGTTAGCGCCGAGCGTGTCGTGGGCGCCTTGCAGGCAGCCTTCGAGGACGCCGGAACCCGGGGCGTCGTGCTGCGCATCAACAGTCCGGGCGGCAGTCCGGTGCAGGCGGGCATCATCAACGACGAGATCGTGCGCTTGCGCCAGTTGCATCCGAATGTACCCCTGTTTGCTGTGGTCGAGGATGTGTGCGCGTCAGGTGGGTATTACGTGGCGGTGGCGGCTGATCGGATCTTTGTGGACAAGGCCAGCATCGTCGGTTCGATCGGCGTGCTGATGGACGGCTTCGGTTTTACCGGTGTGATGGACAAGGTGGGCGTTGAGCGGCGCCTGTTGACGGCGGGAGATAACAAGGGGTTTCTGGATCCGTTTTCGCCGCAGAATCCGAAACATCTGGAGCATGCAAAAGTGATGCTCCAGGATATTCACGCCCAGTTCATCGGTACGGTGCGCAAGGGGCGTGGTTCGCGCCTGAAGGAGACGCCGGACATGTTCTCCGGTCTGATGTGGACTGGCGCGAAGAGTGTCGAGCTGGGTCTGGCTGATGGGTTTGGTACGGTGGAGTCGGTGGCGCGGGATGTGATCAAGGTCGAGCGCATCCACGATTTCACCCAGAAGCAGAATTTTGCCGAGCGTTTTGCCGAGCGCTTCGGTGCAGACATGGCTCAAAGTTTGATGAATGCCTTGTCGCGCAGCAGCATGCGCTGAGTTTTCAGTCGGCGAGAATCAGGAAGACCGTAGGTCGCTTCGCCAGATCAGGTGCGGCGGCCTTTTTCCAGTCGGCGATGCGCCGGGTGGCGATCCATTCGCTGTCGAGCGTCAGGTCGCGGGCGACGCACAGGCGGGTTTCCGGCTTGCACGTGGTGCGCAGGGCCTCGAACATGCGGTCGTTGCGGTACGGGGTTTCGATGAACAGCTGGGTGCGCGAGGCGCGCGATGACTCGGCTTCCAGTTCACGGATGCGTCGATTGCGGGCTTCTTCGTCCACCGGCAGGTAGCCATGGAAGGCGAAGCTCTGGCCGTTGAGGCCCGAGGCCATGAGGGACAGCAGCAGGGACGAGGGTCCGACCATCGGGACTACCCGGATCCCCGCCTCGTGCGCCCGGCGAACCAGCAGGGCGCCGGGGTCGGCGACTGCCGGGCAGCCTGCCTCGGACATTAGGCCGACATCCATGCCGGCAAGAACCGGGGCGAGGAACGCGTCCAGATCGGCCGGCCCCGGCTTCACCGGGAGTTCGCGGATGTCCAGGTCACGCAGGGTTTGCGGGTGCTCGAAGCGCTTCAGTTCGGCGCGGGCGGTTTTGGCGTTCTCGACCACGAAGTAGCTGAGGCTGCGTGCGCGGGCGCCGACTTCGGCGGGGGTGGTGAGCCCGGTGGAGGCGGGGCCGAGGCTGACGGGGATGAGGTAGAGCGTGCCGGCTGTCATCGGTCAGGGAAGTGCGAGGCCTTCGTTGCGGAGCATGCGGGCGAGGGCGATCAGCGGCAGGCCGACGAGGGCGTTGGGGTCGTCCCCGCGCAGTGCATCGAGCAGGGTGATGCCGAGTCCTTCGGATTTGGCGCTGCCGGCGCAGTCGAGGGGGAGTTCCTTGTTCACGTAGCGCACGATTTCTGCGTCGGACAGGGTACGAAAGCGGACTTCTGTCGGTACGGCATCGAGTTGCACGTGCCCGGTGCGGGTGTTGAGCACAGCCAGGGCCGTATGGAAGATCACGGTGCGGCCGCTCATCGACTTGAGCTGGGCAACGGCCCGTTCGACGGTGCCCGGCTTGCCGAAGCGGGCGCCGTCCATATAGGCAACCTGATCGCTGCCGATGATCAGTGCGTCCTCGAACTGGCTGGCCACAGCACGGGCTTTCTCCACCGCCAGGCGTTCCGCCGTGGCCCAAGGGGTTTCGTCGGGCAGGGGAGATTCGTCGATGTCGGGGCGGGCTACGTCGAAGGGCAGGCCGAAGCGCTGCAGGAGTTCCCGACGATAGGCCGAGGTGGAGGCGAGGACGAGTTTCATGAGGGATGTCACCGGTCGGGAGAATCCGCACGGTGCGATGAGCAGGGTTTTGACACGGGAAGCCGAAAATAATATCATGCCGCGCTTATGTCGCAAGAAAGCTTCGTGATCGACCTGCTGGCGCTAGCCAAAGATGGACGTCGTGTGCACAGCACGGTGCCGGTGGAGAAGCTCGGCCGTTTGGTTGAGTCTTTGCTGGAACCGGTTGGTACGGTGACTTTCGAGTTTCAGGGTGAGCGTGACGATGAGGGGAAACTCCACGTCGATCTGCAGATCCAGGGTGACCTGGTGTTGCAGTGTCAGCGCTGTCTTGAGGCGATGGTGTGGTCCTGCAATGTGCAGAATCGTCTCCTGCTGCTGCGCTCCGGTGAGGAATTGCCGGAAAACGAGCTGGAGAATGATGCGGTGGACGCCCTTGAGGTGGAGCCGCTGACCGATCTGCTGGCTTTGGTGGAGGACGAGGTGTTGCTCGCCCTGCCCTTGGTGCCACGCCACGAAAATTGCGAACCTCCGGTCAAGGCCGGTGTTGATGATGAGATTTCCCCCTTCGCCGTTCTGCGCCAGTTGCGCGGCAAGGTTTAAGTATTCCTCAAGGAGTGTTTCATGGCTGTCCAGCAGAACAAAAAGTCCCCGTCCAAGCGCGGTATGCATCGTTCCCACGATTTCCTGGTTGCGCCCCCGCTGGCCATCGAGCCGACCACCGGCGAAGTGCACCTGCGTCACCACGTGTCGCCTTCCGGCTTCTACCGTGGCAAGAAGGTTGCCAAGGCCAAGGGCGAGTAATCCCCCCGGTCTGGAAGCGGCGCGACGCCTTCGGGTGCTCGCGCCGTTTTTATACATGTCTCCTTATTCCTGTGCCGAATGACTGTCACCCTCGCTATTGACTGCATGGGGGGCGATCACGGCCCTTCGGTGACCATACCGGCCGCCCTGCATTTTTTGCGGGCCGACCGTAAAGCCCGAATAATTCTCGTCGGGCGTACGGAAGCTATCGAACCGCATCTGGGTACGGCACTTGCCGAATTCGGAGAGCGCCTCCGCGTCCACCGGGCGTCTGAAGTTGTTGGCATGGACGAGCCGCCGGCTCAGGCCATGCGCAGCAAAAAAGACTCGTCCATGCGTGTGGCGGTGGATCTGGTCAAGTCCGGCGATGCCCAGGCTGCAGTGTCCGCCGGCAATACCGGCGCATTGATGGCCATTTCCCGTTTCGTTCTCAAGACCCTTCCAGGCATCGACCGCCCGGCGATCTGCAGTACGCTGCCGACCCTGCGCGGGCAGACTCACGTGCTCGACCTGGGCGCCAACGTCGATTGTTCGCCCGAGCATCTGCTGCAGTTCGCCATCATGGGTGCCATGCTGGTTGCAGCGGTAGAGCACAATGAACGGCCCAGTGTTGGTCTGCTCAATATTGGTGAAGAAGAAATAAAGGGCAACGAGACGGTCAAGCAGGCCGGCGAGTTGCTTCGCAAGAGCGGTCTCAATTTTTATGGCAATGTGGAAGGCAACGACATCTACAAGGGCACCGTGGATGTGGTTGTTTGTGATGGCTTTGTGGGTAATGTGGCGCTCAAGACGTCCGAAGGCCTCGCCCAGATGCTGGCCATCTTTTTGCGGGAACAGTTTTCCCGCAACTGGATGACCAAGCTGGCAGCCATTTTTGCCATGTCGGCCCTGAAGGGCTTCAAACACAAGGTCGATTCCCGTCGCTACAACGGCGCCAGCCTGCTTGGCTTGCGTGGCGTGGTGGTCAAGAGTCACGGTTCAGCTGATGCCTTTGCTTTCGAGCAGGCCATCTGGCGGGCGGCCGAGGCGGCGCGCAATCGTCTTATCGAACGCATCAGCGAACGAATGGAACGCGAAAGGTCGGAGGAGGCATGATCTATGCACGAGTGGCCGGGACAGGCAGCTTCCTGCCCGGCAAGCCCGTTACCAATGATGATCTGGTCGCGCGCGGCATCGAGACCTCCGACGAGTGGATCGCCGATCGCACCGGGATCCGCATGCGTCACCTGGCTGAGCCGGATGTGACGGCCAGCCAGCTGGCCTACGAGGCGAGTGTCCGGGCCATCGAGGCCGCCGGCTGTCAGCCGTCCGATATCGATCTGATCATCGTCGCCACATCGACACCCGATTATATTTTTCCGAGCACGGCCGCGCTGCTGCAGGCCCGTCTGGGTATTGCCAATGGCGGGGCGGCTTTCGATCTGCAGGCCGTTTGCACAGGCTTTACCTACGCGCTGGCCACCGCCGAGAAGTTCATCCGTTCGGGCAGCAACAAGCGGGCGCTGGTGGTTGGAGCCGAGGTTTTCTCGCGCATCCTCGACTGGAATGACCGCGGTACTTGCGTCCTGTTTGGTGACGGCGCCGGGGCTGTGGTGCTGGAAGCCTCTGACCGCCCGGGTATTCTCGCCTCGGCGCTGCATGCGGATGGCAGCCACAACACCATACTGAACGTGCCGGGGCAGGTGAATCGCGGTGTCGTGACCGGCGATCCCTTCCTGCGCATGGACGGCCAGGCTGTCTTCAAGTTCGCGGTGAAGGTGCTGGGCGAAGTGGCACGTGAAGTGGTTGAGCAGGCAGGCATTTCCATGGAAGACGTGGACTGGCTGATTCCTCATCAGGCCAATATCCGCATCCTTCAGGCCACCGGCAAGCGCCTGGGGGTGCCGATGGAGAAGGTGATCGCCACCGTTGCCCAGCATGGCAACACGTCGGCCGCCTCTATTCCGCTGGCCCTCGATCTGGCTGTGCGTGATGGCCGTGTCCAGCGCGGGCAAAAGCTGCTGCTGGAAGGTGTAGGTGGTGGTTTTACGTGGGGCGCCGTGCTCCTCGAGTTTTGAGAATCAGTCACAGCCATTAGAAGGTAAGCGACGATGAATTTTGCTTTTGTTTTTCCCGGGCAAGGCTCCCAGTCGGTCGGCATGATGGCGGCCTATGGCGAGTCGACGGTGATCCGTCAGGCCTTCGCCGAAGCATCCGATGCGCTTGGTGAAGATCTGTGGCAGATGGTGGCCGACGGTCCGGCCGAATTGCTGGCCCAGACAGTGAATACCCAGCCCCTGATGCTGACCGCGGGTGTTGCCGTGTACCGTGAGTGGATTGCCCGCGGCGGTGCCGTGCCGGCCCTCCTCGCGGGTCACAGCCTCGGTGAATATTCGGCACTGGTTGCCGCTGGTGCGCTGGACTTCCAGGAAGCTGTCAAACTGGTGCGTTTGCGTGCCCAGGCCATGCAGGAAGCTGTTCCCCAGGGGGAAGGCGCCATGGCTGCGTTGCTGGGCCTCGATGAGGCTGCGGCTGTCGAAGCCTGCGCTGAGGCTGCACAGGGCGAAGTGGTTTCCGCCGCCAACCTGAATTCGCCTGGCCAGATCGTCATTGCCGGTTCGCGTGCCGCCGTGGAGCGGGCGATGCTTGCTGCCAAGGCCCGAGGAGCCAAGCGTGCGGTGCTGCTGCCGGTGAGCGCGCCGTTCCATTGTGCCCTGATGAAGCCTGCCGCCGAGCGCCTGCAGTTGCGTCTGGCCGAGATCGAAGTGCGGGTGCCGTTGATTCCCGTTCTGAACAACGTGGATGTGGCTGTCGAAGATCAGCCTGCCCGTATCAAGGATGCACTGGTGCGCCAGGCCTACTCGCCGGTGCGCTGGATCGAAACCGTGCAGGAGATCGCCCGCCGTGGTGCAAGCCACGTGTTCGAGTGTGGTCCGGGCAAGGTGCTGGCCGGCATGACCAAACGTATTGAGGGTAGTCTGGTGGGCGGTGCGATTGCCGATGCGGCAAGCCTTGAAGAGGCGCTGAAAACGACGGAGGCAGCATGAGTCAGGTTTTGCAGGGGCAGGTTGCGCTGGTGACCGGTGCCTCACGCGGTATTGGCCGGGCGATTGCCCTTGAACTGGGCCGCATGGGGGCGACGGTGGTGGGGACTGCCACGTCTGAAGCTGGTGCTGCCGACATTCAGGCCGGCCTCGAGGCTGTGGGGGTGGCCGGCCGTGGTCTGGCCCTCGATGTGACCAGCGCAGAGGCCTGCGAAGCGCTTCTCGGCGAGATCGAGAAAAGTCTTGGTCCCGTGGCGATCCTGGTGAACAACGCCGGCATTACCCGTGACAACCTTGCCATGCGCATGAAAGACAGCGAGTGGGATGCGGTGATCGACACCAATCTCAAGGCGGTTTTTCGCATGTCCAAGCTCGTCATGCGCGGCATGATGAAGGCGCGTACCGGACGCATCATCAACATCACTTCGGTTGTCGGTAGTTCCGGCAATGCCGGTCAGGCCAACTACGCGGCGGCCAAGGCCGGTGTGGCGGGCATGACCCGGGCCATGGCCCAGGAGCTCGGCAGTCGCAACATTACGGTCAATTGTGTGGCGCCGGGTTTCATCGATACCGATATGACCAAGGAGCTTCCCGAGGCCCAGCGCAAGGCGCTGCAGGACAAGATCGCCCTAGGCCGACTCGGCAAGCCGGAAGAAATTGCAGCGGTGGTAGGCTTTCTGGCCTCGCCGTCAGCCTCTTACGTGACGGGTGCTACCCTTCACGTAAACGGTGGCATGTACATGGCGTAAATCTCGCCGTGCTGGCGGGGGTGCGCGTTTTTGGTAGAATGCGGGGGTTTTTGAATTCACCCGCACAATCTGGGAAGGAGTTAGCACATGGAAAATATTGAACAGCGCGTCAAGAAGATCGTTGCCGAACAACTCGGCGTTAACGAATCCGAAATCAAGACTGACTCGTCCTTCGTGGACGATCTGGGCGCCGACTCCCTCGACACCGTCGAGCTGGTGATGGCCCTGGAAGAAGAGTTCGAGTGCGAAATCCCTGACGAAGAAGCTGAAAAGATCACCAGCGTTCAGCAGGCGATCGACTACGTCTCCGCCCACCTCAAGAAGTAAGACTCCCGGAGCCTGCCTTGACCCGTCGTAGAGTCGTTGTAACCGGCCTTGGCGTTATTTCGCCGGTCGGTAATACTGTGCCTGAAGCTTGGGATGCCATTCTTAATGGTCGTTCCGGCATCGGTGAGATAACCCGCTTTGATACTTCCTCCTTTCCGGTGAAGATTGCCGGTGAGGTGAAGGGCTTTGATATTGGTGCCTATCTGTCGCCAAAAGAGGCTCGTCGTATGGATGGTTTCATCCACTACGGCATCGCTGCCGGCATTCAGGCCTTTCGCGACTCGGGGATCGAGGTGACAGAAGCCAATGCCCATCGAATCGGTGTAAATATCGGTTCGGGCATTGGCGGTCTGCCGATGATCGAGGGAACCCACGACGATTTCCTTGCCGGTGGCCCGCGCAAAATTTCCCCCTTCTTTATTCCCGGCACGATCATCAACATGATCTCCGGCAACCTGTCGATCATGTTCGGCCTCAAGGGCCCGAATCTGGCCGTGGTGACCGCCTGTACCACAGGTCTTCACGCGATCGGCATGAGTGCCCGGATGATCGAGTACGGCGATGCCGACATGATGGTGTGTGGCGGTTCCGAATCCACGGTCACGCCGCTGGCTGTTGGTGGCTTTGCCTCGGCCAAGGCGCTGTCCACCCGCAACGATGATCCGGCCACTGCCAGCCGTCCGTGGGACAAGGGCCGTGACGGCTTTGTCCTGGGCGAAGGCGCTGGCGTGCTGGTGCTCGAAGAGTACGAGCACGCGGTCAAGCGCGGCGCCCGTATCTATGCCGAGATTTCCGGTTTCGGCATGAGTGGTGATGCGTACCACATGACCGCGCCGGATACTGACGGCCCGCGTCGCAGCATGGTCAACGCGCTGAAGAACGCCGGCGTCAATCCGGACGAGGTGCAGTACCTGAATGCGCACGGTACTTCCACGCCTTTGGGCGACAGGAACGAAACCGAGGCGATCAAGCTGGCTTTTGGCGCTGATGTGGCCAAGTCGCTGGTGGTGAACTCCACCAAGTCGATGACCGGTCACCTGCTTGGCGGTGCCGGTGGTCTCGAGTCCGTGGTGACTGCGCTGGCGATTTATCACCAGGTCTCCCCGCCGACCATCAACATCTTCGATCAGGATCCCGAGTGTGATCTGGATTACTGCGCGAACGTGGCGCGTCCGATGAAGATCGACATTGCCATGAAGAACAACTTCGGCTTCGGTGGCACCAACGGTACGCTGGTGTTCCGCAAGCTCTGACGAAGCGGACTGCACGGGAGGCCGTGCTTCGTGATCGTTATTGAATTAAGGCCGTCGCGGCTGCTTCCGATAATTTTGACCGGATTGCATGTCGCGGCGGCTTTTTCGTTTGTGCTGGGGTTTGGCTGGGGCTGGCAGGCCGCATCGGCGATGGGCCTGTTGGCGCTGTCGCTGGCTCGTGCATGGCATTTGGCCTGGGGAGGGCCTGGCCGGCTGGGGCTTGTGGAGGAGGGGCTCCTGGTGCTGGAGCCGGCTGGCGGGAGTCGGGAAGTGCTGGCCATCCCGCAGCCGTCCACTGTGGTGTTTGCGTGGGCGGTCTGGCTGGCCTGGCGTGAGGAGGATGTGGCGCGGCGGGGTGTGATGCTGATTTTGCGCGACCAGTTATCGCCTGCTGCCTGGCGTGAACTCCAGGTCTGGGCCCGCTTGAGGGCCCGGCCGCAAGCAGCCGGGCCCGGACAGGCTTAGATGCCGGTGTTGCGGCTGGGGCGAATCACTGTATCCCGGGCCTTGGGCAGCGTTTCGGGGTAGTCCCGGCTGAAGTGCAGTCCGCGGCTTTCCTTGCGCTTGAGGGCGCTGCGGACGATCAGGTCGGCGGTCACGACCAGGTTGCGCAGCTCGATCAGATCGTTCGACACGCGGAAGTTGCTGTAGAACTCTTCGATTTCCCGGGTGAGCAGGCGGATGCGGTGCTGGGCGCGCTGCAGGCGCTTGTTGGTGCGCACGATGCCGACGTAGTCCCACATGAAGCGGCGCAGCTCGTCCCAGTTATGGGAGATCACGATGGCTTCGTCGGAGTCGGTGACCCGGCTTTCATCCCACTGGGGCAGGTTGTTGGCCAGCGGGCGTGGGGTGGCCAGGATGTCGTTGGCGGCGGCTTCGCCGAACACAAGGCACTCGAGCAGGGAGTTGCTGGCCAGGCGGTTGGCGCCGTGGAGGCCGGTGCACGCGGTTTCTCCGATTGCGTAGAGGCCGGGCACGTCGGTGCGGGCGCGCAGGTCGGTGACGATGCCGCCACAGGAAAAGTGGGCTGCCGGCACAACCGGAATTGGCTGGTGGGTGATGTCTATGCCCAGCTCCAGGCAGCGGGCCAGGATGTTGGGAAAATGCTCCTTGAGGAAGTCGGCGGGCTTGTGGCTGATGTCGAGAAAGACGCAGTCTAGACCGTGTTTCTTCATTTCAAAGTCAATGGCGCGGGCAACCACGTCGCGGGGTGCGAGTTCTTCGCGGCTGTCGTGTCCAGGCATGAAACGGGTGCCATCCGGGAGGCGCAGCAGTCCGCCTTCGCCCCGCACCGCTTCGGAAATCAGAAATGACTTGGCTTGTGGGTGGTACAGGCAGGTCGGGTGGAACTGGATGAACTCCATGTTCGCAACCCGGCAGCCGGCTCGCCAGGCCATGGCGACGCCGTCACCCGTGGCAGTGTCCGGATTGGTGGTGTACAGGTAGACCTTGCAGGTGCCGCCGGTCGCCAGCACCGTGTGGCGGGCGGCAAAGGTGCGCACTTCGTCGTTGACGATGTCGAGCACGTAGGCCCCGAGGCAGCCTTCTTCAGGCTGGCCGACTTTGGCGCCCGTGATCAGGTCGACAGCAATGTGCTGTTCGAAGACGGCAATGCCCGGGTGGGCGCGGACCTGCTCGGTGAGCGTGGCCTGTACGGCGGCGCCTGTGGCGTCTGCTGCGTGGATGATGCGCCGGTGGCCGTGTCCGCCCTCGCGGGTCAGATGGTAGCCCGTGGGCGAGCTGGCGTCGCTGGTGAAGGGTACGCCGTGATCAATCAGCCAGCGGATGGCGCGTGGTGCGTTCTCTATGACGAAGCGTGTCGCTTCATCAGAGCACAGGCCGGCGCCGGCCACATGGGTGTCTGCCACGTGGGCTTCGGTGCTGTCTGCCGGATCAAGCACGGCGGCGATTCCGCCCTGGGCCCAGGCACTGGCACTGTCCTCCAGGCTTCGCTTGGTAACAATGGCAACCTTGAGTTTGTCTGCGAGGCGCAGCGCAAGGGACTGTCCGGCAAGGCCACTGCCAAGGATGAGGACATCGAAAGCGGTCACTTCGAGGGTTGCCGCAAAGGGCGAATATTGGGGAGGGCCGACTATAGCATGTGCCGTTCCTGGCGCCGAAGCCGGCAAAACCCTTTGTGCGACTGAACTATACGGCAGCAGGGGGGTCTAGCAGGTACTTTGGAAAGGATTGACGGGCTCTCGGGGTATACTCTGCGGTCTGTGGCCGTCCGTGCCACGACAACAAAGGTTTATACGTTCCCCGACCATGAGCGATCGCGAAATTGACCAGCTGTTGGTCGAGCGTGTCCAGCGCGGTGACAAGCAGGCTTTCGGCTTGCTCGTCACGAAGTACCAGCGCAAGCTCGGCCGTCTGCTGTCGAGATTGATCCGAGATCCTGCCGAAGTGGAGGATGTTGCCCAGGAAACGTTCATCAAGGCTTATCGGGCCCTGCCATCGTTTCGGGGAGACAGTGCTTTTTACACGTGGCTTTACAGGATCGGGATCAATACTGCCAAGAATTACCTTGTATCCCAGGGCCGCCGAGCGCCCACTTCGACCGAATTCGATTCCGAAGAAGCCGAAACCTTTGAGGAGGGAGACCAGCTTCGCGATATCAACACGCCTGAACGTCTCCTGATGACGAAGCAGATCGGGGAAACGGTGAATGTGGCCATGGAGGCTCTGCCCGAAGAGTTGAGGACGGCGATCGTGCTGCGCGAGATCGAAGGCCTGAGCTACGAGGAGATCGCCGCGATCATGGAATGCCCGATCGGTACGGTTCGCTCACGGATTTTCCGTGCGCGGGAAGCAATTTCTGAAAAGCTCAAGCCGTTGCTCGACACGGCTCCGAACAAGAGGTGGTAAGACGATGAAAGAGAAGGTTTCTGCCCTGCTGGACGGCGCGCTCGACGAGCATGCTTCGTCCCGGATGCTCGAGTCCCTGAAGCGGGATGGCGGGCTCCGCCGGGAGTGGGAGAATTATTGTCTCATCGGGGACGTGCTGCGGGATGAGCAGGTCCTGTCGTCGGACTTCACCAGCAAGGTGATGTTGTGCCTGGAGGATGAACCGACTGTGCTCGCACCGGTCCGGCGTGAGTTTGGTAGCGGCTGGGTTCGTCATTTGATGCCGATCGCGGCATCGGTGATGGGTGTTGCGGCGGTAGGCTGGGTTGCCATGATGCTGAGCGGTTCGGGGCCCGAGGGTGTCCAGCTGGCTCGGGCCAAGGTGCCTGTAGCGCTTGTGGCCAGTGCCGACGATTCTCGCGTTTCCCGTGTGGCGGTGCCCTCCGCAGAGCCATCCGAACGTGAATATCTGTTTGCCCATCAGGCATTGGCGCCCTCTGCCGCCATGCCGGGTGTTGCCTTGTACGTTCGAACTGTTTCGGATAGCAGCGCGGCCGGCCAGCGATGAAGGGGTTTTTCTGCTTTCTGGCGCTCCTGTTTGCCGCCTCCGGACCGGCGTCGGCACAGGTGCCCACTGATCCGCTGAGCTGGCTCGGACGGATTTCCAGTGCTGCGCACAAGCTCAATTACACTGGAACTTTCACGTACCAGAGCGGCAAGAGCGTGGAGACTTCCCGGATTGCCCACCTGGTTGACGCCAATGGTGAATACGAGAGGCTTGAGGCGCTGGACGGCAGCCCGCGGGAGGTCGTTCGCAACAACGAGGAGGTGCAGTGTTTTCTTCCTGAGCAGAAGTTGTTGATTGTCGATCAGTCGTCGGCCCGGCGGAGCTTTCCTGCGCGCCTCCCGCAGTCCCCGAGTGCGCTTGTCGAGAATTACCGGATCCGCAAGGGCGAATTGGTTCGCGTCGCCGGAATGGAAAGCCAGCAGATCATTCTTGAACCCAGGGATGACATGCGCTTTGGTCATCAGTTCTGGGCAGATGCCGCATCCGGCTTGCTCTTGCGGGCACGCCTGATTGGTGAAAAAGGCGAAAGCATTGAGCAATTTACCTTCACCGAAGTGCAGATCGGCGCCCCATTCGACAAGGAAAAGGTCAAGCCTCACTTTGTGCGCGGGGCCGACTGGAAGGTCGTCAATGCCCGCGGCAGTGATGTGAAGGTGGAGGACACCGGGTGGGTGTTCAAAAATACGATTCCCGGTTTTCGTCAGGTTGTCTCTGTCGTGCGCCAAGCCCGAAAAGAGCGCGGCGAAGCTTATCACGTGGTTTTCTCCGATGGGCTGGCGGCAATTTCGGTCTTCATCGAACCGATGTCTGCCAAGGGAAATGCCCAGAGCGGCCTGAGTTCATCGGGGGCCTTCAACATTTTCCGGCGTACTGTGGCCGATCATCTGATCACGGTGCTGGGTGAAGTGCCAGCACAGGCTCTTGTGCGAATCGCCGATGGCGTGGAGATGCGGAAGCACTGATGCGGGTCCAGGGCGTGGTGTTGAGGATTGAAGAGGGCTACGCATGGGTGGATGTATCCATCGCCCAGGGGTGTGGTCGCTGTCAGGAACCGGGCGGTTGTGGCGGGGTGAATATTGCGAGACCCTTTGGCTCTGCCAGCCGGTCAGTGCGGGTGCGTAATGACATTGACGCCCGGCCGGGGGACCCGGTGGGGGTCTTGGTTGAGGATGGCCTGCCGCTGCGGGGCGCCATGCTTGTCTATGGCTTTCCGGTGCTTGGCCTGATGGCCGGCGCTGCGCTGGGTACGGCAGTGGCGTCGACCGGAAGCAGTGCGGATCTGTCGGCGCTGGTCGGCGGGGTGGCGGGCTGTCTTGTGGCCGTTCTTCTGGGGCGTGGGCGTGCCGGAGGCACGAAAAGCGCCGAACTGCCTTTGCGCCTCGAGAAGGCTGTCGTTTCCTCGAGTGTGGAGTGCGGACGATGATGGTCGGGCGTGCTTTGCGCATTATTGCCCTGTGGGGATTGTGCTTCTCCCTGCTGCTGTCCCGGCCAGGTTTGGCGCGCGATCTGCCGGACTTCGCCGATCTCGCCGAGCGCTCGGGGATGGCGGTTGTCAATATCAGTACCACCCAGTCGGGCAAACAGGGGCGTTCCGGCATCCCGAGCCTAGATGAAGACGATCCGATGTTCGATTTCTTCCGGCGTTTCGTACCGCGGCCCCCGGGGGGGCCACGTATGGAGCCGGACAACCGCTCGCTGGGTTCCGGATTCATCGTGTCGACCGATGGTTATGTCCTCACTAATGCCCACGTGGTTGATGGTGCAGACGAGATCATCGTCAAGCTCAGCGACAAGCGGGAATTCCGGGCGCGCCTGATGGGTACGGATACGCGGAGTGATGTGGCCCTGCTTAAAATCGATGCTGCCGGGCTCCCTAAAGTGAGCCTTGGCGATCCGGCAAAGCTTCGCGTCGGTGACTGGGTCATGGCGATCGGTTCGCCCTTCGGCTTTGAAAACTCGGTGACTGCGGGCATCGTCAGTGCCAAGGGGCGCTCGCTGCCCCAGGAGAATTTTGTTCCCTTCATTCAGACCGACGTGGCGATCAATCCCGGCAATTCGGGGGGGCCGCTGTTCAACATGAAGGGTGAGGTCGTCGGTATCAACTCCCAGATATACAGTCGCACCGGCGGCTTCATGGGACTCTCGTTTGCGATCCCCATCGATGTAGCCATGGACGTGCAGGGCCAGCTCAGGACGACTGGGCGGGTCCAGCGTGGTCGGATCGGCGTAGCCATCCAGGAGGTGTCGCGGGAGCTTGCCGACAGCTTCACCCTTGTCAAGCCGGTCGGTGCGCTGGTCAGCTCGGTGGAGAAGGGCAGTCCGGCAGACAAGGCTGGCATTGAGCAGGGCGACATCATCCTGCGCTTCGACAATCGTCCGGTCAGTGTTTCGGGCGATCTGCCGAGAATTGTCGGTAGCACCAGGCCGGGCAGCAAGGTGCCCTTGCAGGTATGGCGCAAGGCTGCGCTGAAGGATCTGGCTGTGGTAGTGGCGGAGCTGCCTGAGGACAAGGCGCGCAAGGTGGCGGCCAAACTCGGCAAGCCTGATGTGTCACCCAACAGGCTGGGAATCATGGTTGTCGAGCCGACTGCCGAACAGCGGCGGGACGGTCGCCTGGCATCTGGTGGAGTGGTGGTGGATGCCTTGCGCAGCGCCGCGGCGAAGGCCTCCGAGATCCAGGCCGGCGATGCCATCGTGGCGCTGGTGAGCAAGGGGGTACGCACGGATATTCGTTCAGTGGACCAGTTCAACCGCGTGGTAGCGAGCCTCGATGCCGGCCAGACGGTTACCCTCCTGGTCCTGCGCGGGGATCTGCAGACTTTCGTGCCGCTCCGCACCCTTGAGCGCTGAACGCCAACTGACCGTATTGAGCAGGGAGTGGTGCCATCTGTGCCATGACCTGCTGGACGCACTCGAGCCCCTCCAGAGGGAGCTTGGTTTTGAGGTGGATGTCGTGGACGTAGACGCCTTTCCGGCGCTTGAGGCCGTATGGAGTGAGAAGGTGCCGGTGGTGCTGGCCGGGGAGGTAGAAATCTGTCATTACTTCCTCGACGAAACCGCGGTCCGTGCTCATTTCCAGCGTATCGGTTAGAATGCAAGTCTTTGCCAGGCAAACAAAATTTATCAGGGTGCCCTCCGGCACCCTTTTTCATGGCCCAAATGCAACACATCAGAAACTTTTCGATTATTGCCCACATCGACCACGGTAAATCTACCCTGGCCGACCGGATCATCCAGCTTTGCGGCGGTCTTTCCGCCCGGGAAATGGAGTCCCAGGTACTGGATTCGATGGACATCGAGCGTGAGCGCGGTATCACCATCAAGGCTCAGACGGCTGCGCTGAGTTACCGCGCCCGCGATGGCCAGATCTACAACCTCAACCTGATCGATACCCCGGGGCACGTGGACTTCTCCTATGAAGTCTCCCGGTCGCTGGCGGCTTGCGAAGGCGGTCTGCTGGTCGTCGATGCATCCCAGGGCGTCGAGGCACAGACCGTGGCCAACTGCTACACGGCGCTGGAGCAGGGCGTCGAGGTGGTGCCGGTTCTCAACAAGATGGACTTGCCCCAGGCCAATCCTGACGGCGCGCGGCAGGAAATCGAGGATGTGATCGGCATCGACGCGACCGACGCGATTCCCTGTTCGGCCAAGACCGGCATGGGCGTCGAGGACATCCTTGAGGCAGTCATCGCGCGCATTCCTGCGCCCAAGGGTGACCCGGATGCCCCGTTGAAGGCGCTGATCATCGACTCCTGGTTCGACAACTACGTTGGCGTGGTGATGCTCGTCCGCGTCGTCGATGGTTCGCTCAAGCCCAAGGACAAGATCATGTTCATGTCCACCGGCGTGCAGCAACTGTGCGAGCAGGTCGGCGTGTTCACCCCCAAGTCCCAACAGCGGGAAACCTTGTCGGCGGGTCAGGTGGGTTTCATCATCGCCGGCATCAAGGAATTGAAGGCTGCCAAGGTGGGCGACACCGTCACCCTGGCCAACAGGCCGGCCACCAAGGCTCTCGAGGGCTTCAAGGAGATCAAGCCGCAGGTGTTCGCCGGCCTGTATCCGGTGGAGTCCAACGAATACGATCAGCTCCGTGAATCCCTCGAAAAGCTGCGCCTGAACGACGCTTCGCTGCAGTTCGAGCCGGAAGTGTCCCAGGCCCTCGGCTTCGGCTTCCGCTGTGGCTTCCTCGGCCTGCTGCACATGGAAATTGTGCAGGAGCGCCTGGAGCGCGAGTTCGACATGAACCTCATCACCACGGCGCCGACCGTGATTTACGAGGTGCTCATGAAGGACGGAACGGTGGAGCAGATCTCCAACCCGTCCAAGCTGCCCGATCTGTCCAAGGTCGACGAGGTTCGCGAGCCGATCATCAAGGCCATCATCTTCCTGCCCCAGGAATATGTCGGTGCTGTGATTACCCTGTGCAACCAGAAGCGCGGTTCGCAGGTGGACATGCTTTACCACGGGCGCCAGGTCCAGCTGATCTACGACATGCCCATGAACGAAGTGGTCATGGATTTCTTCGACAAGCTGAAGTCCGTGTCGCGGGGCTATGCGTCCCTCGATTACGAGTTCAAGGAATACCGTGCTGCCGATCTGGTGAAGCTCGACGTGCTGGTGTCCACCGAGAAGGTCGATGCCCTGTCCGTCATCGTGCATCGGGCCAACTCCCAGTACCGCGGTCGCGAACTGGTGGCCAAGCTGCGCGAACTGATTCCGCGCCAGATGTTCGACGTGGCCATCCAGGCGGCCATCGGCTCCAATATCGTGGCCCGGGAAACCATCAAGGCCCTGCGCAAGAACGTGCTGGCCAAGTGCTATGGCGGCGACATTTCGCGGAAAAAGAAGCTCCTCGAGAAGCAGAAAGAGGGCAAGAAGCGCATGAAACAGGTCGGCAACGTGGAAATTCCGCAGGAGGCCTTCCTGGCCGTGCTGCGTGTGGACGACAAATGACCGGTGCTGAGCCGGTAACAGGAGCTCTTGCGTGAATTTTGCGTTGATTCTTTTTGCCTTGCTGGTTTTCAGCGGCGTCCTGTGGGCGCTGGATCGTTTCGTCGCCAGCAAGCGGCGTGGCGTCGGGGCCAAGTCTCCTTGGTGGGTTGAATACGGCGCCAGCTTTTTTCCGGTGATCCTGGTGGTCTTCTGTCTGCGCTCCTTTGTCGTCGAGCCCTTCAAGATTCCGTCAGGCTCGATGATCCCGACCCTGCTGGTGGGCGACTTCATCCTGGTGAACAAATGGACTTACGGCGTCCGCCTGCCGGTGATCAACAAGAAGATCATTGCCGTCAATGAACCGAAGCGTGGCGACGTGATGGTCTTCCGTTTCCCTGCGGATCCGTCGCTCGATTACATCAAGCGGGTGGTCGGGCTGCCCGGCGACAAGGTCGAGTACTTAGACAAGAAGCTCACCATCAACGGTGTCGAGATGGCTCAGAAGGCGGATGGCGATTACCTCCACGCCGATCGGCTGTACTTCTCGCCGCGCTATTCCGAACAACTCGGCGACATCGAACACAAGATCATCGTGGAAAATGAATCACCGGCGTTTGTTTCCCAGACCACGCCGTATCCCTTCCGCGAGAACTGCACCTATACTAGCCGCGGTGTGTCGTGCACCGTGCCGGCTGGTCACTATTTCATGATGGGTGACAACCGGGACGGCAGTTTCGACAGTCGTGGCTGGGGCTTTGTCCCGGAGGCGAATATTGTCGGCAAGGCATTTTTCATCTGGTTCAATTTCAGCGATTTGAAGCGGATCGGCAGCTTTCATTGATCATGACCAAAAAGAAACAGTCAGGCCTTAGCCTTGTCGGAGTGTTGCTGGTCGGTACCATCCTCGCCGCGGTCATTGTGCTGGGGCTCAAGCTGATCCCGGTGGTTTCCGAGTATTTCGGGATCAAGCGGGCGATCAACGCCGTGGCTGGCACTGCAGATCCGCAGGTCGCGACGGTTCCCCAGTTGCGCTCGGCCTTCACCAAGCGGGCGCTGGTGGATGACATCAGTTCCATCTCTGCGTCGGATCTCGATATCACCAAGGAGAACGGGCAGATCGTGATTTCCGTGGATTACTCCCGCAAGGTGCCCCTTTTCTCCAACGTTAACCTGTTGATCGATTTCTCCGTGTCGACGTCCCCAGGTGGCCGATAAGCGTTTTCCCATGAAGCTGGATGTCCTGCAAAAGGCGCTCGGCTACCAGTTTTCCCGCCTGGAGCTCCTGGAGCAGGCGCTGACCCATCGCAGCTTCGGTTCGCCCCACAACGAGCGGCTGGAGTTTCTTGGCGACAGTGTCCTCAACTGCGTGACGGCCATGGCTCTGTTCGGCCGCTTTGGCGAATTGCGCGAAGGCGATCTGTCCCGTCTGCGGGCCAATCTCGTCCGCCAGGAAGCCCTGCACCGGCTTGCCGATGGATTGAAGCTCGGCGACTACCTGCGCCTGGGGGAGGGCGAGCTGAAGAGCGGAGGTCATCGCCGTCCGTCTATCCTGGCCGATGCGCTGGAGGCCATTTTTGCCGCCGTCTTCATGGATGCCGGTTTCGAGACGGCCAAGTCGGTCATTGACCGGCTTTACGAATCGTCCATTGCCGAACTCGATCCTGCTCGCGCCCTGAAAGATCCGAAAACCGCCCTGCAGGAATGGGTTCAGGGGCGGCGCATGCCGCTGCCCCGGTACTCCCTCGCCAACACCCGCGGCGAGGCGCACCAGCAGGAATTCGAGGTCGAGTGTGAAATCACCGGCCTTGGCCTCAAGACCCGCGGCATCGGCGTGAGTCGCCGCGCTGCCGAACAGCAGTCCGCTCAGGCGGCGCTGGAACTATTGCCAAAGTAATGACCGAATCCAATTCCGCTGCCGACAAGTCCTTTCGTACCGGCTTCGTCGCCATCGTCGGGCGCCCCAACGTGGGCAAGTCCACGCTGCTCAATCGCCTGATCGGGCAGAAGATCAGCATCGTTTCCCGCAAGGCCCAGACTACCCGTCACCGGGTTACCGGCGTGCTCACCGAGGGGCAGTCGCAGTTTATTTTCGTGGATACCCCGGGCTTTCAGACGCGTCACAAGAATGCCCTCAACCGGGCCATGAACCGCACCGTCACCCAGGTGCTGGCGGACGTGGACCTGGTGCTGTTCGTCATCGAAAGCGGCCGCTACGGCCCCGAAGACGAGCAGGTGGTCAAGCTGCTGCCGCCAGAGGCCAAGGTGGTGCTGGTGATCAACAAGGTCGATCTGCTGGAAGACAAGGGGCGCCTGCTGCCCTTCATGCAACGGATGAGCGAGGTCTTCCCGTTCGCCGAGATCGTGCCGGTGAGCGCCGAGAAGGGCCGCAATACCGACCAGCTCCTGAAGGCGGCCGCACCCTACCTGCCCGAGGGTGAGCCGATTTTCGACGCGGACGACATCACCGACCGTAGCGAGCGTTTCCTGGCTTCCGAGTTCCTGCGCGAAAAGCTCTTCCGCCAGCTGGGCGAAGAGCTGCCCTACGGCATGACTGTCGAGATCGAGAAGTTCGAGGCCGAGGCCGGCATGCGGCGCATCAGTGCAGCGATCATCGTCGACAAGGCGCCCCACAAGGCGATGGTCATCGGCAAGGGCGGCGAGCGTCTCAAGCGCATCGCTTCCGAAGCCCGTGTCGAACTCGAAAAGCTCTTCGACTCCAAGGTCTTCCTTGAGGTCTGGGTCAAGGTGAAGAGCGGCTGGGCCGACGACGAGCGGGCGCTGAAGAGCCTTGGCTACGACTGATCCCTGGCCGGCCCTGTCGTGAGCGCCAGGCAGCGCGTCGATCAGCAGCCGGGCTTCGTGCTGCACAGTTATCCCTACCGGGAAACCAGCCTCATCGTCGAGGTTTTCAGCCGCGACTTCGGCCGCATCGGCCTGGTGGCCAAGGGCGCCCGGCGCCCCATGTCGCAACTGCGCGGCGTGCTGATGGCCTTCCAGCCGCTCTTGATCGACTGGAGCGGCGGCGGGGAAATGAAAACCCTCGTTCGCGCCGAATGGCTGGGCGGCCAGCCGCTCCTCGGCGGCCAGGCCCTGTTGTGCGCCTATTACGCCAACGAACTCCTGATGCGCCTGATGCCGCGGGAGGATTCCCATCCGGAGTTGCATCGGGCTTACGGTGAGGCCCTGCGCGCGCTGGCTGCCAACGAATCCCAGGAAGTTGTACTGCGCCGCTTCGAGCTGGCCCTGCTGCAGGAGCTTGGCTACGGCCTGTGCCTGGATGCGGATGCCGACGGCGTGCCTGTGCAGCTCGACGGGCACTACGCTTATATAATCGAGCGCGGGGCCGTGTCGCTGGACGAATACGGCGTCGATGACCCCTCGGTGGTAAGCGGCAAGACCCTTCTCGACATGGCCTGCGGCGACTTCCGTGACGCGGAAACCCTGGCCCAGAGCAAGGCGCTGATGCGCCGGCTCATCCAGCATTATCTTGGCGGACAAGTGCTCCAGTCCCGCCGCGTCTTTACCGAACTTTTTGCCTTTCCCGGAGATCCGTCTTGATCGAACTCGGTGTCAATATCGACCACGTGGCCACCCTGCGCCAGGCCCGTCGCACCTGGGAGCCTGATCCCGCGTGGGCCGCGGTGGAGGCTCACCTCGGCGGTGCCGACGGCATCACCGTGCACCTGCGCGAGGACCGCCGCCACATCCAGGATGCGGATGTGAAGAAGCTGCGCGAACTCACCCAGATCAAGCTCAACCTCGAGATGGCGGCTACCGACGAGATGGTCGGCATCGCCTGCGAGCTGAAGCCCGAGATGGCCATGTTCGTGCCGGAAGGTCGCCATGAGGTAACCACTGAAGGCGGTCTCGACATCGTCTCGCAGGAAGCCCGCCTGAAGGATTCGGTTGCGCGCCTGGCAGAGCGGGGCATCGTCGTCAGCGTCTTCATCGATGCGGACATCGCCCAGATCGAAGCGGCGGCGCGCATCGGTGCGAAAGTCTGCGAGATCCATACCGGCCCCTACGCCCACGCCTTTCATGCGGCGGGCCGCGATGCGGAAAGCCCGGCGGTGCTGGCCGAGATCGACAAGATCGCCCGTGCTGGCGAGACGACTCTCGGCCTTGGCCTGCGTTTCAACGCCGGCCACGCCCTCAATTATTACAACGTCCAGCCCATCGCGCGCCTGCCCGGCATTCGCGAGCTGCACATCGGCCACGCCATTGTCAGCCGCGCCGTGTTCACCGGCCTGCGCGAAGCCGTACGCGAAATGAAGCGCCTGATGCGGGAAGCCGCGGACCGCGGACCGCGCGCATGATCCACGGTGTCGGCACCGACATCGTGCGCGTGGCGCGCATGGGCGAGGCCCTGGCGCGCCACGGTGCCCGCTTTGCCGAGCGCATCCTTGATGTGTCCGAGCGGCCCGCCTTCGAGCAGGCCCGCGACCCGGCCCGCCTGCTGTCGAAGCGCTTTGCCGCCAAGGAAGCCTTCGGCAAGGCCCTCGGCACCGGCGTCGCGGCGCCGGCCACGCTGCATGCGGTGCGTGTGGCTCACGATGCCCTCGGCAAGCCCCTCTTTGAATTCTCGCCGTTTCTTGCTGCCTACATGCAGGAGCGCGGCCTCGTTGCCCATTTGAGTCTGTCCGACGAAACCGACTACGTCGTCGCCTTTGCCGTCATTGAAAAGCCATGAAGACTTCCTACGCCCATCCTGGCCCCGTCATGCTCGACGTGGCTGCCTATGAAGTCACCTCGGAAGAGCGCGAGATTCTCCAGCACCCACTGGTCGGCGGAGTGATCCTGTTTGCCCGCAACTACGCCGAGCCGGAACAGTTGCGTGCGCTTACCACGGCGATCCGCGCTGCACGGCCGGAATTGCTGATTTCCGTGGACCACGAAGGCGGCCGCGTGCAGCGCTTCCGTGACGGCTTCACCCGTCTGCCGGCCATGCGCCGGCTGGGCGAGGGCTGGTCGGTCGACCCGGAGGCGGCGAAGCAGCAAGCCCGTCACGCCGGCTTCGTGCTGGCGGCAGAACTGCGCGCCCACGGTGTCGACCTGAGCTACGCGCCGGTGCTGGACCTGGATTACGGCGTCAGCAGCGTGATCGGCGACCGGGCCTTCCATCGCGATCCGTTGGTCGCCACCGAGCTGGCCCGGGCCGTGGTGGCCGGTCTGGCGGATGCCGGCATGCGCGCGGTGGGCAAGCATTTTCCTGGTCATGGCGCAGTCGAGGCTGATTCCCACGTGGCGATCCCGGTCGACACCCGCTCCTTCGACGAGGTGTGGAAGGATGATGTTCAGCCCTTCCGTCTGCTCGCCGCTGAGCTGGGCGGCGTGATGCCGGCGCACGTGATCTTCGAGAACATCGAGCCGCGTCCGGCGGGTTTTTCGGCTTTCTGGCTACAGGAAATCCTGCGCGGCAAGCTCGGCTTTGAGGGGGTGATCTTCAGCGACGATCTGACCATGGAAGGGGCGAGCGTCGCCGGTGGCATCGTGGCCCGCGCTGAAGCGGCCCACGGCGCCGGTTGTGACATGGTGCTGGTGTGCAACCGGCCGGATTTCGCGGTTGAACTGCTTGATGGCTGGCAGCCTGCGGTGAGCGTCGACAGCAGCAAGCGCATCGCCGCGCTGCGCCCGCGTCCCGGCACGGCACCGGCCGACCCGGCTACGCTGGCCGGCTGGGCGCCGTATCGCACCGCCCGCGAGAGCGTGCTGGCGCTGGCCTGAACCCGCCTCCGATCCGCGCTCCCGTGACTTTCGACGCCAGGGATTTCTTGCGCAGCCTCACCGAGGAGCCCGGCGTCTATCGCATGATCGGCGCCGACGAGTCGGTCCTTTACGTCGGCAAGGCCAAGAACCTCAAGCGGCGCGTCTCGTCCTATTTCCAGCGCACCCAGCTGAGCCCGCGCATCGCCATCATGGTCGGGCAGATTGCGCGGGTGGATACGACCGCCACGCGTTCCGAGGCCGAGGCGCTGATCCTCGAGAACAACCTCATCAAGAGTCTCGGGCCCAAATACAACATCCTCTTTCGGGACGACAAGTCCTACCCCTACATCGCCCTGTCGGGCGGCGACTTTCCGCAGATTTTTTACCATCGGGGCGGCTTCCATAAGGGCGTGCGCTACTTCGGGCCTTTCCCCAACTCGTGGGCGGTGCGCGAAAGCCTGCACCTGATGCAGAAGATCTTCCGCCTGCGCACCTGTGAAGACACCACCTTCAGCAACCGTTCGCGGCCCTGCCTGCTGCACCAGATCCGGCGCTGCACTGCGCCCTGCGTCGGGCTCATCGACAAGGATGCGTACGCTGCCGATGTGCAGCTCGCCAGCCTGTTCCTCAATGGGCGGCACGGGGATGTCATCGACGATTTGTCCCGACGCATGCAGGAAGCCTCCGACAAGCTCGCCTTCGAGCAGGCCGCGTCGTATCGCGACCAGATCCGCAACCTGCAGGCGGTGCTCCACAAGCAGTTCGTCGAGAGCGCCAAGGACGAGGACGTGGACGTGCTGGCCGCCGTGGAGCGGGGCGGCATGGTGTGCGTCAATCTGGCGATGATTCGCGGCGGGCGTCATTTGGGCGACCGGCCGCTGTTTCCGAGCAATGCCCAGGGCTGCGACCCGCTCGACGCGCTGGTGGCCTTCGTCGAGCAGCATTACCTGGATCACCCGCTGCCGGGCAAGATCCTCGTCAATCTGGAGCCGGTGACGGTGAAGGAAGCGCTCGATGCGGTGGTCGACGGCAAGGTCGGCGTGATGACCGCCCGCTACGAGAACGAGCGCGCCTGGATGGGCATGGCCGAGAACAACGCCGGCCTCGCCTTGCTGGCCCGCGAGCAGGAGTCGGCCCGTGGCGAAGCCCGCCTCGATGCCTTGCGCGACGCGCTGGGGCTGGCTGACACGCCGAACCGCATCGAATGCTTCGATATTTCGCACACCATGGGCGAATCGACGGTCGCCTCCTGCGTGGTGTGGGACGGCAAGGCCATGAAAAAGTCCGAGTACCGTCGCTACAACATCACCGGTATCACCGGCGGTGACGACTACGCGGCCATGCGCCAGGCCCTGACCCGACGCTACGAAAAGGTTGCCGCCGGGGAGGGCGTGCGTCCGGACCTGATCCTCATCGACGGCGGCAAGGGGCAGATGGGCGTAGCCAGAGAGGTGCTCGCCGAACTGGGGCTGGAAACCATCACCATGTTCGGCGTGGCCAAGGGTGAGAGCCGCAAGCCGGGGCTGGAGGAACTGGTCTTCCCCGACGGGCGGGAGCCGGTGCATATGCGCCCGGACGCGCCGGCGCTGCACCTGATCCAGGAAATCCGCGACGAAGCGCACCGCTTTGCAATCACCGGGCACCGCGCCAGGCGGGCGAAGACGCGCAATACCTCGCGCCTCGAAGACATCGCCGGCGTCGGCCCGACCCGTCGGCGCAAGCTCCTCGCTGCCTTCGGTGGCATCGAGGGTGTGCGCAATGCCACGGTCGAAGATCTGTGCCGTGTCGAAGGCATCAACCGCCTGCTTGCTGAACAGATATACAATTCGCTGCGATAGCCAGCGACCGCCGACATGCTTTTCAATATTCCGAACTCCCTTACCTGGGCGCGTATTGCCCTGATCCCCTTTTTCGTCGGTATTTATTACCTGCCGGAAGGTGTCATCTCGGCAGCAGACAAGAACCTTGTAGCGACCCTGACCTTTGTTGCGGCGGCGGTAACCGACTGGTTTGACGGCTACCTGGCCCGCTCCCTCGGCCAGACGTCCGCCTTCGGAGCCTTTCTCGACCCCGTCGCCGACAAGCTCATGGTGGCGGCTGCGCTGATCGTCCTCGTGCATCTCGGGCGGGTCGATTCCCTCATCGCGCTGGTCATCATCGGGCGGGAGATCACCATTTCGGCGCTGCGCGAGTGGATGGCCAAGGTAGGGGCATCGGGGAGTGTGGCAGTGGCCTTCGTTGGCAAGCTGAAAACGGCCGCCCAGATGTCGGCGATTCCCTTGCTGCTTTTTCAGGCGCCGCTGGGTGGTTTCGACAGCATGGCACTGGGTACGGTGCTGATTTACGTGGCGGCTGTGCTGACCCTGTGGTCCATGGGTTACTACATGCGCTGTGCCTGGCCGGAGCTGATGAAGCGTAGTCGCTAAAAACTGCAGATTGCGTTTGACAAGCTAAAATTATTGCCTATAATGGCGGTCTGTCGAGAGCGGCAGTAGCTCAGTTGGTAGAGCGCAACCTTGCCAAGGTTGAGGTCGAGAGT
>JAOAUC010000069.1 GCA_030157785.1 Zoogloea oleivorans
CCGACAACATCCGTGTAAACAGGAACTTCACGTGCTCCCGACCGGCAATCGCCTTCCGAACGTAGTCCAGCAACAGGTCGGCGCCAAGAACATCGAGCCCGGCTTCGGCCAGCAAAGCGTCAAGCCCGTCCCGCTCGACGTCGGTAAGTACGAAATCAGTTGAGCGGGCATGGAGCAACGAATCCTGATCTGTATCGAATAGATCGTCACGCTCGTCGTAACGCAAGGATGTGATCTCGTAGGTGCCCGGGCGCAAGTGGCCGTACTCCCGCAGGAACTCGGCGCGGGACACGTCACCACGGCATGCCTGGGCGTAAGCCATGACCATTTCGCCGGTAACCGTGCGGATGCTGCGCCGCAATTCGGCAACACGATCCTCGGTCAGCACACCACGGCGGCGGGCCGAGCGCAACAGGTTCTCGGCGATGAAAGCGTGCCTGGCCACGACGGCAAAGGACAGGGCACCGTGCTCACGGCATTGTCGGATCAGGAAGGCCGCCCGGGCCAGCCAGGCATTTCCTCCGTCATCCACCGGATCGGCTAGCGCTGTCTTGTACATCTCGGTCGTGCTGGCCAGGGCCCGGTCAAGGGTGCTGTCGGGGCCTGGTTGCAGGCTGCTGCGGGTCAGATCCCGCAGGGCGCGGCGGTAGGTGCGCAATTCGGCCTCGTCCAGCAGCTCCGGGTAACGCGCAGAAAAATCCTCGTCAAAACAGAAGTCGAGACAGGTCGGCACAACATCGAACTCGACCTTGTCGTGAAGCTCGGGCAAGGCCTGCAGACGATCAAGCCAGGCGTTGACCAGCCGCTCGCCAATGGCGTCCGGCAGGCCTGCCGGCAGGAAGGAATTGAAGCTCTGGCGAACGTCGATGTAGGGGTGGCCGCTGACCGAGACCATAAGCTCCGTATCCTGCAAGTCCCTGTAGCCCATCATCGCCCGGGCCTTGCACCACACGCCGTCGGTGATGAGTTCACGGTACAGAGAAACGGCCAGCAGGCGGGGCGTGGTGCCGATGATCTCGGCCGGATTCCAGTCCGGCATCACGGCAAGTATCGTCCGTGCGCCGAGGACACCATCGCGTCGGCGAGAACAGTCACGTACGAAGTTCTTGACGTGGACCAGCTGTCGCCTCACCCGGATTTCAGTGACCGGGTGCCAGCTATGGGCCAGGGCGATCCGGCGCACCTGAAAGAGGATCAACTCCCCCGCCCTGCCCATGCCGAACTCGATGTCGAGGGACGCGCAGGCGCACAGCGCCTCCAGTTCGCGGGCCAGGCCCAGGAAAGCCGCCACCCGCGGGGAGCGAATCAGCGCCGGATTCGCGTCCCGATAGACGTAGAGCCCCTTGTGGATACCCGCGCCGCTGGTAACCATGTCGGTGCGCCCTGTTTCGTCCTCGTACTCGATGCAATAGTAGGGCGCACCATGAACCATATCGAAGGTCATGATCACACCGCTCAGGGCAATATCCTCGGCCATCGACTGGACCAGAACCTGGTCACGAGGATGGCCGGTCATCGAGGCCACCACGTTGTCGATGGCGACGGCCAGTTCATCACGATCCGCGCAACGAACTTTCAGGCGGCTCAGGAAGGCCCCGGCATTGGACGACTTCGCACCGTCCTCGACCAGCGCACTGCTGCGGACAGCCAGCAGGACGCCCTCGAACTGTTTCTGGATGGCGTCGAGCAGTTCATCCCTCTGTTCGAGCCACTGCCCCGCCGAAAAGTGACACGACTCGGGGATCTGCGCACCGACAAGGCGAGGCTTCAGGCGGAGCAGTGTCTCGGCCTTGGTGCCGAAAGCAAATACGCCCTCACCGGCGGCGCTGGCCGCGGCATTGAATCCGGTCTGTTTCATTGCTCCGAAGCTGACGCCAGTGAAAGGATGCCCAGATGTTTGAGCACAGGATGGATGACGTAATAGCTTACGCCGGCTGCAGGATCCTGCATCTCGATGGGCACCAGCGCCCCCCGCCGGGAGAAATCGGCGACCACATGAACGAGCAGATCAGCGCGGATGGCAGGATCGAACACCTGATCGATATCCATGCCCTCCGGCGGGCGAGGATACGTGCGCCGGGCGATCACCGGACCTGTGTCGATGGTCCGGTCGAGCACGATGGCTGTCGCCCCGGGGGCGTCGCCGTTCAGAAGCGCGTAATACAGGGTCGTACTGCCCCGGTAGTCGGGCAAATAGCCGGAATGCACATGCAGGAAGGGAAACCCCAACCCCAGCGCCGAGGCGGAAACGATCTGCCCACCTGCCCCTGAATAAATGAGCACCCGCGGAGCAAGGGCCCGGAGGACGTCCATGACCTCCTCCTCGTTCACGCTGCCGGCCGCGCAGGCCTGCACCGGAATCCCGGCGCGGCGACAGGTAGCGGCGATCGACTCTGCGTGATCCGGCAGAACCAGACCTTGCCATTGCCTGACGGCAAGCCCGGCCTGGCCAACCGGCTCAGACTCGTCGCCAAGCAACACGACCCGTTCCGGCAGCAAGCCTGCAGCAACCAGCGCCTGAATGTAGGCACGCGAGCGCGCCGTCGGCGCCGCCAGCAGGATCAGGCCGTCAATCATCATGACGGATCTCCTTGAGCCCGACACGTTTCGCCAAGGCGGCCACATGCATTTCTTCCCGCCCGATCAGGCTTTCCAGGCGCACGCGCTGCCCGACATCGAGTCGCCCCGCCAGCGCGGTAAGGGTGTCCAGGCATTTCAGCAAGGCGTTGAGATAGGGCAACGCCGCCCACGTGGTCCAGGCCAGCTCGAGTACTTCGCCAAAGCAGAGGTAGCGTTCCAGAGTGTGATAGTCGGCAGGATCCACCGGACGCCAGTCTGCGCTGTACTCCCCGTGCAGGCGCTTGCTGACCTCGAAACGCTGGACCAGCCGGTCAAGGGTCTGGCGCCCACCGGCATCGGCCAGCCGCGCAGAGATCTCCACCCGCAGGTCGTCGAGAAGCCTGTCCGTCGGACGGGATCGTGCGGCAGCCTCATCAGGCGCGCCCCCGCCCGGCAGCGCCGCCACACCTGCACGCTGTCGGCACCAGGCTGCGAGAAAGGCACGCCCCTCGTAGCGGGAATAAAAATAAGTATTACGCTGCTCAAGGAGATCCCCGACCGCGTAGGGGTACTTCATCATCCTTGCAGCCCCGTCTGGGTGAGAATCCGGGCAGCCACATGTTCCAGTCCGTCGGGATTGCCCGAGCTGTCAATGACCATGTCAGCGGCCACCGGACGCGGGAAGGGAATATCGACCCCGACCACGTTGCTCACCTCGCCCCTGCCGGCTGCCGCATACAGACCTTTCACATCACGCGCCTGCAGTACAGCCAGCGGCGCATCCATGAAAACCTCGAAATAGGAGCTGAAGCGGCGGCGATTCTCCTCTCGCATGTCAGGAAAAATGGACAACACGCAGCACACCACGTGGACACCCTGCCGATCCAGCATCGCACACAAGGCCGTGAGCCTCTCCGCATTGAGGCGGCGCCCCTCGATCGAGTAAGGCGCATCGCCCCGGTCATGGGCAAAAACCTCCCGCAACTCATCCCCGTCGAGCAATACCGTATTGGGAGCCAGCGTCCTTAACTGGCGGGCGATCTCCCGCCCCAGCGTGGTCTTGCCCGATCCGGACATACCAATCAACCAGATGACCATCTCAAAGCCCTCCGGCCACATCGCCGATCGTCGGCACCGCGGCCCGGTCAGTCACGATTATCAAGAATAAGCTCCAGACGCAGCAATGCGTCCGCCGCCACATTTGCCGAAAACCCGAAATGGGGAGCGAAATAAGTCTTACGGAGCATCTTGCGAACGGGCGCCTGAGCCACCCAATGGGCAGAGTCCGCCAGCAGGCCGGCGATCGCACCTTCCCCAGAGCGCACCTCGCCCAGATATTGCCGAATATGGAGATCAGGTGACTCCGGCCCCGTCAGTGGATCGCTCTCGGCTCCGGGCACGTCCAGAAGAATGAGACGTTTGTCGGCATAAATGCCGGCGAGGGGCGGCCCGCCGTAGTCGAAAAGCATGTAATCGGCCAGTTGATAAAGCCCCAGGTTGTCGCTCGAATCGCAGATCAGGTGAGTGAAACGGTGCTTTCGCAACGCACTCACCCGCTCCGGCTCGCTTTCGGACATGAGCGGGTGAAGCTTGACGACAACGTTGTAATGCTCGGTCAGCGCACTGATTTCCGTGTCAAACAAACCGACGGACGACAGGCTCTTCCAAGTGGGAAGCCAGACTACCGTCTCGCGGGACAGATCGCAGTCAAAACGGGCGTACAGCTCGGCGGCCGCGATCTGCTCGTTGAAAAAGCGGTCGAAACGCGGATAGCCCATCTGCAACACGAGTGCATCGGTGCTCGCAGTAAAGGCAGCCGCATGGTGCGGACCGAAACACAGAATCAAATCGTAGAGGGAATTCCAGGCGGACAGGTTCCAGCCCGACTTTCCCGCCGCATACATGAAACGAATGTTGTGCCGGGCCAGGCGCCGGATCAACGGGGGCTCTCCGCCCTCAACCGGGTGGTTGGACACCAGGTAATGGTAACGCCAGCCCTCCCGCAGCACGTCCTCACTGCGACTCACGCCACATTGCCAGCGCTTGAGGGCCTCACGCCCCAGCGCCTCCGGAACGCCGTGCAACACGACGTCGAAACTCCCGCCGGGCAGTTGATCCCACACCGGCGCGAAATGATTGATCAGCTCCAGGCTCTGCAACAGGAAGGCCAGGCGGTGCCCCCCGGCAGCTTGCCGCCCTGCCGTCGGCTCGCCCGCCAACGGCAGCCTTGCGACAGCAGACGACGGACCGACCACGGCCAGCCCCCGCAACGACCGGGCAGACAATTGCGCAGTAGTCAGTACAGCGTCGAGTTGCTGGTGGGCGTGCACAAGGCCCGCCGACAACACCTCCAGGTCCGAACGGAGCGGCAGCGCAGCGAGACTCTCGCCGAGAGCACCCACGCGCCCATCCACACGCTCAAGAGCCTGCCCAAGTGCCTCCACGGACGCCCCGACAGCGTTCAGGCGCTCACCTTGAGCCTCAAACTGCGCCGCCAGAACCCGCACCTCATCACTGGAAGCACGGGTTGCGATCTCCGCCCGCACTTGCCCAAGGTCTTGGTCCAGCTGCTTCTGCAGCAGATCAAACCGGGCCGAAACGGCATTCAACCCGGTCAGCTCTCCCCACAGACGACGAAAGCGTTCACGCAGCCCCATCAAAACTCAAAAGGGCATTGACGACGAGATCGACTTCATCGTTCTCCAGCACCGGCGACATGGGCAGGCTGAGCACCTCGCCGGCCAGTTGGTCGGCGAGCGGCAGGCCGGCATTGGCGAACGCCTGGTAGCAGGCCTGGCGGTGCGGCGGAATCGGATAATGAATGACGGTGGCGATCCGGTTACGCTCCAGGTGCGCCCGCAGGGCATCCCGGTTGCGGCTGCGAATCACGTACAGATGCCACACCGGATCGGCGTAGTCGGGCACAAAGGGACGCTCGATCGCGGATCCGGCCAGCAGTTGGTCATAGCGAGCGGCAATTTCCTTGCGGCGGCCGTTCCACTTGTCGAGCACTCCGAGCTTGACCCGCAGCAGCGCGGCCTGCACTTCGTCGAGGCGGCTGTTGTAGCCCGCCACATCATGCTGGTACTTGACCTTCGAACCGTAGTTGCGCAGCTGCTTTACCTTGTCGGCGATGGCATCGTCGCTGGTCAGCACGGCACCACCGTCGCCCAGGGCGCCGAGGTTCTTGCCCGGGTAGAAGCTGGTTCCCGCGGCATCCCCCAGCGAACCTGCGCGACGCCCCTTGTAGAGCGCTCCCTGGGACTGGGCGGCATCCTCGATCACGACGAGACCATGCTTGCGTGCCAGTTCGTTGATCGGATCCATGTCCGCCGGCTGACCATAGAGGTGCACCGGCATGATGACCTTGGTCCGGGAGGTAATCGCCGGCGCAATGGCTGCGGCCTCGATGTTGTGGGTCAGCGGATTGGGTTCGACGGGGACCGGCGTCGCACCGCATTCACTCACCGCCAGCCACGTGGCGATGAAAGTATTGGACGGCACAATCACTTCGTCGCCCGGCCCCACGCCATAGGCACGCAGCAGCAGATGCAGGGCCTCCAGACCATTGCCGACACCGATGCAATGCTTGACGCCGCAGTACGCAGCAAACTCGGCCTCGAAGGCCTCAAGCTCGGGGCCCATGATGAACCAGCCGGAATCGAGCACGCGACGGAAAGCCGCATCGAGCTCGTCCCTGATTTCCCGGTGCACGATGCCAAGGTCCAGAAAGGGTACAGATTTCATTTGATCGCCTTCAGTGCGTCTGCGACGAAATCGGCGTGCTGCCGATAGTAGTCAAGTTCGTCGTAATAATCGGAAGCGAGGACCATGCACACAGCCCCCGATGAGAAATTGTCGATCTCCCGCCAGATCATCGGGCACACGTAGAGGCCGTAGTAACTGCGGTTCATATGGACAGTCTTCTTCGACTGGCCGTCGTCGAGATGGATGTCGAAGGAGCCCGACATGGCGATGATCAGTTGATGCAGGGCCTTGTGGGCGTGCCCGCCCCGCTCCGCGCCACCGGGGACGTCATAAAGGTAGTAAACCCGGTTGATGCCAAAGGGAATGTGCCGGTTGGCCTCGACAAAAGTCAGGTTGCCCCGTGGATCGTTGATCCGGGGAAGATCGAGAATGGTGCAGTCGTGAACGCTCATTGCGACTCCAGATGGCGCTCCCGGGCAGGGTTGCGGCCCCGGGAGCTTGAAATACGGATCAATCCTGTCCGGGCGCCGGAACGCGGCTCAGCCACTCCTTGACCACATCCTCCGGATACCCCCTGGAGAAATGCGTTGTCCACGGATACGCACTGCGTCCAGAGCCATCCTTGAGCTTGATCTTGCTGGTGGAACACAGAAATTTGGCAGGACTGCCGCCAACCACCGTGTGAGGCTCCACGTCACGGCTCACGGAACTGTGGGCGGCAACAAGTGAATGCTCGCCGACCTGCACACCGGGCAGAATGATCGACATGGTTGCGATCACGGCGTGGTCGTGGATCTCACACCCCACGCAAGTATCGCTCGGTGGATGCGGATCGTTGGTCAGCACCACATAAGGAAAGATCCATACGAAGTTATGGATCTTCGACTTGTGGCCGATATGCACATTACTGTGAGTGCGGACATAGTCGCCGATTTCGCAATGCCCCTGGATATCGCCCAGCGTGCCGATCTGAAGATTCTTGCCCGCCACGGTCAGCTCGCGCACCGTTACACGGTGCCCGGTCGTGAGGCGCTCACCGAAGGTGGAGCCTTCGTAGAAAACGCTGTGGGAGCGAATCAGCGACCCCGCACCGATGACCAGCGGCCGCCCCTCGGCCAGCGCACTCGGATGCCCGATCTCGCAGTGACTCTCGATCACCGAACCATCGCCAATCACAACATTGTCGTGAATGATCGAGTAGGGGCCAACACTGACGTTGACACCGAGTTGTGCGCGCGGCGAGATGATTGCAGTGGGATGGATCATGGGTTCAACTCCATTCAAGTGCATGCTCAATAACAGGCCAAGCATGGACGGACCGCTTGGCATCGGTGGATGGGAGGCGCCCTGGTCAAAGGGCGTTCAAAACATCGGCCACGGAGACCCTGAAATCACTGTGAATCCCTTGGGTACTGGCAGCATCGGCCTCGCCCAGCACGTAGCGCACCACGTTGCCTGAGGCTGCCGCGATATTCTGCCAATACCAGTAGCTGGTGTCGGGGTAACGGGCGATGAAGATGCTGATCCGCGTTTCCGGCGGGCAAAAGACGATGTTCGCGACCGCAGCCCCCGTCGATGCGACAACCGCCTTGACCCCGGAGAACAGCTGGACCTGCTGAAGGAAGGACAGCTTTTCGGGCTCGATCACGACGAAACCGCGTGCCACCAGTGCGTGCTCGATCTCGTTCGCGTTGACGACCTTGCGCATGCCGGAATTGCGGCGCAGGTAAACCTTCTCGGGCCACTTGGGCGAGGGAAAGGCCGCAGCCGCTCCGGTCAGCACCTGGCGCATCATCCCCAGCGCCGCCGGACTGAAGCGGCCATGGGAATGCCCCGACAGCCGGTTGGTGCGCCGCTCGAACGGCACGTAGCCGGCATTCGAGGTGAGATACAGCTTTTCCACCTTTATGGCGCGGCCGATGGGCAGCGTAACGATGCGCCGCTCGCCGCGCGTGACCAGACGCAGCGACTCCATCAGGTTGCGGTGCAGCCCGTCATTGACGATCAGCGGCACACCGACAAAACGCTCGTCGTTGCAGAACACGACGATTCGCGACAAGACCTCGGTAAGCCAATGGGCGTAATTCGGTGCACAAGCATCGACAAAGGCCGCAGCCACGTCGAGTTCCTCTGCTTCCTTGTCGTGCACCAGCCAGCGCACGCGAAGGCTCTTCGGATCAATGGAGGTGCGTCCGTGAAGCTCCTCGGAGCTGTAGTCGCGCTCGAAGTCGTACAGATTGTGGTGAATGACCTCGTCACCGAGCAGAACGAGATTGGTGCCCCCATAAACCGAGGCCTTCGAGACCGTGGTGACGAAGATTTCCGGAAAGACGTAGCTATCGTGCGGAGAGACCAGTGCCACCCGGCTCTTCTCGGGGAAGGCCAACGGCACAGGCGTGTCGACATGGGTCGGCTCGGCGAGCACGAACTTCGATCCGGCGGCCGGGCGGTTCGCATAGTCGGTGATGCAGCGCAGGGCACGCCATCGCTCGGCCTCCCGCCGAAACACCAGCGGTGCGACACGGTTCGCGTAAATAGGGTAACCCCGCTGCCACAGCCAGATCGCCGCGGCACGAACCGGCGGGTAGTGCTTCAGGCGCTGGACATACAGCCTGCCCAGAGGCGAGCGGCGCAGCTCTCCGAGCGTGCCGAGGCCCTGCCCGACCGGCGCACTCACGCCCTGAATGAAGCCCGCATCGACAAGCAGTTCGCCCTCCACCAGCAGATCAGGCTCCCAGGCCAGCACCTCGAGGGCAAAGTCAGACTCGATCCGCGAGGCAAGCCGCGAAAGGTCGACACCCGTCCCCAGCACATCCATGTAACCCACGATGGCCCGCACTGCGTCCCAGGCCTTCCGGTCGAGTATGTCGCGGATATAGCTGGCGAGTTCGGCCCGACCATCACAAAGCGCGTCGAGAAAGTTGGTCTCATGCTGGCAGGCGACTTCCTGGCGGTCTTCGAAGGCACGGCTTTCGAGCAGTTCGCTGACGTAATCGGCGGCGACCTGCTCGGACAAGGCCGCAAGCCGGCTGTGCAGCAGCGCCAGATCGTCGTAGAACGAGCAGGCGACCTCCCATCGCTCGGCGCGTACACGCTTCGCCTTTTTTTCGGCCTCTTTTCGCAAGGCCTTCTGCTTCTTCCTGGCCTCTGCATTACGCTGAGCGCCCCGACTCTCCTGCTCCACGGAATGCAGGACATCCTCGATGGAGCGCGCCTCTACCGACAACTGCTGGCCGAGAGCCTGAAGACGGACGTTGAGGTCATCGAGCCCGCGTTGAACGGTATCCGCGCCCTTTTCAGCGACGCGAGCTGGGGCCTTTCGCTTGTCAAGCATTGGTGATGCTCTCAAGATATTTATCAATCACCTCGTCCGACGGTCCATCGAGCACGACACGCCCGTGATCCAGCCAGACAACCCGGTTGCACAAGGATCGCACAAGCTTGTGATCATGAGACACCATGATCATGATGTTGGCCCGATCAATCATCTCGAACATCCGCGCCGTGGCCTTCTTCATGAAACCCGCGTCGCCGCCGGCGAAGACTTCATCAAGGATCAGGATATCGGGATGCATCGCCGTGGCCAGCGAAAAAGCAAGGCGCATGTACATGCCGGTAGAATAATACTTGACCGGCGTGTCGATGAACTCCTCAAGCTCGGCAAAGGCAATCACCTCTGGCTCGATTAGGCGCAGCTGGGCTTCCGAATAGCCCAGAATGGTGCCATTGAGATAGATATTCTCCCGCCCGGTGAATTCGGGATGGAAGCCGGCACCGATCTCGAGCAGCGGCGCCACGCGACCATCCACGGTCACCTTGCCATCCGACGATTCATAGACCCGGCACAGCGCCTTCAGCAAGGTGCTCTTGCCGGCGCCGTTGTGACCGACGATCCCCACCCGATCGCCCGAATTGAATTCCAGGGAAATATCCCTGACCGCCCAGAAATCCGAGTACGCAGCCTGCCGCTTGCCGCGGAACAGATTCGCCACATAATCCTTGAGTGACGGAGATCGGTCGTGATAAATCCGGAATTTGATGGACAGCTTATCGACGCTTATTTTCGACATGGACACTCAAAGCCGGAAAACGACTTTCTTCTCCTGAGCGAGGAGCGTACCCAGCCCGAGAACAATGGAAAAAATGGAAATAACGAGCGCCTTGATGATCACGTCGTCGGCGGGCAGGCTCGCGTGGGACAAAGGAGCCCGGAACAACTCCACGAACGGCACGACCGGATTGAACGCTACCAGATCTGCCACCACACCCGACAGCATGTCCTTCTTGTACAAGACTGGCGTGAGAAAGAACAAGCCCTGCATCGCGATCTGGATCACATATTGCAGATCGCGAAAGAAGACCGTCGCCACCGCAGCCATCAGACCGACCCCCAGTGAAAACACGAAAACCAGCAAGTAAGCCACCGGGAGGAAAAACAGCGCCTGGCTGACCTCCCCGCCTACAGCAAGGATGATCACGAAAAGCGCGAAGAAAGACAGCGCACTGTCGATCAGCACACCGAGGGAAATGCTCAGCGGAAAAAGAATCTTGGGAAGATATATTTTCTTGATCAGGCCTTCGTTGTTGATGAAGGCCCCACCCGACTGCACGACGATCGAACTGAAGCATGTCCAGGGAATCATGCCGGCGAACAGGAAGACGGTGAAGACCTTCACGTCCTCTTTCATGATCGTCGAGAACACCATCGCCATGACCGACATCATCAACAGCGGATTGACAAGCGTCCACAGATAACCCAATACCGTACGCCGATAGCGGAGCGTCAATTGCTGACGCACCAGCCGACTGAGAACCGCGCGGCTGGTATAAATTTCTGAAGCGGATCTTTTTAGTTTTTCAATCATTCAGTATTTACAGCACGCCCTGATGCCCGAAATCCATACGAAAAACCGGGATGGCGCAGCACGAGAGGGAGTCGCAAGCCTCCGGAACGAGCGCATTGCGTTCGTAACGAACAACTCGAAATCAATCTGCGAGTCTATCCCATAGCACTTACGCCAGTCCAGCCGCCTGCCCGCCGACATAGCCAGTCCAGCAAAAAGCGCATTGCCCCGGCCCTCGGCGAAAGGCAAACTCCCGTCCTCCCCGCCCCCTGAACCGGCCCAGCACAGGGCACCCGTGCCATGCATCCGCAACTTGCTCCCGCATCCCTCGCGCTCGTCCCGAACGCCCCCCCCTACGCCCCCGCTTTCGACGACGTTTACTACACCGCTGACGGCGGGCTCGGCCAGGCCAGGCACGTCTTTCTGGCCGGCAATGGCCTGCCGCTCCGCTGGCAGGAGCAGGCACGCTTCACAATCCTTGAAATCGGCTTTGGCCTCGGCCTGAACTTCCTCGCCACCTGGGCTGCCTGGCAGGCCGACCCGGCCCGCTGTGCCCATCTGCATTTCATCTCCGTCGAGAAACACCCGCTCCACGTCGAAGACCTCGCCCAAGTTCACGCCAGCTGGCCCGAACTTGCAGAGCAGGCCGACGCACTCCGTCGCCAGTGGCCCGCCCTCACGCCGGGCATCCACCGCCTTCACCTCGACGGCGGCCGGGTTACCCTGACCCTGATATTCGGCGATGCCCTCGAGTACCTTCCGCAACTCAAGGCCCGCCTTAATGCCTTCTACCTCGACGGCTTCTCTCCAGACCGCAACCCCGAACTCTGGTCCCCCACCCTCTTCGCCCAGCTCGCCCGCCTTGTCGCCCCCGGAGCCAGCGTCGCCACGTGGTCGGCAAACGGCGACGTACGACGCGGACTTCAGGCAGCAGGTTTCATGGCCGAACGCTGCCCCGGCTTCGGCGGCAAGCGGGAAATGCTGGCAGGCCGCTTTCGCGGAGCCGTTCCCCCATCCCCGGCCGAACCCCGCCATTCCGCCCTCGTCATCGGAGCCGGCGTCGCCGGCACCTCGGTTGCCGAGCGCCTTGCCGCGCGTGGCTGGCAGGTCACCGTGATCGACGAGGCACCCGGCCCCGGCCAGGGCGCCTCCGGCAACAAGGCCGGCGTGTTCCGCCCCCTGCCCAGCCTTGACGACAATCGTCTGGCGCGCATCACCCGGGCGGGCTTTCTTTACGGCCTGCACCACCTGCAAGCCCTCGGCGCGGCTGGCCACCCGGTGCGCTGGTCGCAATGTGGCGTACTCCACCTGGCCCGCGACGCGAAACAGGAGGGCAAGATGCGCGCGGTGGTCGACGCCCATCAAGCGCCTGCCGACTACCTGCGTTTTGTAGAACGGGACGAAGCCGCACAAATCGTCGGCTGGCCGGTGGCTCTCGGCGGCTGGTGGTTCCCCGGCGGGGGCTGGATTCAACCACCGAGCCTGTGCGCAGCAAATCTGGCGGCAGGTGGCCCACGGATTGAAACCCGCTTCGGCCAAAAACTGGCCCACCTGGAGCGGATCGACGATCAATGGGTTGCCTTCGACCCTGACGGCGCCGAGATCGCCCGTGCCCCGGTTGCCATTCTCGCCAACGGCGTCGGCATCCGCGCCTTGCCCCAGGCGGCAACATTGCCGGTCCGTCCGGCCCGCGGCCAGGTTTCCCACCTTCCGGCCAGCGCCGGCAGTGCGCCGAAAGTCGTGGTGTGCCGCCTCGGCTATGTGAGCCCCGAGGTGGATGGCGTGCGCTGTGCCGGCGCCACCTTCATCGCCGATGACGAAGGCGCCGAACTCCGCGAAGAGGAACACCAGGAGAATCTCACCAAGCTCGACTTCATCCTGCCCGGCTACGCTGCGCCCTACGATCCGGCGCAACTCGATGGCCGCGTAGGTTTCCGGCCGGCTTCGCCCGACCGTCTGCCGATGGTCGGCGCCATACCGGCCGTCGGCAAGGCCGACAAGACCACGCCGCTGGCCGACATTCCCCGCCAGCCCGGCCTCTATGCGGCATCCGGCTTTGGCGCCCGCGGGCTGGTGTGGGCCAGCCTGGTGGGTGAGCTGCTGGCCAGCCAGATCCATGGCGATCCGCTGCCCCTGGAGCGCGACCTGGTGGATGCCATGGACCCCGCCCGTTACCTGCTCAAGCCACCAAGACCGAGCGCCGGCAACGAGGAATAAGGCCGCCGACTTTGTAAGCAGCCTTTGCAGGCGTCCCCCCAGGGCCTCACCGGGCGTTAAGCTCCTTGTCCATCGAGGAGAAGACAATGAGCACCACCCCGGCACGTCAAGGCCTTCATCCCATGCTGTGGGTCGCCGCGGCATCCGTTACTGCCGTGAGCCTGGCCGGCATTGCCAAACTCACCGGCCTGCTGCCTGGCGCCGACACACCCGAGACGGCCAAGCCGGAAGCCGTGGTCAGCGCACCGGCCAACACGCCAGCGCCCGCGGCAATCGCGCCACCGGCCAAGCTGGCGGCTGTAGAGCCGGAAGCTGCGCCCAAGAGCGAGCCTGCACCTGCTCTTGCCCCCCGCAAGGAGGCCGCGAAACCGGCGCACATCAAAGAGCACAGCAAGCCCCACGTCACCAAGGCGCCCTCAGGCCCGGCAGTTGCGGGAGACTATCCGCCCCCCGATACGCCTGCACCGCCCCCGGTATGCCGCGACTGCGGCGTGATCGAAAGCGTCGAAGCCATCCAGCAGAAGGGTGAAGGCTCCGGGATCGGCGCTGTCGGCGGCGCCATTCTCGGCGGCGTGCTTGGCCACCAGGTTGGCGAAGGGTCCGGCAAGCAACTGGCGCGCATCGGCGGAGCGGTACTCGGCGGTTTTGCCGGCAATGAGGCCGAGCGCCGCGCCCGTACCGTCAGCCACTATCAGGTCACGGTGCGCATGGACGACGGTACTCGCCGGGTCATCACCGAACAGAACGCTCCCGTCTGGCGCTCGGGCGATCCGGTACGCGTGCGTAGTGGCGAGATCGTCGCCCGTTAAGCCCAGAACAACCCGGACGCCCGGCCACCCGATCGACCCAAAAAAGGCGACCCGCGGGTCGCCTTTTTGATGACCGAAAACGCCTTACAAAACGCGATCGAGACGCGCCAGCACCAGATCACGCCCCATCGTTTCCAGCACCGCATCGATGGCCGGCGTTTGCGGCTGGCCGAGCAGCGCCACACGCAGCGGAATCGCCACCTGGGGCATCTTCATGCCATGGGCGGTGCAGGTTTCCTTGATCGTCGCGCTCAAGCTTGCCTTGTCCCACGCCACGTCGGCCAGCTTGCCGCGCAGGCTGCTCAGCGCGGTGCGGGCAGCCTCGGTAAGGTGCTGGGCGAGCACTTCAGCGGCCGGGTGCAGGTCGATGTAGAAAGGCTCGACCGCATCGGCCAGTTCATTGAGGGTGGACACGCGGTCCTTGTACAGGCCGATCAGCGCCTCCAGCGCCGGGCCGGCCTCCGGATCCACTTCACGGCGGGCCAGGCGACGCGACACATCGGCAGCCAGCCGGGCGTTGTCGGTCTGCTTGATGTAATGGGCATTCAGCCACTTCAGCTTGTCGGTATTGAACTGGGCGGCAGACGGGGTGATGTGGTCGAGGTCGAACCACTCCACCAGTTGCTCGCGGGTGAAAATCTCGTTGTCGCCGTGACTCCAGCCCAGGCGCGCCAGGTAGTTGATGACCGCTTCCGGCAGGTAGCCGTCGTCGTCGTACTGGGTCACGCTCACCGCACCGTGGCGCTTGGAGAGCTTCTGGCCGTCGTCACCGAGGATCATCGACAGGTGGGCGTATTGCGGCACCTCGCCGCCCAGCGCCTTGAGGATGTTGATCTGGCGCGGCGTGTTGTTCACGTGATCGTCACCACGAATGACCTGGGTGATGCCCATGTCCAGATCATCCACCACCACGCAGAAGTTGTAGGTCGGCGTGCCGTCCGGGCGGGCGATGATCAGGTCATCCATCTCGGCATTGGCGATCTCGATGCGGCCCTTGACCAGATCGTCCCAGGCCACGGCACCATCTGCCGGATTGCGGAAACGGATCGCCGGCAGGACGCCGGCCGGCACTTCCGGCAGCACCTTGCCTGCCTCGGGGCGCCAGCGGCCGTCGTAGCGGGGCTTCTCGCCACGGGCACGCTGGGCTTCGCGCAGGGCGTCGAGTTCTTCCGGCGGCATGTAGCAGGGGTAGGCAGTGCCGGCAGCCAGCATTTCCTGGATCACCACCTTGTACCGGTCCATGCGCTGCATCTGGTAGAACGGGCCTTCGTCCCACTTCAGGTCCAGCCAGTTCATGCCATCCATGATGGCCTGCACGGCTTCCGGCGTGGAGCGGGCCACATCGGTGTCCTCGATGCGCAGCACGAAGGTGCCGCCGTGATGACGGGCATAGGCCCACGAGAACAGCGCCGTGCGCGCGCCCCCGATATGCAGGTAGCCAGTGGGGCTGGGGGCGAAACGGGTGCGGACGGTAGAGGCCATGGCGGGAATCCGGAAAAGCGTAAAAGCCGGCATTTTACGCAAAGCGGCGCCCATCAAACAAAAAGCCCGGAAAACCGGGCTTTCGGGGTACCACCACAGAACCGGATGAAATCAGATCGCCGACTCGTTGGTCTCGCCGGTGCGGATGCGAACGACCTGCTCGACGGGCATCACGAAGATCTTGCCGTCGCCGATCTTGCCGGTGCGGGCAGCCTTGATGATGGCTTCCACGGCCTGCTCGACCGAGTCGGTGGCAACCACCACTTCGATCTTGATCTTGGGCAGGAAGTCGACGACGTATTCGGCGCCACGGTACAGCTCGGTGTGACCCTTTTGCCGGCCAAAACCCTTCACTTCGGTAACGGTCAGGCCGGTGACGCCCACTTCGGACAGGGCTTCGCGGACTTCGTCCAGCTTGAAGGGCTTGATCACGGCTTCGATTTTCTTCATCTGCGGTCTCCTTGGAACGATCCGGCATTCTAGCCGGAATAGTCGGCCCGGCGCTTGCCGGACCTGTCAGTCATGCATCCCGGTAGCGGGAAGTGATCGGGTAGCGCCAATCCTTGCCAAAGCCGCGCTGGGTAACGCGAATGCCGACGGGCGACTGGCGGCGCTTGTACTCGTTGCGCCGGAGCATGGCGACGGTGCGGTACACCTCGGCTTCCGGATAGCCACGGGCGACGATCTCGCGGGGCGCCAGGTCTTCTTCCATGTAGGCGGCGATGATCGCGTCGAGCACCTCGTAGGCCGGCAGCGAATCCTGGTCGCACTGGTCGGGCTTCAGTTCGGCCGAGGGCGGGCGGGTCAGGATGTTGTCCGGAATCACCGCCCCGCCGGGCTGGGCGTTGCGCCAGGCACACAAACGATAGACGAAGGTCTTGTAGATGTCCTTGATCACCGCAAAGCCGCCGGCCATGTCGCCATACAGCGTGGCGTAACCGGTGGCCATTTCGCTCTTGTTGCCGGTGGTCAGTACGATGGCGCCCGTCTTGTTGGACAGGGCCATCAGCAGCATGCCGCGGATGCGCGACTGGAGGTTCTCCTCGGTCGTGTCCTCGGCCAGACCGGCAAACTGAGGCGCCAGCATGGCCGCAAAAGTGTTCATGGCCGGCTCGATGGCGATTTCGTCGTAGCGCACACCAATACGCCGGACCATCTCGCGGGAATCGTCCAGGCTCATCTGCGCCGTGTAGGGCGACGGCATCATCACCGCGCGCACCTTGTCGGCGCCCAGCGCATCCACCGCGATCGCCAGCGTCAGGGCCGAATCGACTCCGCCGGAAAGGCCGATGAGCGCACCCGGAAAACCGTTCTTGCCCAGGTAGTCGCGCACCCCGAGAACCAGCGCGTCATACACGTCGGCCTCCACCGGCCGCACCGGCAAAATGGCCCGATCCTGCCAGGCGCCGTCAACAAAGCGCAGCATGCTGACTTCCTCGGCAAACACCGCCCCCTGCCAGGCCAGCGTACCGTCCTGGTCGAGGGCGAAGGAGCCGCCGTCAAAGACCAGCTCGTCCTGCCCGCCCACCAGGTTGCAGTAGGCCACCGGCAAGCCGGTGTCGGCGATGCGCTCGCGCAGCACTTCGTAGCGCAGGCGCTGCTTGTCCATGTGGAAGGGCGAGGCGTTGAGCACCAGCAGCAGCTCGGCGCCGGCATGGCGGGCCACCTCGGCGGCACCCGGCTCCCACACGTCGGCGCAGATATTCACGCCGATCTTCACACCCTTCAACTCGAACACGCAGGCCTCGGTACCAGGCTCGAAGTAGCGCTCCTCGTCGAAGACCTCGTAATTGGGCAGGCGATGCTTGAAGTAATTGGCGACGACACGCCCGTCCTGAATCACCGCGGCAGCGTTGTAGCGACTGCCGCCCTGCGCCGACGGATAGCCGACCAGCACGGTGATGCCTTCCACCTGGGCGGCCAGACTGGCCAGCTCGATGGCGCAGGCGTCGAGAAAGGCCGGACGCAGCAGCAAGTCTTCGGGCGGATAGCCACACAAGGCCAGCTCGGGGGTGAGCACCACGTCGGCGCCCGCGGCCTTGGCCCGGGCCACCGCATCCAGGATCCGGCGCGCATTGCCGGAGAGGTCGCCCACGACACAATTGAGCTGGGCGACAGCGACGGTAAGAGGGGTTTTCATGGGGCGACACTATACCGTGAAGCCGCCGCAAGCCGCGCAACCGGCGGTGATCCGGCCCGCGCTTGTGTCAGTATCGGGCTTGCCCCCCAGCCCTGCACCGCCATGCCAAGCTTCCGACTCCATCCGGCGATTGCCGAAATCCCCGCCGACCAGTGGGATGCCCTCACCGGCGGTCAGCCGGCCCTCGCCCACGCCTTCCTCGCCGCGCTCGAAGAATCCGGCTGCGTCGCGACGGCTACCGGCTGGGCGCCCCGCCATGCCGCCTTGTGGGACGGCGACACGCTGCTGGCCGCCATGCCCCTCTACTTGAAGAGCCACTCCTACGGCGAGTACGTCTTCGACTGGGCCTGGGCCGACGCCTACCAGCGCCACGGGCTCGACTACTACCCCAAGTGGCTGGCCGCCGTACCCTTTACGCCGGTGCCCGGCCCGCGCCTGCTCGGGCGGGACGAAAACAGCCGGCGCGCGCTGATCAAGCACGTGCTGGACGAAGTGCGCCAGTCCGGCGCCTCGTCCCTGCACGTGCTCTTTCCCACCGATGAAGAAGCCGGCTGGCTGCAGGACGCCGGGCTGGAAGTGCGTCATGGTGTGCAGTTCCACTGGCACAACGCCGGCTACCGGGGTTTCGACGATTTCCTCGCCCGCCTCGCCCAGCCCAAGCGCAAGAAAATCCGCCAGGAACGGCGCAAGGTGCTGGACGCCGGGGTGACGTTCCGCATCCTGCGCGGGGCGGAAATCGGTGAGGTGGAATGGGCCTTCTTCCATGCCTGCTACAGCCGCACCTACGCCGAGCACCGCTCGACGCCCTATCTGTCGCGGGAGTTTTTCGTGGAGTACGGCCACCGGGGCGGAGATGCTGCGGTGCTGATGATTGCCGAACAGGCGGGCACACCGGTGGCGGCGAGCTTCTTCCTGCGCGACGCCGATGCCCTGTACGGCCGCTACTGGGGCGCGGTGGAATACATCCCGTGCCTGCACTTCGAGGCCTGCTACTACCAGGCCATCGACTACGCCATCCGCGAAGGCCTGAACCGCTTCGAAGGCGGCGCCCAAGGAGAACACAAGCTGTCCCGCGGCCTCGAACCGGTGCGCACCCGCTCCGCCCACTGGATCGCAGACCCGCGTTTCCGCGACGCGGTGGCGCGCTTTCTGACCCAGGAGCGCGGCGGCGTAGAAGCCTACCTGGATGAGTTATCGGAGAGGCTGCCCTTCCGGACTGGTGACTAGATCGCCGCCACCCGCCGCGGCGACTCCTCGCGAATCGGCAGGTTCACCAGCGCGGCCAGCGTGGCCAGCACGATGTCGGCGTACCACATCCAGTCGTAGTTGCCGAAGTTCACCAGCGCCAGCCCGCCCAGCCAGGCGCCGAAGAAGCCGCCGATCTGGTGCGACAGCAGCGTCAGACCAAACAGCGTCGCCAGATAGCGCAGGCCGAACAGCTTGCCGACCAGCCCGGCCGTCGGCGGCACGGTAGCCAGCCAGGTCAGGCCCAGGCCGATGGAGAAGGCGTAGAAGGTCCATTCGGTCTTCGGCGCCACCAGGTAAATGCCCACCAGTACAGCCCGTGAGGCGTACATGATCGCCAGGATCCACTTCATCCGGTAATGCTGCCCCAGCGCTCCGGCGCCCAGACTGCCGACAATGTTGGCCAGCCCGATCAAGGCCAGCGACAGCGCCGACACATTGGCCGGCAGGCCGCACAGGTCCACCGCCCCCGGCAGATGAGTGACCAGGAAGGCGATGTGGAAACCACAGGTGAAGAAACCCGCATGCAGGCACCAGTAGCTGCGGTCCTTCAGGGCCACCTTGAGCTGCTGCTTGAGGCCCAGATCTGCCCCGGCAGTCGACACCGGGTGCTCGACCTTCTTGCGCAGCGGCCACGACAGGGGAATGGTCGCCAGGCTGATCGCCGCGAGGCTGAACAGAGCCGTCATCCAGCCAAAACCGGCAATCAGAAACTGGGACAGGGGAGCAAACAGGAATTGCCCGAAGGAGCCGCCGGCATTGATGAAGCCGGACGCAAAGGCGCGCTTCTGTGGCGGCAGGCGCTGAGCCATGGCGCCGATCAGGATCGAGAAACTACCCGCCCCGGCTCCGCCGGCCACCAGCACACCAAGGCACATGGTCAAGCCGAACTCGGTGCTGACGAAGGGCGTCAGCGCCAAACCCAACACCAACATGGCGGCGCCGGTAAACAGCGACCCGCCCGGGCCGTAGCGATCCGCCACCGCACCGAAGATCGGCTGCGAGGCACCCCACATGAACTGCCCGATGGCCAGCGCAAAGCTGATGCTGGCAATGCCGAGCCCTGTGGACGTGTTGATCGGCGAGATGTACAGCCCGAGAGACTGGCGCACCCCCATGGTGATCATCAGGATGGCCGAGGCGATCAGTACCATCGGCCAGTAGGAGGCCACGGGCTGCGGGGAGGCTTGTTGGGTCATGGGGCTTCACCTTTGGATGCAGGCTTTTTCTGGCCGGCCAGCATCACCCGGAAACCCCGTTCAGGTCAATCAGGATTTACGTGCACGTAAGGTACCAAGGGCCGAAGGAAAGTCATAGGCTGCCAGCTCCCGCTCGAAGCGCGGCCAATCGGCCCCCAGGGCCACCTTCACCACATCGCCCAGTTCGCGGGCGACCCGTGTCGCCGCCACGTTGTCTTCGGCAAGCAGGGCCTCCAGTTTGAGAAGGGCTTCGTTCACCACCGCAGTGTTGGAGGCTGGCTCGTCAGCGGCCGGCGCAGGGTCTTCGGCCAGCTTTTCATCAACCACCGGCAAGGCCCGGATGGCCGTCACGGTAGCACTCTGGGCCTCATCCACCCGGGCAATCAGGGCCTCAATGATGGCGCGGTCCTGCTCGTCGCGGATGGCAATCTCGAGCTCGGCAGCCAGCGCCTGCACCCCCGGCACCCCGATCATGCCCGCCACGCCCTTCAGGGAATGGGCTAGGCGCCGGGCTTCCGTCATATTGCCCGCTACCAGTTCGGCCCGGACGCGGTCGGCGTCCTTGCCGTGACCATCGGCGTACTTGCGCAACAGGCGCAGGTAGTTGGGAATGCGCCCACGCAGGTTCTTCAGCCCGTAGGCCACATCCAGCCCGGGCACCTGGCCGAGGCTGGCACGAATATCCGGCACTACCGCCACGCCGGACTCGGCTTGGCGCGCACGGCGCGGCAGCCACTGCAGGAGCTTGGCGTAAAGCATGGCGGGATCGACAGGCTTGGGCAGGTGATCGTTCATGCCTGCGTCAAGGCAGCGCTGACGGTCTTCGCCGAAAGCATTGGCGGTCATCGCGACAATCGGCACGCTGCAACCCTGCTGGCGAATCGCCATGGTGGCCTCCACGCCATCCATCACCGGCATCTGCATATCCATCAGGATCAGGTCATAGCCGGTGCTACCGACCTTCTCGACAGCCATCGCCCCGTTGTCGGCCAGATCCACCTTCAGGCCCACGCTCTCCAGCAGGGACATGGCCACTTCCTGGTTGATCCGGCTGTCTTCCACCAGCAGCACCCGGGCGCCCCGGTAATCGCGGGCCAGCGTGGCCTCGTCCGGCTGCTCGCCAGCCATGCCGGACACCGCCCGCATGCCCCGCTCAAGGCTGGCCTGGATCACGTCATGCAGACTGGAAAACGTCACCGGCTTGGCCAGCACGGCCAGCGCCCCGAGCCGGACGGCCTCGTCCCGCTGGACCGGATCGTCGCCCAAAGTCAGCAGGATGCAGCGCGGCGGGTGGGCCAGGCTCATGGCGGCAAGCCGGCGAGCAGTCTGGAGCCCGTCCATTTCGGGCATCCGCCCGTCGAGGAGCACCAATTCGAAGCCATCGCCGTCCCGCTCGGCCGCCGCCAGCACGGTCAGGGCCGCCAGACCGGATTCGCAGGTGATGACCCGCGCGCCCAGGCGGGAGAGCATCGCAGCCAACGCATCACGGGACTCCGGCAGGTCATCCACAACCAGCACGCGAATCGATGGCACCATTGCCGCGGGTGGAACAGGACGATCGGCCTTGCCCAGCCTGGCGGTGAGCCAGAACGTACTGCCCTGCCCCGGCTCGCTTTCCACGCCGGCCTGGCCTCCCATCAGGCGGGCCAGATGGCCGGTGATGGCCAGGCCCAGGCCGGTGCCGCCAAAGCGACGGGTGGTGGAGCCGTCGGCCTGCTCGAAGGGCTTGAAGAGGCGGCCCATGGCGTCGGGGTCAATGCCGATACCGGTATCGCTCACATCGAAACGAATTTGCACGGAGTCGGTGCTTTCGTCGTCGGAGCGGGCCCGCAGCAGAATCACGCCGGCGTCGGTGAATTTCACCGCATTGCCCAGGTAGTTCACCAGCATCTGCCCAAGGCGCGTCGGATCGCCGCGCAGCATGGTCGGCACACCGCCCATGTCCACGACGAGCTCCAGCCCCTTCTGATGCGCCCGGTCGGCCACCAGGGCGCAAGCCTTGCGCACCACGTCCTCCAGGTTGAACTCGGACTCGTCAAGGTTCAGCTTGCCGGCCTCGATCTTCGAGATATCCAGAATGTCGTTGATGATCGACAGCAGATGATCCGCCGCGTCACTCACCTTGTGCAGGCGGGTCTGCGCCTCGACATCCCCGACGCTGCGCCGCAACAGATGAGTCAGGCCGATGATGGCGTTCATCGGCGTACGAATCTCGTGACTCATGTTGGCCAGGAAGGCGCTCTTCGCCCGGTTGGCCGCATCGGATGCTTCCCGCGCGGCCTCCAGCTCCGCCGAACGCTGGGACAGGATCAGGTTGGTCTCCTCCAGCTGGCGGGTCCGCTCGGCCACGAGTTGCTCCAGGTGGTCCCGGTAGCTGGCCAGCTCCTCTTCTACCTGCTTGCGCCCGGTGATGTCTTCCTGGACGCTCAGATAATGGGAGATGCGCCCGTCGGGCTGAATGATGGGCGAAACCCGGGCAAACTCCACCCGCAGCACGCCGTCCCGGCGCCGGTTGATGAACTCGCCCTCCCAGGGCTGGCCTCCGCGCAGCGCCGCCCACAGGGACTGGTAAGTCTCCGGCGGGGTTTCACCGGACTTGATGAAGCCGGCCCGCTGCCCGATCACCTCGCCAAGGGTATAGCCGGCACCATCCAGGAAGGCGCGGTTCACGTATTCGATACGCCCCTCCAGGTTGGTGATGATCACGCTGGCCGGGCTCTGCTCGACGGCCAGGGACAGTTTGAGCAGTTCTTCGGCAGCCTTGCGCCTGTCGGTGGTATCGCGCCAGATTCCGGCCAGATAACTGCGCCCTCGAATCTCCAGGGCCCGATAGCTCAGTTCCACATCCAGGACGCTGCCATCGGCACGGCGATGACGACTGTCGAAGGTAACGGCCTCGCGGCTGACGCTGATTTCACGCACCTGCCGGACGATCGCCTCGGGCGCCAGCTCAGCCTGGATATCCGGCACGGTCATGCCGGCAAAAATCTCGCGGGAATACCCTAACCCGTGGCAGGCGGCATCGTTGAATTCAACGAAGCGCAAAGTTTCCGTATCGAGCAGCACGATGCCATCGACCGCCTGGTTAACGATGGCGCTGAAAATCTCCTCACGTTCGCGCAGGGCCTCTTCATCACGACGCAACTCGGTAATATCCCGGGAGATACCGAAGACCCCGATCAACTCGCCGCCGCTGCCATACAGGGGCCCGCGGGTGGTCAAAAAACTGCGCACACCGGCTACCGTGGTAATCGACTCGACGTTGGTGCTCACCGCCCCGGACGTCATGACTGCTCGCTCTACAGCACGCAGCGCGCGGACTTCGTCAGCCGGAAAGAGCACCGAATCGTCGTGACCGAGCACCTGCTCCTCGTCCTTGCCGGTGATGCGCACCGCCGCCCGGTTGAAGAAGAGGTAATGCCCCTGCTCATCCTTTGCAAAGATTGCGTCGGTGGAGCCATCGGCAATGGCGTCCAGGAGCTGGAGCCCCCGCAACTGCTTCCCCTGGGCCTCCTCGCGCAGGCGCGTCTGCAGCAATTCGCGCCGCTGCAACAGCAGCACGGCAGCCACGGCAATCGAGAACAGGGCAAAGCCCGCCGCCATGGCAATCCACCACACCTGCCGGCGGGAGCCCTCGTACATTTCCTCCGCATCGACCTTGGCCACCAGCGTCCAGTCGGTTCCCGGCACACCACGGCCAACGCCGACCACCGGCGTTCCACGGTAGTCGGCCGCCTCCAGGGCCACGCCGCGACGCTCCGGATGTTCGCTGACAATAACGGCCAGCACATCGTGCCGGCTCAGCGGAATGCGAATACTCAGGGGCGGACCAGGCTGGTGCCGCAAAGGGGTGATGATCTGCAGATCACTGCCTTCACGCCGGAACAGCAGCGTTTCGGCCGTCCGGCTCGGCCCCGGCCAGCCCTGCAGATAGGCAAACAGGAAGCGGGCCGGATCGACCTGCAAAACGATGGCCAGCGGCGTGCCGCCCGCCACGGTCCTCAGCGGTGCAACAAAATCCAGACGCACCGGAACATCCCGGTCAGCCTCGTCCCGGTAGAAATCGGTATCGGCCTCGTGTCCTTCGCGGAGGGCCTGCCGGGCCGTATCGCGCAGCACCGTCGCCGGCACGAAATCGTGCCCCGACGATGACAGGACGACATCGCCGCTGCCATTCAGGATGGCCACCCGCGCATAACCGTAAGCGCTGCGCAGTGCATCCAGGCGCTCCAGCATCCGGGCCCGCACAGCCGGATCCTTCCGGCTTACCCACTGTTCATGCATGGTCCCCAAACCCGGATCCCCCGCAACGGCACGAACATCGGAACGACGCTCCTCCAGCCACATGGAAATCTGCCCCACCTTCAGATCGGCCACGGCCTCCAGGCGACGGGACTCCTGAGCCTCCCGCTCACGCACCGTCAGTACGGCGCTCCCGTAGCCCACCGCAAGAAGTGCCATGGCCAGCAGGAAAAAGGGCAGCAGACGCGAGCCGATGCCCTCCGTATGCAACAGGGACTTGATGGACACGGAAACCTGCGCGTCAGCCGGACTCCGTGCAAAGCGCCGCAGTACAACCCACAGCAGCAAGGACGTGACCGCCACGAAAACCCAGCCCTTTACCGTACTGGCAGTAATGACGAGCTCCGGATCGGACCACAGCAGGCTCACCAGCCGATCGGAAAACAGGATCCAGGCCGCCGCGAAAACCGCGTAGAGAACAACAACGCGGGCAATCCGGCCATTCATGAAACCACCCCTGCTGCCGCCTCATCCCCATAGCGGCCGGCGATGTCGAAAAATTGCGACAAATCGGTCAGAAACGCATCCACCACATCCGGGTCGAAATGCGTTCCCCGCCCGGCGCAGATCATCTGCCGGGCGCCGTCCAGGGAAACCGGCTCCTTGTAAACACGGCGTGAAATCAGCGCGTCAAAAACATCGGCGAGGGCCATCAGGCGGGCCACGAGGGGAATCGCCTCGCCCGCCAGCCGGTCCGGGTAGCCGCTGCCGTCCCAGCGTTCGTGGTGGTGACGGGCGATTTCCTTGGCAATGGCCAGAAACGGCACCGGCCGCTCGGCGTCTTCTTCGGCGTGCTCGATGGCCTCGGCGCCCAGCCGGGCATGGGTTTGCATGATCGTCCACTCTTCCGGTGTCAGCTTGCCGGGCTTGAGAAGGATGTAATCGGGAATGCCCACCTTGCCGATGTCGTGAAGCGGCGCCGACTTGACGATGAGGTCGATGGTGCGGGGCGTCAACGTGGGGGCGTGGCGCGGGTCGAGGGCCAGGCGACGGGCCAGCACATTCATGTAAGCCTGGGTGCGGCGCAGGTGGTTGCCCGTTTCCGGGTCGCGGATTTCCGCCAGTCGGGCCAGGGCCCGGATACTCACTTCCTGGATGAGCAGGTTCTCGCCCATCCGGTGGGCGATCTCCGCCTCCAGAAAACTGTTCTGGTTGCGCAGGCGGTCGCGGGCCTTCTTCAGCTCCAGCTGGGTATGCACCCGTGCCAGCACGATGGTCGGGCGCAGGGGCTTGCTGATGTAATCGACGGCACCGAGCTCCAGTCCCTTCTCTTCCTCGCGCACGCCGTCGAGGGCGGTCACGAAAATCACCGGAATGTCGCGGGTCCGCGGGTCGGCCTGCAAGGCTTCGAAAACAGCGTAGCCGTCCATGCCCGGCATCATCACGTCAAGGAGGATCAGGTCCGGCACCGGGTCGGAGCTGGCTACCTGCAAAGCCCGCATGCCGTTCTGCGCGCCACGCACCCGGTAAAGGGGCTGCAGCAGTTCGCCGAGCACCTCAAGGTTCTCCGGGACATCGTCTACGATCAGGATCGTGGACCGGGTATTGCCAGGGTCAGGGGCAAGGATATCGGTGGTCACCTGGAACAGACTCAGTGAATTGTCGGGCACCAAAGCGGAGGCCCAAAGCACACATGGGCGCAAACCCGGTGCGAAGTATTCTGCTTATCGACTTGCCGCACGGCTTCTTTAGCCCGATCCGGCCCATCAGCATGACATCCTGCCGAACAGTCCCGACATGCCTCAGCCGCGCTAAACTGCAGCCCCCTTGCCATCCTGCGCCCAGGCGCCTGCGCCATGCCGCCCGCCCTCGCCCGCCTGCTGCCCTTTCTTGCCTGGCGACGCCAGCTGGACGCCGCCGGCCTGCGTGCCGATCTGCTGGCCGGCCTGTCAGTGGCCCTGGTGGCCATCCCCCAGGCCCTCGCCTACGCCCAGCTCGCCGGCCTGCCGGCCTACGTGGGGCTTTACGCGTCCCTGCTGCCCTGCATTGTCGGCGCCCTGTTCGGCTCATCCGGGCAGCTCAACACCGGCCCGGTGGCGCTGACCAGCCTGCTCACTGCCACCTCCCTCGCCCCGCTGGCCCTGCCGGGTTCCGAAACCTACCTGCTGCTGGCCGTGCAGCTGGCCATGCTGGCCGGCATCCTGCAGGTGGCCTTCGGCGCCCTGCGCCTGGCCCACTTTGCCGATCTGCTGTCCCACCCGGTGCTGCACGGCTTCATCAACGCCTGCTCGCTGCTCATCTGTGCAGCCCAGTTGCCAACGCTCCTCGGCCTCTCCAGCGCCGGCCAGCGGCCCTTTTTCGAGGCCGTCGTCGACCTGCTCCTCGCCCTGCCCGACGTTCATCTCCCCTCGGCCGCCCTCGGCCTGGCCGCGGTGGCGCTGCTCATCGCCCTGCGCCGCTTCCTGCCCCGCTGGCCCGGGGTACTGATCGTGGTGGCGGGGCTCACCCTCGTCGCCTGGTTTGCCGGCTTCGAGGACAGCGGCGGGCGGGTCGTCGGCGCCCTGCCGGAAGAAACCCTCGCCTTCGCCCTGCCCCGCGCCGACTGGGGCCAGATCACCGACCTGTTGCCCTCGGCCTTCGTGCTGGCCTTGGTGAGCTTTCTGGAAGCCATGTCGAGCTGCAAGGTGGCCTCGGCACGCACCGGCCAGCGCTGGGACGGCAATCAGGAACTCATCGGCCAAGGCCTCGCCAAGCTCACCGCGTCGGTGTGCCAGGCCTACCCGGTGAGCGGCTCCTTCGGCCGCTCGGCCTTCCTTCTCACCCATGGCGCCCGCACCGGGCTGGCCTCGGTGATCGGCGCCCTCATGGTGCTGGCCGCGCTGTTCGCCATCCCCGACCTGATCACCCACATCCCGCGCCCAGTGCTGGCGGCGGTCATCCTCGTCACCCTCGCCGCGCTGCTCTCGCCCAAGGCCCTGACCGAAGCCTGGCACACCAGCCGCGACGACGGCCTGGCCGGCACGGTGAGCTTCGTCGCGACCCTGGCCTTCGCCCCGCACATCGAGATCGGCATCCTGTCCGGCCTGATCCTGTCGCTGGCGCTGCTCATCTACCGCAGCATGAAGCCCCGCGTCGCCGTGCTCGGCCGCCACCCGGACGGCACCTGGCGCGACGCCGAACGCTTCAAGCTGCCCGAGCCCCACCCGCAGCTGACCATCCTGCGCTTCGACGGCCCCCTGCATTTCGTCAATGCCGCCACCTTCGAAGACGCAGCCCTCGCCGCCGAACGCGATCACCCGCAGCTCAAGGTGCTGCTGCTGTCCTGCGCCGGCATCAACGACATGGACGCCAGCGGCGTCGAGACCCTGCGCCGCATTCAGCGCCAGATGAAGGACAGCGGGCACACCCTGGCCTGCTGCGGCCTCAAGAAACAGGTCATCGACGTGCTGGAGCGCACCGGCCTGTGGGCCACCCTCGCCCCCCACGCCGCCTACCGCACCGAGGACCACGCACTGCAACACCTGCTGCCCACCCTCGAGCAGGTCAAACCGCCCCCCGCCCTGCGCCGCGGCTTCGAGTGGTGAGCGCCAGTTTGTTGACTTGAGTCGTTGTTCCAGCCTTTCCAGAAGCAGATACTTTCCCGAAACAGCGATTCCGGCCTTCAGAACAAACGACAAGGGAGCAACGCATGACACCCACCTCGGTCCGCGACATCCGAAACCTCAGCCTGCTCGGCCAGTCCGGCAGCGGCAAGACCACCTTGCTGGAAAAGCTGCTCGTCACCGCCGGCACCATCGGCGCCCCCGGCTCGGTCGAAAAGGGCGACACCGTCAGCGACTACGATCCGCAGGAAAAAACCCTCGGCCACTCCCTCAACAGCGCCCTCGCCCACCTCGAATGGGCCGAGCGCTGGGTAAACATCCTCGACACCCCGGGCCTGCCGGACTTCTTCGGCCGCGCGCTGGCCACCCTGCCGGCCGTCGAAACGGCGGTAGTCGTCATCAACGCCACCGCCGGCGTCGAAACCGTCACCCGCAAGATCATGGACGCCGCCGCCGGCCAATGCCGGATAATCGTCGTCAATCGCATTGATGCGCCGGGCGTGGACTTTGCCGCCCTGATGGAACGCATCACCAGCAGCTTCGGCAAGGAATGCCTGCCCATCAACCTGCCCACCGCCGGCGGCGCCGGTGTCATCGACTGCTTCTTCAAGCCCGATTACGACGCCGTACCGGCCTTCTCGAGCGTGCGTGAAGCGCACGACCGCATCGTCGACCAGGTCGTCGAAGTGGACGAAGAGCTGATGGCCCTCTACCTGGAACAGGGCGAATCCCTGCAGCCGGAACAGCTCCACGATCCCTTCGAGCAATCCCTGCGCGAAGGCCACCTGATTCCCGTGTGCTTCACCTCGGCCCGCACCGGCGCCGGCATCACCGAACTGCTCGACATCATGGGCCGCCTGCTGCCCGACCCCACCGAAGGCAATCCGCCCGCCTTCCTGAAGGGCGAGGGCCCGGCGGCCGTGTCGGTCAATTGCAGCACCGACGCTGACAAGCACGTCATTGCCCACGTCTTCCAGGTCAGCAACGACCCCTTCCGCGGCAAGCTCGGCCTGTTCCGCATCCACCAGGGCACCGTCACGCCCAACACCCAGCTCTTTATCGGCGACGCCCGCAAGCCCTTCAAGGTCGGCCACCTGCTGCGCGTCCAGGGCAAAGCCCAGACCGAGATCCCCGTCGGCATCCCCGGCGACATCTGCGCCGTGGCCCGTATCGATGACATCCATCGTGACGCCGTTCTCCACGATTCTCACGACGAAGACCACTTCCACCTCGTCCCGCCCGTCTACCCGCAACCGGTCTTCGGCCTCGCCCTGCTGCCCGAAAAGCATGGCGACGAGCAGAAGCTCTCCGAAGCCCTGCACCGCCTCCTCGATGAAGACCCCTGCCTGACCGTCGAACACAACGCCCAGGCCAAGGAAACGGTGATCCGCGGCCTCGGTGAAGTCCATCTCAAGGTCGTGCTGGAGCAGCTCAAGACCCGCGGCAACATCAGCCTCTCCACCAAACCGCCGGCCATTCCCTACCGGGAAACCATCGCGGCCACCGGCGAGGCCCGCTACCGCCACAAGAAGCAGAGCGGCGGCGCCGGCCAGTTCGGCGAAGTGGCCTTGCGAGTCGAAGTGCTGGAACGAGGCGCCGGTATCGAGCTGACCGACGAAGTGAAAGGCGGCACCATTCCCACCCACTTCATGCCGGCAGTCGAAAAAGGCGTGCGCCAGGCCCTCGCCGAAGGCGTGATGGCCGGCTTTCCGCTACAGGACATCCGTGTGGTGGCGGTGGACGGCAAGCACCACGCCGTCGACTCAAATGAAATTTCCTTCGTCACCGCCGCCCGCCATGCCGTGCAGGAAGCCGTCCTGGCGGCCCGCCCGGTCGTGCTGGAACCGTTGATCACGCTGACGGTACGCATCGCCGACGAGCACTTCGGCGGCATCAGCGCCGAACTGGCCGGCCGCCGCGGCCACGTCACAGGCACCGACAGCCCGCAGCCCGGCATTACGGAAATCACCAGCCAGATTCCAATGGCCGAAATGGAAGGCTTCGAATCCCGCCTCAAGTCCATCAGCGGCGGCGACGGCACCTGCAGCATCGCCTTCAGCCACTACGAAGCGGCGCCCGCCGAGGTGCAGCAACGCCTGGCACGGGAACACGTGGGCAAGCGGGGCGGCGAGCAGTAAGAAGCCCTCTCTGCAGGGTCAAGGGGCGACTGTAGGGGCGACTTCAGTCGCCCATCCGGTGGTTGATCAACGAAAAGGCGGGCGACTGAAGTCGCCCCTACAAGTCGCCCC
>JAOAUC010000070.1 GCA_030157785.1 Zoogloea oleivorans
GGCGGGCGAGGTTCTTCTCGGTTTCGCCGATGTACTTGGAGGTGACCTGCGACAGATCCACCCGGTACACCTCGCAGCCGCAGCGCTGGCCGAGCAGGCAGGCGGACAGCGTCTTGCCGGTGCCGGAAGGGCCGTGGAAAAGGCTCACGAAGCCCGGCGAGATGCGCCGGCCGAGGCCCCAGTCGTCCATCAGGGTGCGGCCGTGGGTCAGCCACAGGCCGATGTCGTCGAGCTGGGCGAGGGTCTGGGCGGGCAACACGAGGTCGTCCCAGTCGAGGCCGCTGAGCACCCGCCGGGCCGGAATGCCCGATTCGGCAGTGCCCGGCACCGGCAGGCCGGGCAGGGCTTCGGCGAGAAAGCGCGGCGACAGTTGCAGCGGGCCGGCGAGGGGCATGTCGCCCACCGCGGGGGGGCCGACGCGCAGCACGTCTTCGCGGGCCAGGCGGGATTCGGGGGCGAGGCGGCGGATGGCCGCCAGGCGCAGGCCGAGGGCGTCGCCGGCGAGCAGGAAGCAGGCGGTTTCGCCGCTGGGCTGGAAGCTGTTGCTGCTGCCGATGCCGCCGAATTCGGTGAAGGGCCGCTGGGTGGTGTCGTTGCGCGACCACAGCACGTCGAGCAGTTGCGGGCGCAGGCTGGGAGCCAGCGCGAGGGCCACGAGCAGGCGTTCGGTGGCGTCGAGCCCGTGGCGCTGCACGGCGGCGGCGTAGGGGCAGCCGGGCTGCTCGAGCAGAGGGGCGTCGGTCGGCAACGCGGGCGAGGCGGGCGGCTGGCCGAAGTAGGCGGCGAGGCGCGCCTGCAGGCTGGCGGCCAGCCATTCGAGTTCGGCGTCGAGGGTGACGGCGGCGGCCTGCAGCAGGCTGTCGGCCAGTGCGTCGCCGTCGGTCCACGGCAGGTCCTTGCCGCTCATGGTGCGCTCCATTCGGTGAACAGCGCCTGCGTCATCCACGGCAGGCGTACGAGGCCGAGCCCCCAGGGCAGCAGGCCGAGGAGCATGTCGAAGGATTCCGGCTCGACGCGCAAGAGCCAGGCGTCGTCGCGCCTGTCGATCCAGCCGCGGCGCTGCAGGAAGCTGGTGCGCAGGCCGTCGGCGCTGGTGCCGCGCAGGGCTTGCCAGTGGGCCAGCACGGCCTCGAGGAGGGCGCTGGCTTCGTCGCGCTCGGTGTCACTCAGGGCGGGCGGGGTGTGGGACAGGGGCGCGTCGGGGGCGCGGCCCAGCAGGAGCTTGATGAAGGGCAGTTCGAACTCGTGGACCACCTCCCGCCCGCTGGCCAGCCAGTGCAGCAGGGCGGCGGCGCGGGGCAGGGCCGGGTCGGGAATGGCCCCTTTGTTGCCGGCCGGATAGAGGCCGGTGGCGTCGAGCAGGCGCGGCAGATAGGGGTGGAGCAGGACCAGCCCGGCGGCGGGCACGACGAGGCCGGTCGGGGCGTTGGGCGCGTGGCGCCGGGTGAAGTCGCCCGGGTAGGTTTGCGCTGCTTGTGCCTGGGGTTGCGGTTGTGCTTGTGGGGCCGCCGCGGGGGGCATGCCGGGCGTATCGGCGGGCGCTGCCGGGGGCTCGCCGGAATGCGGCGGGGTGGGGCGAGGCATTCGGGTTGCGGCTGTGGGGATGGGTTGGTGGACGGGCATGCGCAGGCTGGCCAGTACGGCGGTCCAGGGAGGCGTGGGCGCGAGTCCGGCGAGAAGGGCTTCGACCCAGGGGGCGATGCTGCTGCGCCAGCTGGCGTGGGCCTCGTCGGTGGCGTGTTCGGGCTCCATGCTCCAGGTGAGCCACAGGGCCTGGGCGTGGATGGCTTCGGCGCTGGGCGTGGCGAGGCTGGCGAGGAGCTCGCGCAGGGCCGCGGTGAGGGCGCGGCAGGCGTTGGCCGGGGCAGGGGTGTGGCTGGCGATCACGGTCTGACGGTCGTCCCGCGGCAGCAGCGGGAGCCAGCGGGCCAGGGCGCCGATGCGGGCGAGGGCCGGTAGCGGGAAGATGCAGGCCGGCAGGACGCCGAGGCGTACCCAGATCGTTGCCGCCGCGCGGAGAACTTGCAGGGCCGCATCGGACTCGAGTCCGGCGAGGGTCCAGTCGAGGCTGCCCGTCAGCAGGTAGGTGGCGAGCTGGGCCTGGGCGTGGGTGGCGCTCGTTGCGCTTGGGCCGGGCGAGGGTGCGTCGGGAGTGAGCCGGTGGTGGCCGGGGGCTGCGGCGGGGGGCTGGCCGGGCGCTTGAGTTGCCTCGGTGAGGGGCGAAGGGGCAGCAGTCGGAATGCTGGCCTGCAGGGGCTGCCCGGCGGCAGGCTGGGAGCTGATGAGCTGGCGGGCCAGTTGGCGAAGGCGGGCGAGGGGCAGGTGCAGTGTCTGCCCGTTGATTTCCAGCGCCACGGGGGTCTCGCGGGTCTCACTGGCTTGCGGGGGCGCGTCGCCTGGCAGGTGCGCCGTGCGGGCCAGTGCGTCGGTGATGGCGGCGCGCAGTGCGACAGGGGCCTCGCGCAACAGGGTGTCGAGGGTGAGGGCCGCGTCGATGGCGAGGCTGGCGGCTTGGGTTTGTGTTGCGGGGTAGCCGGGCCCGCGTGGCGTGCCCGGCGCTGTTGTTGCGGCGGCGCTGCGGTCGGCCTCGACGGGCAGTGCGTCGAGGGCTGCGCTGGCGGCGGCAGCGATGCGGGCGGCCAGATCTTCGATGGAAAGGGGCTGGTCGAGGTGCAGGTGCAGCTCAAGCCGGGGCAGGTGGATGACCCGGTCGTCGGGGGCATGGGCCGACAGGCTGTGCTCCAGCGCCACCAGCACCGGCCCGGTGAGCTCCCGCAGCTGCGCGCGCAGCGCAAAAGCGGCGTCGGCGGTGGGCGCCCGGGCCTGCCAGTGCAGGCGCCGGATGCGGTGGGGCAGGGGCGCGGGCATGGCTTAGCGCTTGAGCCGGTTGAGGTTTTGCAGGTTGCCGATCAGCACGGTTTGCGAGGTGCCGACGGTGCCGGTCTTGAGGGTTTCGAGCTTGCCGCCGAGGGCCGTGGCGGCGCTTGCATCGGTGATGTAAACCGTGCTGTTGGCGAGCACCGAGGCCACGCCGGCAGCGGAGCCGGTGGAGGTGTCCACCTTCTGGGTGACCACGTGCTGGGTGGTTTCGGCGACCGAGTCGCCCAGTTCGGCCTGGGCCTTGACGAGTTGCGCCTGGGCCTGGCTGCGGGACTCTTCGGAAAGGTTGCCCTGGCTGCTCAGTTCGACCAGCGTCTGCACCTTCTGGCGCTTGTATTCCACGTCCTTGACCATCTGGTCGAGGAGGGCATCGCCGGTGGCGATGGTCCTGCCGGGCAGCACGACGCCGGCGGCGGTGGCTTCCTTGGTGCTGAAGGCGCCCTTGACCAGGCCTTCGATGCTGGCCGACTGGGTTTCCAGCTTGATCCGCAGGTCGCTCTGGACGGCCTTGAGATCGGCGGCCAGCTCCGTTCTGGCGGTGTCGAACTTGCTGGTGACGGCGCTGCCGACCAGGGTGCTGAGGACCAGGTCCACCGGCCGGATGACCTTGATCGGGTCGATTTCGAGGGGTGGCCGGCGCATGGGCGGGCGCAGCAGCGGTGGCTCGACGGGCTCGGGTTCGTCGGCCTCGGCGCAGGGGTAGGCGAGGGTGAAGTCGGCGATGACGTTTTGCGAATCGTCATAAACCAGCACAAAGGTGCCGCCCCGCCAGGCGCCGCCCAGGTGATCGAGCCCCGGATGGTCGGTGGCGAAGCGGGCCAGCAGCAGCTTGTCGTCGGCCTTGTCGTCCCTGGCCTTGATGAGCTCGTCGAGCCAGTCGAGCCACAGGGGGTGGGTGGTCTGGATGAGGGAGTCCACCGGCGAGACGAAATCGCTGCGCGACAGCTTGCCCAGGTTGATGCGGGCGGTGCCCACCGAACCGAGGGTTTCGGAGATGCCGTTGTTCCAGCGGGTTTCGGTGGTGGTTGTGCGGTAGGCGCTGTAGGTTTGCTGGTCGAGGGCCGGCTTGGCCCGGGCGGTCAGGATGCCGACGGCACTGCGGGCGCTGGTGGCAGCGCCAAGCACGGAGATGCCGGTGTCGGTCTGCTCGGGGATGTCCTTGCTCTCGATGGCGGCGCGCAGGCTGCCGACGTATTTCTCGGAGAAGCTGTCGCTTTCGTCGAGGCGCAGGGAGACGTCCTGACGCAGCAGGTAGTGGAAGCGGTGCAGGTCGGTGTAGCGGATGCCCGGGCGGATCTTGATGCGGTCTTTCCTGTTGTGGGCGAGGACGGCGTGTACTTCGAAGGGCAGGTTGTTGGCGGCGATGAGCTTTTTCAGTTCGGTGCTCACGTCGCTGACCGGACGGCCCAGGTGGCCTTCGACGCGGAAGAAGGTGTGGCCGGCGATGCTGCCGGCCAGCGGGTCGCGGGCGCGGGGGCTGCCGTTGTAGTCGGCGGCCCGGTAGCCGAGGTTGTGGGTGTACATGCCGCGGGCACTCAGGCGCTCGTTCCAGGCCGCTGCGGCCCCGGGCTGGTAATACCAGGGGATGGCCCGCTCGCCGAGGGGGCGCTCTTCGCCCTGGCTGGGGGTGACGCGCAGGGTGGTGTCGGCGGGCGGGGCGTAGTTGACGATCAGGCTGGCGAGGCGGCGCAGCAGGAAGCGGGCGCCGACGGCGGTCTGGCGGGCGTGGGCGTCGGCCGCGGCGGGGTAGAAGCGGGTGCGCCCTTCGCCGGGCACGCCGACACGGCCGGCGCACAGGTGTTTGGGAAAGGCCGCCGGCAAGGGTGTGGACAAGCTGTCGTCGTCGAGGAAGCGGTCCCGCAGTTCGTTCCAGGTACTCACCAGGTCCTTGAGGTAGTCGAAGCAGGGTTGCGCTACGGCGGCGCTGGCGTCGAAATGGCGGCGCAGTTCGCCTATCCATTCGCCGGTGGGGTCGGCGTGGAAGACTTCCTGCAGGCGCTCGGGCAGCAACTGGCCGAGCAGGGGCAGGGCGCCAGTCAGGCCTTCGAGAGTTTTCAGGCTGGCGTCCCGGTAGCGCTTGACGAGCGCCTCGGCGCTGTTGATGTCGGCGCCCATGCGCGGCCGCCAGGCCAGCAGTTCAGGCAGGTCGCGGGCCCGTTCGGCCACGGTGACCGGGCCGATGGCCAGGCGTTCGCCGTCCTCGGCGGCGGCCATCAGCACGCGCAGGCGGTGCTGGCGCTCGCGCCCCAGGTTGTCGCAGTCGGCGCCGGTGCACAGGTCCGGGTCGCTGTCGGTGCTTTCCATCAGCAGGACCACCGCGAACATGTAGAGATCCGGCGGCAGCGGGGTGCCGAGGGGGTCGCTGTCGGTGACCAGTTCGAGGGAAATGATCTGGCCGGCGATCGGGTCCTGGAAGGGCTCGTAGCGGGGGGCGCTGCTGTCGTAGGTGCGCACCCGGTTGAAGGCCAGGGGCGCGTCGACGTGGAGGAGGTCGCCGTCGGTGGTGATGCCGACGCCCGGGCTGAGGGTGATGCTGGTGCCGTCGGTGGAAACCTGCAGGCCGGCAACAACGCCGACGCCGACCAGGCTGACCCGCGACAGGCGGTCCTGCTGGTCGAGCCAGGTGGCCACCTCGTTGAGCTGGGTGTGGGTGAGGACCTGGTCGCGCTCGAAGACCGCGTACTGGCTGGCGAGGGGCGCGCCGAGACTTTGAAGGACCTTGATCGGATCAGCCATGGTCCGTCTCCTGGTTGTCGAAATGATCGGGGGCGCTGCCGAGGGCGGTGCTGCCCAGCACGAAGGGTGGCTTGGGCGATTCGGCGAAGCAGTCGAACAGGGTGCGCCGGGGGTACTGGTTCTTCATGGTGGTGAGGGCGTCCACAAGGGCTTGCAGTCGGGCCTGCCGGTCGGCCGGGCTGGGGCGGGTAAGGCTGGCGTGGAGCTTCAGCCAGTCCCGGTAGGCCTGCTCGAAACGGGCCATGTCGTCGGCGTTCACCCAGCAGATCTTGGGCAGCAGGTGGGCCGGCACTTCGCTGCGGATGGTGTGCTCGACGAAATGCCGGAAGTCCATCTGCTGGAAGCGCCCGGCGTAGGCCGGCAGGACGATCTGCAGGCGCCACGAGTACGGGTCGGCGTCGGCGCAGTCGCTGCAGTCGGTGTCGATGCAGATGGGCAGCAGCGGGTCGTCGTCGGCCCGCGGGCGCAGCAGCAGGTTCTCGAACACGTAGAGGCCTTCGCCGCTGTAGTGGTCGCGCAGGTAGGCGGCCAGGTTGGCGATGGCGTCGCGGGCAGCTTCGTCGCTGGCGAAGCCTTCGACCCGGCGGGCCAGAATGCGGCCGGCGTCGTCGATGATGCGGAAGTAGAAGCGCCCATCGCGCCCTGCGACGACGCGGTAATGCTGCTCGTCCACGTGCTGGCCGCGGGCGATGGCCTCGATCATGCGGGCGCGGGCGCCTTCCCGGCTGGCGAAGTTGACGGTGGAGGAGAGCAGGATCTTGTTGTCGTCTGCACGCAGCACGCGGAAGCGGAATTCGTCGCCGGGGGTGGTGTCGATTTCGGCGTAGGTGTCGTAGGACACGGCGCCCAGGTTGCGCCGGCTGAAGTCGGCAATGCCGAGCAGGCGGGCCAGGCGCTTTTCGAGGCCGCTGACGTTGAGGCTGTTCCACTGCTCGTCGGGGTCGTCCTGCCGGTAGGCGCCGGCCCGGTTGGCGCCGAGCTCGGCAGCGTCGGCCAGGAAGGCGCACTTGTCGGCGATCACTTCGCCGTCGCTGTGGCCGAATGCGGAGGCCATCACCGCGGCGTATTCGGAGAAGTCTTCGTCCAGCCGGGCCAGCAGGTGGTCGAGCAGGCCGTGCTGGCGGGCGATGGCCTCAAGCGGGCTTTCGGCCAGGCCGCCGAGGGCCGTGTCGGTGAGCCCGGCAGCGTAGATCTTGTCGTGACCGACGATGGAATCGACCCGCTGGCTGGCCAGGGTGTGGGCATGTTCGGGCAGGCCGTTGAAGCGTTCGGCGATGTCAGCGAGTTCGTCCGGGTGAATCGACAGCAGGCTGCGGGCCTGGGCCAGCTGGGCCAGGTCGTTGGCGATCTGCTGGTCGAAGAGGGTCAGGTAGGCCTTCAACTGCAGGACCTGGGCCTGGCGCTGGGCGTCCGGGTTGCCGGCCAGGCCGGCTTCGCCGAGGCCGTAGAGGGGCGGGAAGTCGAGCTGCACCGAGCGGTAGGCGGCGAGCTCGCGCCAGCGTCCGTCGGGTATCGGCAGGTCTTCTTCGCGGGGTGTTTCGACGGCACGCCGTGCTTCTTCCTGCAGGGCGTCGAGGCGGGCGCGCACGGCGGGCGGCATCTGGGCGATGTTCCAGCCGGCCACCGGCAGGCCGCGCTTGCGAAAGACCAGCCGGCCGGCCGGGGTTTCACCGTCGCTGGCGATGGCCAGGCGTGGCAGGTGGCCGGGCTTGACCGGGATGCGCCAGCGGTTCGGCACCGAAACCGCAAAACCGGCGTCGTCCAGCGGGTTGAGGACCAGGTCGGTGATGGCATGCACGCCGGGCACGTCCATCAGCACGCCGATCAGGTCGGACAGGCGCAGCTCGGCCGGCAATTCGGAGGCGGCCAGATCGGCCTCGTCGATGAAGCCGTTCACCAGCGGCGGGCCGTCGAAGATCTCGTCGATGCTGCGCGGCTGGCCGTCGGCCTGCGGGCGGGCCAGCATCTGCGCCAGGCTGTAGGCCGGTACGGTGGGGGCGATGGCGTCGGCGGCGGCGAAGAGCAGGCGGGCGGCCACTTCGGTAACGTCGGCGCTGGCGTCCAGGTCGAGTTCGGCGCACAGGGCGAAACGCTGGGTGGGGACGAGCTCGACGGCGACGAAGTCTTCGCACAGGTTGCGGTGGCGCTCCAGGGTGTCGCGCACGGCGCGCAGTACGGGCTCGCGCTCGGCCTGAGTGTTCACCGCATCCATGAAGTCGATGGTGACCTGGTAGAGGCCGTGCAGGCGCACCTCGGTGTACAGGGTGTGGTCGGTAGGCGGCCTGGGCAGCAGGATGCGGCGCAGGCGGTCGGCGTAGAGGGGCGGGGCGTCCGCCGGGCTGATCCAGGCGTTCTTGACTCCCGGCAGGTCGATCAGCAGTTTGCGCCAGTCGAGGGCGGTGAGGGGCCGGACGGGCAGCACCCGGCGGGCCCGGTGGAACTGGTCGGCCAGCGCGAGGGGCGCGCCCTGGGGCGGGGTGAGCAGGTCGGTCAGCGGCAGGTTGGCCCGGTAGCCGAGTTCGGCCAGCGCCCAACTGAGCAGCTCCAGCGTGGTGATGCCCGGGTCGTGGATGTTGTGGTCGGTCCAGGTCTGGCCGGCGAGGCGGCGCAGGTGTTCCACGCCTTCATCGTAGAGGGCCTGCGCGTTGCTGCCGGCGGGCTCGGGGGCGCGGGGAATAACGGGGGCGGTGAGGGGCGTGGCGGCCATCAGGTGACCTCGGCGATCAGGTGTTCCGGCGCGGAGACGAGGATCACGTCGGGGGCGTCCGGCGCCAGTTCGGGGCGATCTTCGGCGGGGGTGTCGGACAGGATCAGACGGAAGTCGGTGACGTAGTCCACCCACGGCAGGCCTTCGACGAAATCGACCAGCGCCGAGCGCAGCACCCGGCCGCCGAAATCAAGCGGGCGGGTGGCGTCGAAGGCCCACGGGGAGAGGGCCTCGACGAGGGCCCGGTTGATGCTGGCCCGGTAGTAGCTGTAGGCGAAGCCCCGTCGCATGGCGACCTTGAAGTCCACCTGCACGGCCCTGTAGGCGGGGTTGCGCACGCTGAGGGTGGCGGCGTCGAGGCCCATCGGGGCGCGGGCCAGGATGAAGGACTTGATCTGCTCCAGGGTGTCCAGGTCGACCCGCGGCAGCAGCGGGTCGACCGCGTTGCGGTTGCGCAGGTCGGGCACCACCACCAGCAGGGTGTGGCCGGGGGCCAGCCAGGAACCCGGGCTGGCGTGGGGAATGCATTTGACCCGGTCCACCGCCGGGAAGGCCTGCAGGACGAGGTGTTCGAAGTCCCGCGGGGTGATGGCCCGGTTGCGGTGGCGCAGGCGTTCGGCAGCCCGCCGGGCGAGGGCCAGGGGGTCTTCCTGCAGGGCGCCGCCAAAAGAGGCGTAGGGCTGGGAGACTGTCTTGACCCCGGCCGGCGGGGCCAGGAAGCGGGTGATGCTGCCGGCGGGCAGGGCAGTGGCCAGATGGTTGGCGGCGTTGTTCTGGTCTTCGAACACCACTTCGACCCCGTTGGTGTGGACGCCGATGAGGCGGCACACGGACTCGGGCCAGGCTGGCACGGCGGCCCGCAGCCACACCAGACCGGCGGGCATGCGGGTGTTGTCGGTGGTGGTTTCGGCGGGCAGCAGCAGGCTGACCAGCCCGCTGGCGCGCAGGTTGCGGGTGGTGTCGAGAATCAGCTCGGTACCGGGCACGAGGCTGCGCCAGGCGTTGTCGGCGAGCACCGACCAGCTGACGGTTTGCGCCTGGGCTTCCGGGTCGGCGCTGCCGTCGGCAACCTGGAAGAGCAGGCTGAGGGGATCGCCGGCAGCGAGGCCGGAGAGGCCGATGAAGAGTTCGCCGGCGTCCCGGTGGGGCGGCATCAGCGGGACGCCACCCTGGGTCATCCAGGGGCGTGTGGCGGTGAGCCATTGATGCTCGCGGGACACACCGAAGGCATCCACGTGAAAGAACTCGACCTCGGCGTCGGTGAAGCTGCTGGCGGTGCTGTCGTCGAGGCGGGTGGGGCCGGCCTGGGCGTTGTAGTCCAGGACGATCTCTTTGGCCTTGGGTGTCCACGGTTCCTTGAGGGGCTTGGGCGGATCGGCCAGCAGGCCGGCGACGGCTTCGCTGCGCCAGGCGCTGTGGAGCAGGTCGGTGCTGAGCGTGAGGGTGATGAAGCCGGCCCGCGGGCTGGTCGGGGTGTCGGAGGCGAGCCCGCGGCGCCGCTTGAGATAGAGGGCCTGCTTGCGGGCGTAGGCGCTGCCGGAGCGGGCCAGGGCAACGTAGGCGCCGCGCGCGCCCTTGCGGTGGCTGGCGCTGCTGCCGATCAGGTCCAGTCTGGCGAGGCCGCCGGGGGCGGGCAGCAGGTCAACCGGTCCGGTCGGGTTGCTGCCGCTGGCATCGCTCCATTCGGCCTGGGCGCTGACGCCATCGGCAAGGCCGCTCTGGCCGGAGTAGTTGGTGTACAGGGCGGTGAGGGCCGCCTGGGTGTTCGGGGCGCCCTGCCAGGCCAGCTGCAGGGACAGACGGCTGAGGCGCTTGCCAAGGGCTTCCGGGCTGGCCACGTAGAAGCGGGTGCCGGGCGTCGGCTGCGGGCCGAAGGGCAGGAAGGCCTTGTTCGGGTCGAGCTGGCCGAAGTCGCTTTCGAGGCCAAGCTTGCGCATGCCGCTGACCTCGACATTGATCTGCACTTGCCGGATGCGCAGGATGGACAAGCGGGTGAACAAGTGCCCGGCTGCCTCCCGCATGAGGAGCTGGAGTACCGGCATGCCGGTGGGGAAGGCTTGCTGGTGAAGCACGGGGGTGGCGTCCACCACGGCTGGCTGTTCGGCGCCGATGACGACGCTGAAAGTCCAGGAACCGCTGTGCAGTGTGGAGTCGGCTGCGGTGATGAGGAAGGGGCCGAGCCAGCCCTTGGGGCCCGACAGGCGGATCTCAAAGGCGCTGGCGAGGGTGGCCGCGTCGTGCATTTCCAGGTTGATGCCGTCGAGGGTCAGGCTCACGCCGATCTTGCGCCGCCCCTCGGCCAGGCGCAGCAGGTCGGCGGCGAGGGCGAAGCCCGTCGGCGCGTCGGGCAGCGGGGCCTGACCACTGCGACGCAGGCCGAAGGGGTGCCAGGATGGGCTGTCGGCGGGGAGCTTGTCGCCGAGGCCGTTTGCCGAGTCGGCCACCGGGGCGAAATACAGGTGCCCGCTGGCGCTGCGGGTGGCGCTGCGCAGGCTGACGATGCGGGCCTGGTTGACGATGACCGGACGCAGCGGGCGGTAGAACATCTCCCGCTTGCTGTCGTCCTTGCCGGCAGAAAGGCGCAGCTCGGGGCCGATTTCCAGCGGTGCGGCGCCCTTCTTCAGTTCGACCAGCAGATGGGCATGGTCGGGGCGGGGCGCCCGGGGGGCGAAGCCGAGTACCGTCTGCATCTGGAAATCGAGGTGCCGGCGGGTGAAGTCGTTGAGCAGGGCGCGGGGGTGGCGGGCGACTTTCAGGAAGGCGATCAGCAGGGCCAGGTGGGGCGGCATGTCGCCGCTGTCGCTGTCCACCAGCGCGGCGAGGCGGGCCCGGTAGGCGGCATCGCTTTCACCCGCGGCGGGCTGCGGAAAGAAGTCGCTCCAGGTGCCGGAGGGCTGGGTCGGGTCAGTGCCGTAGTAGTTGAGCTGGCCGGCGAGGGCGCGGGCGGCGAGGAGCAGGCCGCTGGCGTCGCGCCCGTCGAGCGGCGCGGCGGCCGGGTCGAGGTGCGGATTGCGGCGGTCGGCCTGGCGGGTGCCGGCGGCGGCGATGAGGGCGGCGAGGATGTCTTGCCGGGCCATGGTTTATCCCCGGTGGGCGGCGCGGGCGGCCTCGGTGGCTTCACCCTGGTAGAAGGGAAATACCAGGTTGAAGCGCGAGTTGGTGCTGCGCACCAGGTAGTCGAGGCGGATCGTCAGCACGCCCTCATGGAGGCGGCTGTCGTCGATGTCGAGCCCCTGCAGGCGGATGCGCGGCTCGTACACCAGCACGGTGGTGAGGATTCGGTCTTTGAGCACGCTGCGCAGGGTGGTGCTGACGGGTTCAAACATCAGCTCGTGCATGTCGAGCCCGTACTTGGGCTGCAGGAAGCGTTCGCCCGGCGCGGTGCCGAAAAGGATGCGCAGGCTGGCCTGGATGTCGGCTTCGTCTTCGGTCATGCGCACGCCGCCGCTGGCAAAGCTGGGGGGGAAGGACCAGCCGCGGCCGAGGAAGGAGGGGGCGTCGCTCATGGCTGCATCATCCGATCTGCACGGTGGGCTCGCCAACGGCCGGACTGGCGCCGCAGGCGCAGCTGTCGCCGACGCGCAGGGCCGGCACGCCGCCGATCAGCACGGTGGCGCTGCCCATGATGAAGGGCGTGACCGGCGGATGAGGCGGCGGGATCACGCAGGAGTGCATGTCGCCGAGTACGGCGGCAGGCATGCCACCGATGAGGACGGTGGGCACACCGGGGCCGACGATGGTGCCGCCATGGACGCTGAGGTCGGAAACGCGGGCTGCGCTGGGCATGGTTGTCATCCTTTGCTCAGTTGATCTGCACCAGGGAACCCTTCACCTTGGCGATGGCCGGGGTGCTGAGTTCGGCGCCGGCGCTGCCTTCGAGCTTGAGCGCCGCCCCGGCCTTGATGTCGAGCCCGGCGCTGGTCTTGATCTCGCCGCTGCTGCCGATGTCGAGCTTGGTTTCGGTGCTGGTCTTGATGTTGAGGGCGGCGCCGCTTTCGATGGTGATGCCGGCGCTGTCGAGCTTGATGCTGTTGCCGTTCTTGTCCTTGAGCAGTACCGAGCCCTGGTCGTCGTCGAAGACCAGTTGCTGTTCGGCCGGGGTGGTGATGGTCAGGATCACCTTGTCGTCGTCGATGTGCAGCTTGATGCCGCTGCGGCTGACGAAGACCTTCTCGTGGTTGTCGTTGCTGGGCGTCAGCGTGGCCGGGTGGGCGCTGCTGTGGAGCATGCCGAGGATGACCGGCGCGCGCGGATCGTCGTCGAAAAAGCCGACCACCACTTCGTCGCTGATTTCGGGGCGGATCATCACGCCCCGGTTGTTGCCGGCGTCGGCGCTGGCGACCCGCGCCCACACGCCGTCGCCGGCCGGGTCAACCAGCGGCAGGCGCACGCGTACGCGGAACTCGTTGTCGGGGTCTTCGTTGTCGGTGACCACGCCGATCTGCAGGCCGTGGGCGGGGGCCAGCAGGCTGGTGGTGCGGCGGGCTTCGAGGCGTTCGCGGCGGGCCGGGTCTTCGGGCACGCCGCCAAACTGCAGGTGGGTGCGCCAGCCCTGGCTGGTGTCCATCTCGTGACGTACGGCGGTGAGCATCACCTTGCCGTTGAAACGCTCGCCGACGCCGGCCAGCTCAATCACGTCGCCGGGCTGCACCTGGCCGAGGCCGACGCACATGGCCCGCCCGCTGACCTTGTCGAGCCGGGCGCGGGCGAAGCGGGCATCGGCGGCGGCGGTGGCCTCGCCGTCGGGGATCATTACGTGGCGCAGTTCGAGGGCATCGACGTCCATGGCCGCGGCAAGATCGTCCGGCGTGAGGTTGCCCGGGCCGCTGAAGGCCGGCGGGCTGGCGTCGAGGGTGTGCACGGCCTGGTCGGCGGCGCTCCAGGTGAGGGTCTTGACGGCCTGGGTCTGCTCGCGGGCATCGATTTCGGCGTCGAATTCGAGCAGCGTGGCGCCGAACTGCAGCGTGGCGACCGGCGCGGCGGAGGCATCCGGCACGCGGGTTTCGAGGTCGGCGCCGCGGGTAAGGACCAGCTGGCCATTGGCCTGGGCGCGGGTGACGAGGAAGTCCCAGTCGCTGCAGTCGTACTGGACGAGGTGCTTGTGGCTGTGACTGGTGCTGGCGACGGTGGCATTGAGGCCGGCGTCGGAACACAGCTGGCTCATCACGTCGCTGTCGGTCTTGTCGAAATAGGTGGCACCGTGGCGCTTGAGGCTCATTTTGGTGGCCGCGTGGCGGCATTCGATGAGCAGTTGCGGCGGGGCGCCTTCGCGCACCTTGAGGCGCTGGCGCACCACCAGGCCCTTGAAGAGCAGGTCCGGGCTTGCTGCGCCGGCAAGGATCTCGACCTCGGCGCCGGGCACGAAGAGCGCGTCGTTGCTGAGCGGGAAGTTGCTGCTGGCGGCGTCGCCGTCGCGCCAGGCCAGCCGCGCCGTGGCGATGTGGTTGGCGGTGCTGAGCACGCTGACCGACATGAGTTGGTGGGTGCGCGGCACGGGGCTGCCGTTCACCTTCACGGTGAACTCCCGTTGTTCGGCATCGATGGGGAGCGTGCGCGGGGCGTTGATTTCATTTCTCCAGCGGCGGGAACACGACGCGTGTGCCCGGAGGCAGGTGCCGGAAGCCGTCGAGGCCGTTGGCACTGGCCACCTTGGGCGCGTAGTAGGGATCGCCGTAGATCGCCGTGCACAGGGCGGCGAGGGTTTCGCCGGCATGCACGATGCGCACATGGGTGAGGTCGGGGGAGGAATCCTGGGCCAGCGCCACCCGGGTCTGGTCGTCGGAGGTGTCGGTGAACACGGCGGTGATGACCGCCCGCAGGGGCACGCCGCTGGGCTTGAAGAGCTTGTAGACGATGGACGCGCTCTTCAGGACGCAGCGCTTCACCTGGATCTTGCCCCACATCACCTTGAGGTAGTTGGGGCGGTGGATGTCGCCGTTGTAGCCGGTGACGGTCTGGAAGGATTCGACCTTTTGCTGCACGTCGAGGGGACGGCCGTTGGCGCCGGTGCCGTCGAGGAAGAAGACCAGGGTCAGATCGCCCGGCTTGACCTTCTTGAAGTCCATGCGGCTGCCGGTGCTGCCGGCGCCCTGGCCGCTGTCGTACTCCATTTCCCAGGCGAGGGTGATCTCGGCCGGATTGACGTAGGCCTCGAAGGTGTCGATGGGCGAGCCGCTATAGTCCGGGGCCTTGAAGGCCTGGATTTTCAGGCGTTCGAGTTCGCCACGCTCGCTCATGGCTCACGCTCCTGGCGCAGGATCTCGAGCACCTGGGCGACGCATTCGGCGATCAGGGCCTGCTTGTCGGCTTCCGGCGCCGGCGCGCTGGCCGCACCACCGGCCGCGGCGTTGCCGACTTCGACCGAGATCACGACTTCATCGACGATGATGGGCATGCGGGGCTCCGGTTTACGACTTGTCCACGGTGAAGTACTGGTAGGCCAGCTGCAGGGTTTCGATCACGTAGGCATTGCTGCTGGCACTCAGGTCGCTCACTGCCCATTTCACCGGGTAGGCACCGATCAGGTGCCAGGTCATCAGCGGTTCGTGCTTTTCGTTGAGCAGCTTCACGTCGACGTTTTTGGGGTGGATGTCGAGGTTTTCGATGCAGTCGCGGGTCCAGTCCCAGATCGCCGAGCTTTTCAGCAGGCCGCGCTTGAGCACCAGATCGGGGTACTTGGCCCGCTGGGGGTAGCGCTGGATGAAGCGGTTCTCGCCGCCTTCCGGCACTTCCTCGGCGGCCAGCTCGAAGGACAGCCCGCCCACGTCGGTAAAGCGGACGTCGTCATCGAGCGCGCGCGCGAGGCCGAGGACTTCCACCTTGAAGTGAAATCCGACGGGCGGGGTGTACATGACCGGGCCTCAGCGAATCACTCGTTCTGCAGCTCAAGCCCTTCGTGGGCCAGTTCGATGGACTCGATGGCCACCTCGTTGCCGCTGGCCTTGAGCTGCGGCCCCTCGACCTTGACCGGGAAGGCGTTGTGGATCTTCCACACCATCACCGGCTCATGGCTCTCGTTGAGCAGGCTGATGGTCAGGTCGCGGCGCTCGACGGTGTTGAGCTTGATGGTGGCGAGCCACTTGAAGAAGTCGTTGTCCGACTTGACGATGCCGCGCTTGAGCGTGACGTTGCTGAACTTGCGCAGCCCCGGCATCTTGATCGACGAATACTCGGGGAAGGAGCCGTCGCGGTACTCGATGGCCTGGTTTTCCTGGGTCAGGCCGGTGACTTCGGAGAAGCCGATGCGGGTGCCGCCCCACTGGACGGTGAAGTGGAAGACGGGCAGGGGATACTGGGCAGGCATGTCGATTCCTTTCGGTGTCTGGAAGCGGGCGGGCCGGGGCTACGGGGCGTAGCGGCGCGGCCCGGCGACGGGTCAGGATGTCTGCAGCTTGTGATAGAACTTGAGGATGATGAATTCGGCGGGGCGAACCACGGCCATGCCGATTTCCACGTACATGCGGCCTTCCAGAATGTCCTGGCTGCTCATGGTGGTGCCCAGCCCGCAGCGCACGAAGAAGGCGTCCTTGGTGGTCGAACCGGCCAGCGCGCCTTCGCGCCACTTTTGGGTGAGGTAGCTCTCGATCATCCCGCGCACCTTGACCCAGGTGTTGGCGTCGTTGGGCTCGAAGACGGCCCAGTAGGTGGATTTCTTGACGGATTCTTCGACCATGTTGAAGAAGCGCCGCACCGAGATGTAGCGCCATTCGTTGTCGTTGCCGGCCAACGTGCGCGCGCCCCACACGAGGGTGCCCTTGCCGACGAAGGAGCGGATGGCATTGACCGACTTGCCGGCGGTGGCGTCCACGTTGAGGTTGTCGGTGTCGTCGCTATCCAGCGCGTAGGTGGGGCCGATGACGCCGGTCAGGCTGACGTTGGCGGGGGCTTTCCAGACCCCGCGCTGGCCGTCCACCAGCGCGTAGATGCCGGCAATGGCACCGGACGGCGGGCAGGCGGTGAGGGTGCTGTTCACGCCGCGCACGATGTCCCGGTAAGTGCCGAAGCTTTCCAGCAGGTTGGCTTCGGTGTTGCTCTGGTAGGCCAGCGCGGCGGCGTCGATGTTGGCGAGGGCCGAGGACAGGCTGCCGAAGAGGCGCTGAATGGCTGCCAGCGCGGCGCCGAGGCGTGTGGCATCGTCGGCGCCGCTGATGGCGGTGGTCGAGGCGGCGGGGGCGTCGTCGGTGAACAGGGTGTCCCAGTCGGCCAGCGTCAGTACGCCGACGGCCGGGTATTGCAGCGCGTAGGCGGCATCCAGCTTGCCGTCGAGTTCGCGTTCGATGGCGATAAGTTCGGACAGGTTGGGCAGGAAGGTGTTGGTGATGGCCCGCCCCACGTCGGCCCGCAGGCTGGGGTGGGTGAAGGCGCCGGCGCCGGCGGCCATGCCATCCACCAGTGGGGCGATCTCGTAGACGAAGGCGAACAGGGTCTGCAGGTGGGCCGCGTCGGGGCTGCCCTGGTAGGCCAGCACGGCCGTGCCGTAGGCGTCGGAAACCGGGGTGCCGGCGGCGCCGCTGACGGTGGCCCGGCGGGCGGGCAGACCGGCAATGTCGGCCTGGGCCCGGTCGAGGCCCTGGATGAGGGCGATGATCGCCGCGTCACCGGTGAGGGAGGCGAGGGTGACGGCGACGCCGCCTTTGCGCAGCTTGCCCTTCAGGTCGGCGTAACCGACGTTCTTGGGGTAGTTGAGCTTGAGCCAGGGGGCGTAGGCGGCGCCGTACTTGAGGCTGTTGATGCCGACCCGGTCGCGCATTTCGCCGACCACGGCGGTGTGGGCGGTCTTGTCGGTGGCCAGCCGGGTGTCGAGCACGGCCACCCGGTCGCCGAGCTTGCCGCACTGGTTGAGGGCCGCCATCTGCACGGCGGCGAGTTCGTCGGCAGTCAGGCCGGCAGCATCCGGAAAGAGCAGGATGGTCGGCTCATCGACGGTGGCGACGCGCTTCAGGCCGGCGATCAGCTTGTCCTTGTCGGTGCTGTCGCCGTGCTTGCCGACCGAGGTGATCCAGGCCTTGCCGCCGCCGTTGTCGAAGAACAGGCGCAGGCTGTCGTAGAGGTACTTGGTGTTGGTGGCAGCCAGCGTGGCGCTCTGGAAGCGGTTGCCGGCGTCGAGGGCCACGCTGTCGAGCTGCAGCGCCGGGGCGCCGCCGAAGAGGTTCTCGAATTCGAGCAGCGAGGTGATGCGCGTCGGGACGTTTTTCAGGTCGCCGTCGATGATGCGGCTGGCTTTGGCGGTGTAGCCGACGAAGGCTGGTACGGCGGTTTCCACTTCCGCGACCGAAGGCGGAAACACCGAAATTTCTTCGACATACACGTCGGGCGTGCGGTAAGTGGGCATGGTCGATTCGCTCCTCTAAGGCTTACTCAGGTGGACGATGAACTGGGCGTCACTGCGTTCGGCGCCGGGTTGCGGCAGGTTGCCGATGAGCACCTCGCCGTTGCGGTGCAGTTCGAACCCGTGCGGCCCCCGGGCGCGCCGGGCGATGGGGGCCGTGGCTTCGAAGAGCACGATTTTTCGGGTGCCGCCGGTGTCGAGCAGGGCCGGGGCCAGCCGGCCGGCGGCAAAGGGCGGCAGCAGGCGGGTGAAACTGATTGGCGTGCGGGCGTCGGTGGCTGCGCCCTTGTCGAGCACCTGGATGCTGTCGAAGTCTGCATCGCTGGCCGGCTTGACCACCACGTAGTAGCGCAGCTGGTCGTTGCGTGCGGCGAGCTGCAGCGTGAAGGCGCAGCCCGTGGCAACGTGGCCGGCGCTGGCAGTAAGGCTCAGTACGCCCCACACCGGCGTGGCGGCGAGGGTGGGTTCGATGAGGAGGTGACGGGTGGCGTTGAGGCCGCCGGCGGCCGCTTCGCTGACGACGACTTCGCCCGGCTCGCTGGCGCCGCGGAAGGTCCACGAGGCGTCGGTGGCGCGGAGCTGGGCGCTGGCCAGCAGCGTGCCTGCAGGCGTGGCAATGCGCAGATCGAGCGGGCGGGCGACGAGGCGGGGCGTGATCTGCGGCTGCGGGCCGCACAGTTCGATGCCGCGCGGTGCCGCGTCGAGGGCGTCGGGGCTGGCTGCGTTGGCGAACAGCGGCGTTTCGCCGGGGCCGAGCGTAAAGGGCGCGGTGTATTGGGTGAAGCAGGCGTCCCGCGGGGCGAGGCCGAAGACCAGACGCCGGCCGGCACATTCGCCGAGCGGTTCGCCGTCGCTATCGACGCCGATCAGTACGTGCAGCACGCCGGCCTGCTCGCGAACCAGCGCATGCATGCCGGCCAGCGCATCGCGGGTGGCTGCTGGCACGATGAAGACCAGATCGTCGCAGGCGCCGCCGCGAAAATCGTGGCGCACGACGACGGTCCACAAGGTGCGGTAGGCGCTGATCATCGCTGGCCTGCCCTGGTATGAATTTCGCGCACCGGTGCGCCGGTGCCAGAGGGCTCCTGATCCTGCAGGAAGAGCATGCGCACGCGATACACCACCGACGGCAGGTGCTTGGCACCCAGGCAGGCCCACATCTGGTTGGCCTGCTCGGGGCCGTAATTGACCAGTTCCAGTGCCAGACGGTCGACGCCGGCGGGCATGGCGGGGTGCTCGGCGGGGGTGAACAGCGGGTGCGACTGGAAGAAGGTAAGCAGCAGGGAAAGCAGGCGCAGGCCTTCGCTGTAGGTGGCGAAGCTGGCCGAGAAGAGGACGACGAGGTTGATCGCCAAGGGCGGCGGGAGGGCCACGTTGCGGCCGTCCACCATCACCTGCTCGGGCAACTGGACACGGGCATGACGCTCTTCCTCGATCTGGAACAGGGTCAGGCGAAGGGTGTTCGGCGTCGCCACCCAACTGCCCTTGTCGTCCACCAGCGGACCCAGCTCGACCTTCCCGAAGTCCGAGTCGAGACGCCGCCGCAGATACCCATTGACCTCATCCACCAGAAACTTGAGCGAAACATCGATCATCAAGACCCCCCAATGCTTTCCGGTCAGGAGGGATGAATCCCGCCTATGCCGAAGGCAATACAAGCTTAGGCGTCTCGCGTGGGGAGTGCGATTAAAAACGCAATGCGTTTTGCGTCTTTGGCAGAGCTTCCTGCTATGAAGGAGATCGTTGCACCGCAGCGATCTCTCATACCTGCCTAGCCGCTCAGTCGTCCGCCGCGTTTGCGTGTGCCGATGCCGGCCATGGCGGCCAGCCCGCTGCTGCCGTGGGCATGGCAGATGGCGCAGGCCAGCGCGTCGGCGGCATCTGACGACGGGCTGCCTTCGAGCAGCAGGAGGCGCTGGACCATGTGGCTGACCTGCTCCTTGGCCGCCTTGCCGTGGCCGACCACCGCCTGCTTGACCTGCAGGGCGGTGTATTCGGCCACCGGCAGGTCGTGGGAGACGGCGCCGCAAATCGCCGCACCGCGGGCCTGGCCGAGGAGCAGCGTGGATTGCGGGTTCACGTTTACGAAGACGATCTCGACCGCCACCTGGTCGGGCTTGTAGGTGGCGATCACTTCGCGCACGCCGTCGAGGATGATCTTGAGGCGCTGCGGCAGGCTGCCGTCGCCGGTCTTGATGCAGCCGCTGGCCACGTAGCGCAACTGGCTGCCGAGGGTGTCGATGAGGCCGAAGCCGGTGTTGCGCAGCCCCGGGTCGATGCCGAGGATGCGCGTGGCGACGGTGCTGGAGGCGGCGTTGAGCTTCATCGGTGGCTCACTTGCGGGCCAGCCACACACCGAATACGGTGATGCCCATGCCCACCAGCGCGAGGCCGGTGAGGGTTTCGCCGAAGGCCGCCCAGGCAATCAGCGCGGTGGTGGGCGGGGTGAGGTAGAACAGGCTCGCCACATTCACCGCGCTGCCGCCGCGAATCAGCAGGTTGAGCAGGCTGATCGCCCCGACCGATAGCACGAGCACCAGCCACAGGAGGGCAAAGACGAACTGGCCGGTCCATTCGATGACCATGGTTTCGGTTTGCGAGGCGAGGAGGGCGCTGAGGGCGAGGCTGGGCAGGAACTGGATCACCGAGCCGGTGCGCAGGTCGAAGGCCGGGCAGAAGCGCTTCTGATAAAGGGTGCCGACGGTGATGCCGAGCAGGGCCACGATGGCCGGGGTCAGCATGGCGCTGAGTTCCGGTGTGCTTGCAGCAGCAGCCACCTTGTGGGCGACCACCAGCCCGACGCCGCCAAAACCCAGCACCAGCCCGGCCCACTGGCGCGGCAAGACCCGCTCGCCCAGGATGGCACCGGCGCCAAGGGCGGTGAGCAGTGGCTGCAAACCGACCACCAGTGCCGTGATGCCGGCCGGCAAGCCGTGGCGGATGGCGGCGAATACCCCGCCCAGATACACCGCGTGCACCAGCAGCCCGGTGATGCCGATGTGCAGCCACTGGCGCGGCTCCCGCGGCCATGGTGCGCGGGTGGCCAGGGCGACGAGGCCCATCAGGCTGATTACCAATATGTAGCGGGTGCACAGAAAGGTGAGCGGCTCGGCGTAGGGCAGGCCGAACTTGGCGCCGATGAAGCCAGTGCTCCACAGCAGCACGAACAGAAAGGGGTAGAAACGTTTCACCGCGCGGCTTTACTGGCTGCCGTGCTTGCTGCGGTAGATGCGCGTGGCTGCTGAAACGACGACCTGCACGTCTTGCGGCGGAATGGTCGGCAGTTGCTCGCGCACGACCCGGTAGGCCAGATGTTCGAGGGTCTGGCCGTTCCAGGCGTTGGCCGGGTCGAAGAAGGGCTCGATGAGGAGGTAGGCTTGATCCACCAATTCGCGGAGACTGAGGTTCTTGCGGCGTTCGGTGGGCGTGTTCATGGATTGGTCGCGGGGGTGCGGATGGGTTGGGCTGAGCCGCCGGATGATAACCCAGGCCCCGCAGCTGACGGCTTCCGGGCGCAAGCGGAGGGATAATGCGCGACGCGTTCCGAGCTCGACAAACGAAAGGAATCCCCATGCGTTACTGGCTGATGAAATCCGAACCCGCCGACGTTTCCATCGACGATCTGGCGGCGCTGCCGCAGCAGACCGTGCCCTGGTACGGCGTGCGCAATTATCAGGCACGCAATTTCATGCGTGACGGCATGCAGGTCGGTGACGGGGTGCTCTTCTACCATTCCGGCTGCGCCGAGCCGGGCATTGCCGGCATCGCCCGGGTGGCCTGCACGGCTTACCCGGATGCGACCCAGTTCGATCCGGCGAGCCGCTACTTCGACCCCAAGGCCACGCCCGAGAGCCCGCGCTGGCTGCATGTGGACGTGCAGTTCGTGCGCAAGACGCGGCTTGTGGGTTTGCCCGAGTTGCGCGGCCAGCCGGAACTGGAGAACATGCGCGTCCTTGCCCGCGGCAACCGGCTTTCCATCACTCCGGTGGAACCGGCCGAGTGGCGCTTCATCGTCGGGCAACTGCTCGGCGCGACCGATCTGGTGAATTGATCCGATGAGTATCGAATGGCTGGTGGCCTACCTGGCCCTGGGGGCCTTTGTGGGCTTTTTTGCGGGACTGCTCGGCGTGGGCGGTGGCGGCATCATGGTGCCGATGCTGGCCACCCTGTTTGCGGCCCAGGGCTTTCCGCACGAGCATCTGGTGCATCTGGCGCTGGGCACCTCGATGGCGGCCATCGTGATGACCTCCATCTCCAGTTTGCGCGCCCATCACAAGCATGGCGCGGTGCGCTGGGACATCGTCAAGGGCGTGGCTCCCGGCGTGCTGGCGGGAACCTTCGGCGGCACCTTCATCGCTTCGCGGGTGCCGACCATGCCGCTGGCGATCTTCTTTGCCTGCTTCATGGCCTACGTGTCGATCCAGATGATTCTCAACGTGAAACCCAAGCCGTCCCGCGAGCTGCCCGGCCCGGCCGGGCTGGCGGGAGTCGGCGCCGGCATCGGGGTGATCTCGGCGCTGGTGGCAATCGGCGGCGGCTCGCTGTCGGTGCCCTTCATGACCTGGTGCAACGTCAAGATGCAGCACGCCATCGGTACCTCGGCCGCCATCGGCCTGCCGATCGCCCTGGCGGGCGCGCTGGGCTACCTGATCAATGGCTGGGGAACGGCGGGCTTGCCCGAGTGGACAGTCGGTTTCGTGTACCTGCCGGCGCTGGTGCTGGTGAGCGCGGTGTCCACCTTCACCGCCCCGGTCGGTGCCCGTCTGGCCCACAAGCTGCCGGTGGCGGTGCTGAAGAAGATCTTTGCCGCGGTGCTGGTGCTGCTGTCGCTGAAGATGCTGCACACGGTGCTGGGCGGCTGATTCCCGGTATTCAGCGCCCCCTGAAAACCGGCGTGCGCTTGGCGAAGAAGGCGTCCAGCCCTTCCTTGTAGTCCTCGGTGGCGAGGAAGTCGAAGGCCTCGCGTTTTTCCTGGCCACTGAGAGGCTGGCCGCTCATCAGGCGATGTACCCACTGCTTGTGCCAGCGGGCCACCAGCGGGGCGCCCTTGATGATGCGGGCGGCGGTGGCGAGGGCTTCGCGCTCGACCTCCTCGTCGTCCACCACACGGGTCAGCAAGCCCTTGCCGAGCGCTTCGCGGGCGCTGAGGATGCGTCCTTCGAGGAGAATTTCGAGCAGCACGGCCGGGCCGACGAGGCCGAGCAGGCCGGCCATTTCGCCCGGGTACATCGAAAAACCGAGCTTGTTGATCGGCGCACCGAAGCGGCTCGATTCGCCGGCGATGCGCAGGTCGCAGCAGCCGGCAATCTCCAGCCCGCCGCCGATGCACGCGCCCTGGATCATCGCCACGGTGGGCACCGGGCAGGCACGCACCGCGTCGAGGGCGGCGGCCACCAGTTCCTCGTGGTAGTGCAGTGCGTCATCCACGGTGGCGCGTACGGTGGCGAATTCCTCGATGTCGCCGCCCGCCGCAAAGGCCTTGTCGCCGGCGCCGCGCAGCACCACGCAGCGTATTTCCGGATCGGCGTTGATGGCGCTCATGCGGGCCTGCAGGCCGCGCCACATGCCGGCATCGACGGCATTGAGCTTGTCCGGGTTGGAGAGGGTCAGGGTGGCAATGCCTGCGTCCTGACTGAAAAGGATCTCACCGTGCATGGGGCTGTTCCGTTCTTGCCGGCGGTTTGGCATGCATCGTGGTGCGCTGCGAAAAACCTACCGTACGTTATGGTATGGAGTCTTCTATATGTTATATCATCCGTTCGGGCGCAGTAATGGCGCGGCTTCGCCCTGCCGGAAGCACCACATAAAAACAGCTTTACCGATCGCCGTATCAATAAAACCAACAGGCAGATCGCGCCAAATCCACTGACTTTCTCTAGGGAGGGAAATCATGTCGAGCACTTCTTCTCAGCGTGCTGTTTATGCACGCATACGGAACAACCCGCGTTTCACCGAGCTGGTCGCCAAGCGTCAAGGCTTTGCGACCCTGCTGTCGGTGATCGTCCTGACGATCTTCTACGGCTTCTTCATGGTCGTGGCGTTCAACCCGAAGCTGATTGGTCAGCGCCTCTCCGAAAGCTCCTACGTCACAGTAGGGATCGCTGCCGAGCTGTTCATGTTCATCTTTTTCTGGCTGCTCACCGCCTATTACGTCAAGCGCGCCAACGGTGAGTTCGACGACATGACCACCGAGATCATCCGCGACGCCGCCAAGGAGGTGAAGTAATGCTTGCCCGTCTGAACCTCGCGCTGCTGGCGCTCCTGGCTCCGGCCCTGTCCTTCGCCGGTGATGCCATTTCCGCCACCGAGAAGCAGCCGCTGAACCTGTCGGCCATCGGCATGTTCGTGGTGTTTGTGTCCATGACCCTGGGCATCACCTACTGGGCTGCCGGCCGCACCAAGTCCACCGCCGACTTCTACACTGCCGGCGGCGGCATCACCGGCTTCCAGAACGGCCTCGCGATTGCCGGCGACTACATGTCCGCCGCCACGCTGCTCGGCCTGACCGCGCTGGTCTACACCAAGGGCGTTGATGGCTACATCTACATGATCGCCTTCTTCGCCGGCTGGCCCATCATCCTGTTTCTGATGGCCGAACGCCTGCGCAACCTGGGCAAGTTCACCTTTGCCGACATCACGTCCTACCGGCTCAACCAGAACCGGGTGCGCACGATGGCCGCCGTGTCTTCGCTGACCGTGGTGTGTTTCTACCTGGTGGCCCAGATGGTCGGCGCCGGTCAGCTGATCAAGCTGCTGTTCGGTCTCGACTACAACATCGCCCTGTTCGTGGTTGGCGCGCTGATGATGGTCTACGTCACCTTCGGCGGCATGGTTGCCACCACCTGGGTGCAGATCATCAAGGCCTGCATGCTGCTGGTGGGCGGTACGCTGGTGGCCATCCTGGCCATGTCCCAGTTCGACTTCAGCTTCGACAAGATGATGGGGCAGGCGGTGTCGCTGCACAGCCTGGGTGAGAAGCTGCTGTTCCCGGGTACCCTGATTCCGGATCCGATCACCGCGCTGTCGCTGGGCCTTGGCCTGATGTTCGGTACGGCCGGCCTGCCGCACATCCTGATGCGCTTCTTCACGGTGACCAACGCCAAGGAAGCCCGCAAGTCGGTGCTCTACGCATCCGGTTTCGTGGCCTACTTCTTCAACGTGATCCTGCTGATGGGCTTTGCGGCCATCATCATCGTCGGCCAGAACCCCGAGTTCTTCGAAGGTGGCCAGGTCGGCGGCAAGATCATCGGCGGTGGCAACATGATCGCCATGCACCTGGCCAAGGCCGTGGGCGGCAACCTGCTGCTGGGCTTCCTGTCGGCGGTGGCGTTTGCGACCATCCTGGCCGTGGTGTCCGGTCTGGCGCTGGCCGGTGCGGCTGCCATTTCCCACGACATCTATGCCCGCGTGATCCGCAAGGGCAAGTCCACCGAGACCGAAGAGCTGCGCGTGTCCCGTTTCGCCTCCGTGGGCCTCGGCCTCGTGGCGATCGTGCTGGGCATCGCCTTCGAGAAGATGAACGTGGCCTTCATGGTTGCGCTGGCCTTCGGTATCGCGGCTTCGGCCAACTTCCCGGTGCTGATCCTCTCCATGTACTGGAAGGGCCTGACCACCCGCGGCGCCATTATCGGCGGCTATTCGGGCCTGATTGCGGCAGTGCTGCTGGTGGTGCTCTCCAAGTCGGTGTGGGTGACGGTGCTGGGTAACGCCCAGGCGATCTTCCCGTACGACCAGCCGGCCCTGTTCTCCATGCCGCTGGCCTTCCTGCTGACCTACATCTTCTCGAAGCTGGACAACAGCGCCGAGGGGAATGCCGAACGTGCCATGTTCGATGATCAGTACGTGCGGGCCCAGACCGGTTTCGGTGCTGCTGAAGCCAGCTCCCACTAATCCCGGAAGCGCCCGCAAGGGCGCGTGGCTGCAATGAAAAACCCCCGACCGGGCAACTGGTCGGGGGTTTTGTTTTTGGGTTGGACGCGAAGGTTCAGGCGCCGGATTCGCGCCGGGCGGCGATCTTGGCCAGGGCCCGGCGACCGCTGGAGATGTGCTCGCGCATGGCCTGCTCGGTGGCGTCCACGTCGCGGCGGCCGAGGGCTTCGAGAAGTATCCGGTGTTCGGCCAGCGACTGCTCGATGCGGCCGTCGATGAACAGGGAGTGATGGCGCGACAGCTTGATGACCTTGCGCAGATCGGTGATCGCTTGGGTCAGCCAGCGGTTGTCGGCAATCAGCTGCACTTCCTGGTGGAAGGCCTGGTTGGCTTCGAAGAAGCCGTCGATGTCGTTTTTGGCTGCGGCCTGTTCGAGGTCCTGGTGCAGGGCCTGCAGGCGGCCGATGTCTGCTTCGGTGGCCTTGCGGGCGGTGTCGGCGGCGCACTGGCCTTCTAGCAGGGCCATCACGGTGAATATCTCGTCCAGGTCGCGCTCGGAAATCTCGGTAACGTAGCAGCCCCGGCGCGGCTTGAGGGTCACCAGGCCCTCGGAGGCGAGCACCTTCAGCGCCTCGCGCAAGGGCGTGCGGGAAATGCCGTACTGGCCGGCCAGGGCCTGCTCATCGACCCAGGTGCCGGGCGGCAGCTCATGGGAAAAGATGCGCTGGCGCAGGCGTTCCGCGACTTCCTGGTAGAGGGCGAGAGGGGCAATCCGGCCGGCGTTCATGAGTTTTGTGGGCAAGGTTTCAAAAGTGAGAGATTCTGCTGTTGCATCCATAATTATGGATAAAGTATTATCTAGAGGAGTGCAAGTCAAGTTCCTGCGCAGGATGTCACCCTTGTGTCGGTCAGGCGGCAGCATAGCCGTCAGACCACAAAAAATAGAGGGAGGGAGAAAACTGCCCTGCGCAGGGCACGGCAGCCGGCCGTGACCAGGGGTCACGGCCGGTACTGGCGTCACATATTACTAAAGGCCGCCCAGCGGCCCAGCTACGAGGGTAGAAAAGCCATGGCGAACAACACCGAACCGACCTTCCCCCAACCCGAACTTGGCGCCTGGAACAAGGCCGCCGCCAAGTCGGCCCCCGAAGGCGACATCGCCAAGCTGAACTGGGTGACGCCGGAAGGCATCACCGTCAAGCCGCTGTACACCGCCGCCGACCTCGACGGCCTCAAGTACACGAACACGCTGCCGGGCTTCGAGCCCTTCCTGCGCGGCCCCCAAGCCACCATGTACGCGGCGCGTCCGTGGACCATCCGCCAGTACGCCGGTTTCTCGACTGCCGAAGCGTCGAACGCTTTCTACCGCAAGGCGCTGGCCGCCGGCGGTCAGGGCGTCTCGGTGGCCTTCGACCTGGCCACCCACCGGGGCTACGACTCCGACAATCCCCGCGTGGTCGGTGACGTCGGCAAGGCCGGCGTGGCCATCGACTCCGTCGAGGACATGAAGATCCTGTTCAACCAGATTCCCCTCGACAAGGTCTCCGTGTCCATGACCATGAACGGCGCCGTGCTGCCGATCCTGGCCGGCTACATCGTGGCTGCCGAAGAGCAGGGCGTTTCGCAGGACAAGCTGTCCGGGACCATCCAGAACGACATCCTCAAGGAGTTCATGGTCCGCAACACCTACATCTACCCGCCGACGCCGTCGATGAAGATCATCGCCGACATCTTCAACTACACGTCGTCGTACATGCCGAAGTTCAACTCGATCTCGATTTCGGGTTATCACATCCAGGAAGCGGGCGCGAACCAAGCCATCGAACTGGCCTTCACGCTGGCTGACGGCGTCGAATACGTGCGCACCGGCATCAAGTCGGGCATGGATGTCGATACCTTCGCCGGTCGCCTGTCCTTCTTCTGGGCGGTGGGCATGAACTTCTACCTCGAGATCGCCAAGATGCGCGCCGCGCGCATGCTGTGGTGGCGCCTCATGAAGCAGTTCGAGCCGAAGAGCCAGAAGTCGATGATGCTGCGCACCCACAGCCAGACTTCCGGCTGGTCGCTGACCGAGCAGGACCCGTACAACAACGTGGTGCGCACCACCATCGAGGCCATGGCGGCCGTGTTTGGCGGCACCCAGTCCTTGCACACCAACGCGCTCGACGAAGCCATCGCCCTGCCCACCGAGTTCTCGGCGCGCATCGCCCGCAACACCCAGATCATCATCCAGGAAGAAACCCACATCACCAACGTGGTGGATCCGTGGGCCGGTTCCTACATGATGGAAAAGCTCACCCAGGACATGGCCGACACGGCCTGGGCCCTGATCGAAGAGATCGAGGCCATGGGTGGCATGACCAAGGCGGTTGAGTCTGGCTGGGCCAAGATGAAGGTCGAGGAGTGCGCCGCCGACAAGCAGGCCCGCATCGACTCCGGCAAGGATGTCATCGTCGGCGTCAACAAGTACAAGCTCGACAAGCAGGATCCGATCGACATCCTCGACATCGACAACCACGCCGTGCGTGAAGGTCAGGTCGAGCGTCTGGCCCAGATTCGCGCCACGCGTGACAGCGCAGCCGTCTCGGCGGCCCTGGCCGCGTTGACCGAAGCTGCCAAGACCGGCGAAGGCAACCTGCTCGACCTGGCCGTCAAGGCTGTGCGCCTGCGCGCCACCGTGGGTGAAATTTCCGACGCACTGGAAGTGGTCTTCGGCCGTTACCGCGCCAACCCGCAGGCCGTTACCGGCATCTACGGCGCCGTGGTCGAAGGCAACGAAGACTGGCAGGCGCTGAAGGCCGACATCGAGGCTTTCGTGGCCGAAGAAGGTCGCCGTCCGCGCATCATGATCGCCAAGCTGGGCCAGGATGGCCACGACCGTGGTTCCAAGGTGGTGGCTTCGGCCTTCGCCGACCTGGGCTTCGACATCGACATCGGCCCGCTTTTCCAGACACCCGAAGAAGCTGCCCGTCACGCCGTCGAGAACGACGTGCATGCGGTGGGTTGCTCCAGCCTGGCCGCCGGCCACAAGACCCTCGTGCCGGCCATCATCAATGCGCTGAAGGATCAGGGCGCCGACGACATCATCACCTTCGTCGGTGGCGTGATTCCGGCCCAGGACTACGATGCGCTCTACGCTGCCGGCGCCAAGGGCATCTTCGGACCGGGCACGCCGATCCAGACCTCCGCCCGTGAAGTGCTGAAGCAGATCCGCGCCGCCCGCAAGGCCTGAGCGGACACGTAGAGGACAAGCGCGCCGGCTCCGGTCGGCGCGCACGCCATTCATGAGCTCCATGAACATGCCTGCTGAATTTCCGCAACGGGACGCTGCCGATCAGGCCCTGGTCGACGGCGTGCTCAAGCATCAGCTGCGCCCGCTCGCCAAGACGATCACCCTGATCGAATCCCAGCGGGCGGACCACAAACAGCGCGCCCGCAGCGTGCTGGAAGGCCTCCTGCCGCACACTGGCCACTCCATGCGGGTCGGCATTTCCGGCGTGCCGGGGGTGGGCAAATCCACTTTCATCGAAGCGCTCGGGCTGCACCTCATCGGGCTTGGGCACAAGGTGGCGGTGCTGGCGGTGGATCCGTCGTCGAGTGTGACCGGTGGTTCAATCCTCGGCGACAAGACGCGCATGGAATTGCTGTCCCAGCGCACCGAGGCCTACATCCGGCCGAGTCCGTCAGCGGGCAGCCTGGGCGGCGTAGCCGAGAAGACCCGTGAAGCCATGCTGGTCTGCGAGGCCGCCGGCTTCGACGTGATCATCATCGAGACGGTGGGCGTGGGCCAGTCGGAAATCGCCGTCGCCGGCATGACCGACATCTTCTGCCTGCTCCAGCTCCCCAACGCCGGTGACGATCTGCAAGCGATCAAGAAGGGGATCATGGAGATCGCCGACCTGATTGTCATCAACAAGGCCGACATCAATCCACAGGCGGCCAATGTCGCCCGCTCGCAGATCAAGAGTGCGCTAGGCATGCTGCGCCATGCCTCGCCCAACTGGACGCCGCCGGTGATGATGCTTTCTGCCTTGCAGAAGCAGGGCATTGCCGAGTTCTGGAATACCATTAATGATTACCGCTCCACCATGCAGGGGAGCGGTGAGTTTGACGCGCGCCGGCGCCATCAGGCGCAGGCGTGGATGTGGGAATTGATCGACCAGGGCCTGCGGGCCCGGTTCGCAAGTCATGCCCGGGTAAAGCAGGATCTGCCCGGTTTGCAAGCGGCCGTAGAGGCCGGCCAGACCACGCCTTCGGCAGCTGCAGCGCGGCTGCTCGGCCATCTGGGCTAAAACACAATTCGTATCATTGACTGGAGGCTGTACATGCACGACATCATCCACCAGCTGGAAGAAAAGCGCGAAGCGGCCCGCCTCGGTGGCGGCCAGAAGCGTATCGACAGCCAGCACAAGAAGGGCAAGCTGACGGCCCGTGAACGCATCGAGCTGCTGCTCGACCCGGATTCTTTTGAAGAATGGGACATGTTCAAGGAGCACCGTTGCGTCGATTTCGGCATGAACGAAGCCGAAAAGACCCCGGGTGACGGTGTTGTCGTCGGTTACGGCACGATCAACGGTCGTCTGGTCTTCGTGTTCAGCCAGGATTTCACCGTGTTCGGTGGTTCGCTGTCCGAAACCCATGCCGAGAAGATCTGCAAGGTCATGGATCAGGCGATGAAGGTTGGCGCCCCGGTGATCGGCCTCAACGACTCGGGCGGCGCGCGTATCCAGGAAGGCG
>JAOAUC010000071.1 GCA_030157785.1 Zoogloea oleivorans
ACGCCAAGACCATCCGCTACGGCCTTGGCGCCGTGAAGGGCGTGGGCGAGCCGGCAGTGCGGGCCATCATCGCCGCCCGCGAGGCCGACGGCCCCTTCAAGGATCTCTTCGATTTCGCCTGCCGCGTGGACAAGCGCATGGCCAACCGGCGCGTCATTGAAGCCCTGATCCGTGCCGGCGCCTTCGACACCATCGCGCCGGAGCAACCCGCCGACCGCCACAAGCTGCTGGCCTCCGTCGGTATCGCCATCGAGGCGGCCGAACAGATCGCCGCCAACGCCATGCAGGGCGGCCTCTTCGACATTCCCGGCGAAGCGGCGCCGCCAATGGCCGACTACGTCAAGGTGCGTCCGTGGGGCGAGCGGGAGCGGCTCAAGGAAGAAAAACTGGCCATCGGCTTCTTCCTGTCCGGCCATCCGTTCAATGCCTTCCGGGAAGAAGTACGGCGTTTCGTGCGCCGCACGCTCACCCATGTCGAACCGAGCCGCGATCTGGTCACCATGGCCGGTGTGGTGATGGAAGTGCGCGCCAAGATGACTGCCCGCGGCAAGGTGGCCTTCGTGCTGCTCGACGACGGCACCACCCCGCGGGAAGTTTCGGTGTTTTCGGAAAACTACGAAAACAACCGCCACCGCATCGTGGTGGACGAGGTACTGATCGTCGAAGCCAAGGTCAGCAACGATGATTTCTCCGGCGGTTACCGCATCGTCGCTGACAAGCTGATGACCCTCGGCGAAGCCCGTGGCCGTTTTGCCCGTGCCCTGCAGATCCGTCTCAACGGCGAAGTGGCCGAGGCGGGCGCAGCGGCTGCCGCCGAACGCCTGGAAAACCTGCTGACGCCCTTCAAGCAGGGCGAATGCCCGATTCGCGTGCGCTACCGCAACGCCAATGCCGAAGCCGACTTCCCCCTCGGGGCGGGCTGGCGGATCCGGCCCGATGACAGCCTGCTCGAAAGTCTGCGCGAGTGGCTGCCGCCGGAAGCGGTGGAGGTGATCTACTCATGAGCGGAATCTTTCTCGAGGCGGGCCTGGTCGACCAGCTCATCGACAAGGCCCGCGCCGCGCCGCGACAGCGCAGTCACCATAACCTGCACACCGATCTCGATGCGCTGGCCCAGCGCCTGCTGGTGGCCATGGAGCCGGATTCCTATGTGCGGCCGCATTGCCACCGGGATGCCGCCAAGGGCGAAACGGTCATCGTGCTGCGTGGCCGGCTTGGAGCACTGATTTTCGATGCGGCCGGCCAGGTGCTGGAAGCGCGGGTTCTATCTGCAGGAGGCGCCAACGTCGGCTACGACGTGCCGCCCGGCGTGCTGCACGCCATTGTCGCGCTGGAGAGTGGCACGGTGTTTCTGGAAGCCAAGGCCGGCCCCTATGCGGCGCTGGACGACAGCGAGTGGGGCGGTTGGGCGCCGCTGGAAGGCTCGCCGGAGGCGCCGGGCTACTTGGCGGTGATGAAGGCGGCCTTCAGCCCGAAATGATCGGCGCCGCCGGCAGGCTGCCGATACGCAGCAGTTCGGTGACGGCTTCGGCCGGCAGGGGCGGGGCGAACAGGTAGCCCTGGGCGGCGGTGCATCGTTCGTAGCGCAGGAAATCCATCTGCTCGGGGGTTTCGGTGCCTTCGGCAATCACCTCAAGGCGCAGGCTGCGCCCCAGCTGGATGATTGCCCGCACGATGGCCGCGTCGTCGGGGTCTTCGGTGATGTCGCGCACAAAGCTCTGGTCGATCTTCAGGCGGTCGACCGGGAAGCGCTTGAGGTAAGCCAGGCTCGAATAGCCGGTGCCGAAGTCGTCGATGGACAGGCGCACGCCCAGTGCCTTGAGGCGGCCGAGGGTGGCTTCCACTTCGGGGCCGGACTGCATCAGCAGCGATTCGGTCAGTTCGAGCTCCAGCCAGCAGCCTTCCAGCCCGCTTTCCGTCAGTGCCCTCGATACGGTCGTGACGATGTCGGCCCGGCGAAACTGCAGGGCCGACAGGTTGACGGCCACCGGAATGGCCGGCAAGCCTTCTTCCTGCCACTGCCGGGCCTGCCGGCAGGCTGTCTGCAATACCCATTCGCCAATCGGCACGATGAGCCCGCATTCTTCGGCGAGGGGAATGAAGCGCGCTGGCGAGATGCCGCCCATGACGCCGCTGAACCAGCGCAGCAGGGCTTCCATGCCGATGATCCGGCCGCTCGCCAGGTCCACCTGGGGCTGGTAGTACAGCGCGAACTCTTCGTTTTCCAGGGCCCGGCGCAGGCCGTTTTCAAGGTACAGGCGCTCCAGGGCGTTGACGTTCATGCGCTCGTCGAAGAAGCGGTAGGTGTTCCGGCCGTTCTCCTTGGCGTGGTACATGGCCGTGTCGGCGTTCTTCATCAGGCTCTCGGGCGTGTTTCCGTCTTCCGGATACAGGGCGATGCCGATGGAAAACGAGGTGCCCAGTTGCTGGCCGTCGATGTCGAAGGGCGGGCGCAGGCGATCGAGGATCTTTTCGGCGACCCGGGCAGCATCGTCGGGCACTTCCACGTCGGTGAGAACGATCAGGAACTCGTCGCCGCCCTGCCGGCTGACAGTGTCGGTATCGCGGATGCAGCTGCTGAGGCGCACTGCAACGCCTTGCAGAAGCTGGTCGCCCATCATGTGGCCGAGGGAGTCGTTGATGGTCTTGAAGCGGTCGAGATCGAGGAACAGCAGGGCGATGCGCTTGCCGCGGCGGGCGGCGTTGGCGAGGGCCTGGTCAAGGCGGTCGTGGAGCAGGGCCCGGTTGGGCAGGCCGGTCAGGGAGTCGTGCTGGGCGAGGAAGGCGATGCGCGCTTCGGAAGCCTTGCGCTCGGTGATGTCGGAGAACACCGCCACGTAGTGGGTGATACGCCCGGCCTTGTCGTGCACCGCGCTGATCGACAGCGCCGACGGATAGAGGGTGCCGTCCTTGCGCCGGTCGTGGATTTCACCCTGCCAGAAGCCGTGGCTTTCAATGTCCCGCCACATGGCTTCATAGAAACTGCGGTCCTGGTGACCCGACTTGAGCAGGCGTGGCGTCATGCCGAGGGCTTCATCAGCCGAATAGCCGGTGACGTCGGTGAAGGCGCGGTTCACCGACAGGATGCGCTGGCGGGCGTCGGTGATGATGATCGCCTCGACGCTGTTGCGGAAGACGGTCCATGCCAGCTGCAACTGCTCCTCGTTGTCGCGCCGGGCGGTGATGTCGGCAATGGTGGTGACCACGGCCTGCGGCGTGTCGGACTCTTCCCCGAAGAGGGGCACGGCGTTGGTCCATAGCCAGCGCCGGCTGCCGTCCTTGCGATCGACGCCGAGCATGCCGGCCTGGGGCTTGCCCGTTGCCAGGGCTTGCATGGCCGGGATCTGTTCGACGGTGGCTGGTTCCTCGTCTTCGTTGAGGTAGGTGACGGGGCCGCTGTGCATGTTCCAGCCGCGCATTTCTTCTGCGCTCAAGCTCAGTATCTGTTCGGCAGCGGCGTTGTGCATCAGTAGCGTGCCCTGCGCGTCGCGCATGATCACGCCTTCGCCCATGGAGGCGAGAAGGCTGGTCATGCGCATTTCCCGTTCGCGCAGCTGGGCCTCGGTGTTGCGGCGGTCGGTGATGTCGAGGCAGGAGCCGATGTAGCCGGCGAACTCGCCGGACTGGTCGTAGATCGGCCGCCCGGTGTCGATGATCCAGCGGTATTCGCCGTCATGACGGCGCAGCCGGTACTCCATTTCGAAGGGCGTCCGGACCGCGAAGTGCTCCAGATAGGTGCTGACGCAGCGATCGAAGTCTTCCGGATGGATGCCCACCGTCCACCCGTCGCCGACCTCCTGCTCCAGGCTGCGGCCGGTAAAGCCCAGCCAGGTCTGGTTGAAGTAGCTGCACAGGGCGTCCGTCCCAGCACGCCAGATCAGCGTCGGGAAGCGCTCGAAAAGCGTGAGCGGAAAATCCCAGGGGTCGGTGCCTTCAGAGGTTGTTGTCATCCATGAACCTGGGCAGCAGGTCGCGGGCACGGGCGAGGGCGCCGTACACGTCGCCGCAGATGTTGTTGCTGCCGACTTCGTTGGCGAAGCCGGAGCGCGTGATCAGGGATTCGGGCTGTTTGCCGAGGTTGCACAGGATCAGCACACAGCCCTTCTTGTGCAGGTTATGGCACAGGCTTTCGAGGCCTTCAAGGCCGGTGGTGTCGAGGTTGATGAGGTGCTGCATCTCGAGGATAAGCACTTCCGGGTGGCGCTGGGCCGGATCGAGGAGCGTTTCGAGCTTGTGGATCGCCCCGAAGAACAGCGAGCCGTAGAGGGAATAGGCCACCACGCGCGGCGAGCCGTCGGGGTAGAGGAATTCGGGCAGCATTGCCAGCTCGGTGAGGGGCATGCGCTCGACGCGGGTCAGGTCGGACATGCGATAGATGAAGAACAGGCTGGACATCACCATGCCGAGTTCGACCGCCAGCGTCAGGTCGAAGAAGACGGTAACGAAGAAGGTGGTGAGCAGGATGGTCCGGTAGGTGACGGCAAAGCGGCTCAGACCCTTGAACTCGTGCCATTCGCCCATGTTGATGGCGACCATCACCACGATGGCTGACAGGGTGGCCAGCGGAATGTGCTTGGCAAAGGGGGCGAACACCAGCACCACGGCCAGCAGCACCAGTGAATGGACGATGCCGGCCACTGGCGTGCGTCCGCCGGTGCGCACGTTGGTGGCAGTGCGCGCAATGGCCCCTGTGGCGGCAAAGCCGCCGAACAGGGGGGCCACCAGGTTGGCGATGCCCTGGGCGATGAGTTCCTGGTTTGGGTCGTGGCGGTCTTCGATGGCCGCGTCGGCCACGCGGGCCGACAACAGCGATTCGATGGCGCCCAGGAGGGCGATGGTGAGGGCTGGCGAGATCAGCTTGCCGAGGGTTTCCAGGGACAGCGCCGGCAGGCCGAAGGCGGGAAGATCCTGGGGAATGCCGTTGAAGCGGCTGCCGATGGTTTCCACCGGAAGCTGCAGGAGGGCGTTGATGACGGTGGCGAGGACCAGCACGCCCAGCGGACCGGGCAGGCGCGCGAGGATCTTGAAGCGTGCGGCGAGGCGGTTCCACGACAGCAGCACGATGATCGAGGTGATCGACAGGGCGACTGTGGGAATGTCGATGGTGTCCAGGTGGGAGACCAGGGCCTTTACCTTGCCGAAAAATTCGCCGGGCAGATGGTCGATCTTGAGACCGAGGAAGTCCTTTATCTGGGCGAGGAAGATCACCACGGCGATGCCGTTGGTGAAGCCGATCACCACCGTTTTGGGGATGAAGCGGATCAGGTTGCCGAGGCGGAAGGCGCCCATCGCTACCAGCATGGCACCGGCCAGCATGGTGGCGATGAGGAGGTTCTGCACCCCGTAGTCCATCACGATGCCGTAGATGATGGGGATGAAGGCGCCGGTGGGGCCGCCGATCTGTACGCGGGAGCCGCCGAGGGCCGAGATCAGCAGGCCGGCGACGATGGCCGTCCAGATTCCGGCGGTGGGGGACATGCCGGAGGCGATGGCGAAGGCCATGGCCAGGGGCAGGGCGAGGACGCCGACCGTCAGGCCGGCGGAGGCGTCACGACTGAACTGCGCGCCGTTGTAGCCGGGCAGGGTGTCGAGGAGCTTGGGGTGAAACGAGATTTTTTTCATGAGACCTCCGCAATTGAGGGAACAGCAGCGTGGCGCCAGCAGGCGCCGCTTGCGGAGGGGGTATGCCTGGCCCGGTGCGATGCTGGACGAACCAGCGTTTACAGGCAGTGAGGGGCATCAGGCTCCGTCGGATCTCAGGAAAACTTGCTGTCGTTGGCGGCCTTGCCGCTGGAGGACGCACTGTGCAGCACCTCCACCAGCATCTTGATGGCCGAGACGAAAACAGTGGCGATGCCGGCGCCGAGGCAGATCCAGGCCTGCATGCGGTTGGCCGGAAAGCCTGCGAGGATCGACGCGCGATCCTCCATCAGGTAGGCCGCACCGAGGGCGAGGATGAACACGCCGATCATGTCGACGGCGGCCCAGCCCCAGAAGGCAGGGGTCAGGCGGGGGAGGGGGGAGGTGCTTTTTTCCATCGTGCTTACTCAGTATGAGCGTTATGTCTGACGCTGCGCTTACTTGACACGCATGCCCGGGGTGGCGCCCAGGTCGGGCGACAGGATGAAGAGGCCCGGGGTTTCACCCGAGGCGTCGGAGGCGGCCAGGACCATACCCTCGGACATGCCGAACTTCATCTTGCGCGGGGCCAGGTTGGCCACCATGACCGTCATGCGGCCGACCAGAGTGGCCGGGTCATAGGCCGACTTGATGCCGGCAAAAACCTGGCGCGGCTTTTCTTCACCAATGTCGAGGAGCAGGCGCAACAGCTTGGCGGCGCCTTCGACGTGTTCAGCGGAGACGATCTTCGCGATGCGCAGATCCACCTTGCCGAAGTCGTCGATGGAGATGAAGGGCTCGAATTCGCTGGCCTCGGCGGTTTCGGTGGTGGCGGTGTGGGCTTGGTGCTGGGCGTGGCGCTGCTCGGAGGAGGCGGCCTTCGCTTCGGCCTTGGCCGGCTTGGTGTCGGTGGCAGCCGGGGCGAGGGAGTCGCGGTTGGCGTCCAGCAGGGCGTCGACCTGCTTGCGTTCGATGCGGGTCATGAGGTGGCTGTAGGTGCCGATGGCGTGGCCGGCGGGCAGCGGGGCGAGCAGGTTGTCCCAGGCAAACGGGGCGATGTTGAGGAAGCCTTCGACCTGCTCGGCCAGCTTGGGCAGCACCGGCTTGAGCAGGCCGGTGAGGGCCTTGAAGATGTTGATGGCGGTGGTGCATACCTCGTGCAGGCGCGCTTCCTGGCCTTCCTGCTTGGCCAGCTCCCACGGTTTGTTGTCGTTCACGTAGCCGTTGGCCCGGTCGGCGAACTCCATGATCTTGCGCAGTGCGCGGCTGAAGTCGCGGGCCTCGTAGGCGGCGGTGACTTCATCCACGTTCCAGTCGAGGGCGAGGGCCGTGTCGTGGGTGCCGAGCTTCCCGTCAAACCGCTTGGCGATGAAGCCGGCGCAGCGGCTGGCGATATTGACGAATTTGCCGACCAGATCCGAATTGACCTTGGCGATCATGTCGTCGAGGTTCAGGTCCACGTCTTCCATGGTGGCGTTGGACTTGCCGGCGAAGTAGTAGCGCAGCCACTCCGGGTTGAGCTTCTGTTCGGTGTAGCTGCGGGCGGTGATGAAAGTGCCGCGGCTCTTGCTCATCTTGGCGCCGTCGACGGTCAGGAAACCGTTGACGCACAGCTGGGTGGGTGAGCGGTAGCCGGCGAAGTGCAGCATGGCGGGCCAGAAGAGGGCGTGGAAGTACAGGATATCCTTGCCGATGAAATGGATCAGTTCGGTGCCGGCAGCCGCGGCCGGGCCGGCTTCGGTAAAGGCGGCCACGTCGATGTCGCCGCGCTTGCCGGCGAGGTTCTTGAAGCTGGCGAAGTAGCCGATCGGTGCGTCGAGCCACACGTAGAAGTACTTGCCCGGGGCGTCCGGAATCTCGAAGCCGAAGTAGGGGGCGTCGCGGGAGATGTCCCAGTCGGACAGCTTGTTTTCACCGCTGTCGCCGAGCCATTCCTTCATCTTGTTGGCGGCCTCCTGCTGCAGGCGGCGGGAGCCGTCGGGCGTGCTGCCTTGCGTCCATTCGCGCAGGAATTCGACGGCGCGCGGGTCGGACAGGCGGAAGAAATAGTGCTCGGATGTCTTGAGCACCGGCTTGGCGCCGGACACGGCCGAGAACGGGTTCTTGAGTTCGGTGGGAGCGTAGGCGGCACCGCAGGCTTCGCAGTTGTCGCCGTACTGGTCGGCGGCGCCACACTTGGGGCATTCGCCCTTGATGAAGCGGTCCGGCAGGAACATTTCCTTTACCGGATCGTAGAACTGCTCAATGGAGCGGGTGTCGATGAGCTTGGCGCCGTCGCGCAGGCGGCAGTAGATGTCTTCGGCGTACCAGCGGTTTTCATCGCTGTGGGTGGAGTGGTAGTTGTCGAACTCGACGCCGAAATCGCGGAAATCGCGGGAGTGCTCGCCGTGTACGCGGTTGATGAGCGCCTCGGGCGTCAGGCCTTCCTTTTCGGCGCGCAGCATGACCGGCGTGCCGTGGGTGTCGTCCGCGCACACGTAATGCACCGTGTTGCCGCGCATGCGCTGGTAGCGCACCCAGATGTCGGCCTGGATGTAGCCGACCAGGTGGCCAAGGTGAATGTCGCCGTTGGCGTAGGGCAGGGCGTTGGTGACGAGGATCTTGCGCGCGGAGGTCATGGGTGGGCCTGGGACGTGATTGTTCTGAGTCCGCCATTCTAGCAAAGCGCTTCGGCCATCGCGGCCGGCTCGGGCCGGGCGATCCGCTGTACGATTTCACCGGCTCCGGGCAAGGATGCTTAACCTCGGGCCAGGTTTTGGGTAAACTGGACTAAATTACTCGGGTTTCAGCGTTTAGCGCTCCTTCGCATGTTCTCCTTTTTTCGCCGCGCGCCGGCCACCGACACCATGAGCCTCTCCGAACAAAGCGTCCTAGACAGCCTCAGGCAGTTTGCCGACCCCAACACGGGCAAGGATTACGTCTCGTCCCGCGCGGTCAAGAACCTGCGCGTGAGCGGCGCCGACGTGTCCTTCGACATCGAACTGGGCTACCCGGCCAAAACCCAGGTGGACGGGATTCGCCAGGCGCTGATCGCCCAGGTCAAATCCGTTGCCGGCGTCGGCAAGGTCAGCGTAACTGTGGGCAGCAAGATCGTCGCCCATGCGGTGCAGCAGGGCGTGAAGCTGCTGCCCGGCGTCAAGAACATCGTTGCCGTGGCCTCCGGCAAGGGCGGCGTCGGCAAGAGCACCACTGCGGTCAACCTCGCCCTGGCCCTGGCCGCGGAAGGCGCCTCGGTCGGCATTCTCGACGCCGACATCTACGGCCCGTCCCAGCCGCAAATGCTGGGCATCGGCGGCGAGCGCCCCGAAAGCCACGACGGCAAGACGATGGAGCCGCTCAAGGCCCACGGTCTGCAAGTGATGTCCATCGGCTTCCTTGTTGATGTGGAAACGCCGATGGTGTGGCGCGGCCCGATGGCCACCCAGGCCCTCAACCAGCTGCTCAAGGACACCAACTGGACCGATCTCGACTATCTCGTCATCGACATGCCGCCGGGCACCGGTGACATCCAGCTCACGCTGTCGCAAAGCGTGCCGGTGACTGGCGCGGTGATCGTCACCACGCCCCAGGACATCGCGCTGCTGGATGCCAGGAAGGGCCTCAAGATGTTCGAGAAGGTGGGCGTGCCCATCATCGGCATCGTCGAGAACATGAGCATCCACATCTGCTCCAAGTGCGGTCACGAAGAACACATCTTCGGCACCGGCGGCGGTGAAAGCATGTGCAAGGATTACGGCGTGCCTTTTCTGGGTGCGTTGCCCCTCGACATCCAGATCCGCAAGGAAGTGGACCGCGGCGTGCCCACCGTGGTCGCCGATCCGGACGGCCGCGTGGCCGAGCTCTACAAGGGCATCGCCCGCAAGGTGGCGATCACCATCGCCGAGCGGGCCAAGGACATGAGCCACAAATTCCCCAACATCGTGGTTCAGAACACATGAGCGTTTTCAGCAAAACAATGCGCGTGGGCCTCTTGGCGGCCTGCGCGGTGAGCCTGTCCGGCTGCGTGGTCGGAACCGTGGTGGGTGCGGCGGTCGACGTGGGCGTCGAAGTCGTGAAGGTGCCCTTCAAGGTCGGCAAAGGCATCTACGACGTGGTGAAGGACGACGAAACTCCCGAACCGAAAAAGGAATGAACCCAGGGCCGGCGGTTTGCGCCGCCTTTCCGTTGGTGCATGTAGAATGCGCGTTTTTGAGCAGGGGCCCAGCGTGAGCATCAAGTCAGACAATTGGATTCGCCGCATGTCGGAAGGCGATGGGCGGATGATCGAACCGTTTGCCCCTGAACTGGTGCGCCAGAACGACAGCGGCAAGATCGTCTCGTACGGCACCTCGAGCTACGGCTACGACGTGCGCTGCGCCAACGAATTCAAGATCTTCACCAACATCAACTCCACCATCGTCGACCCGAAGGCTTTCGACGAGCGCAACTTCGTGGATTTCGTCGGCGACGTGTGCATCATTCCGCCGAACTCCTTCGCCCTGGCCCGCACGGTGGAATATTTCCGCATTCCGCGCAATATCCTGACCGTGTGTCTCGGCAAGTCCACGTATGCCCGTTGCGGCATCATCGTGAACGTGACGCCGCTGGAACCTGAGTGGGAAGGTCACGTGACGCTGGAGTTCTCCAATACCACGCCCTTGCCGGCCAAGATTTATGCCAACGAAGGCATCGCCCAGATGCTGTTCTTCGAGTCCGACGAGGTGTGTCAAACCTCCTACAAGGATCGGGGTGGTAAATATCTGGGTCAGACCGGCGTTACCCTGCCGAAAATCTGAAATACTCTGCAGGTAGAGTAGTCAACCTCGGGCGGACTATGCGCAGCCACGCAAGTCCGCCCAAAGCTTTTTGTTGATCCGCCCGCGCTGAAAAGCGGGCATCGAGGAGCCGTGCATGCACTTTAATTTTCCGGTCATCGTCATCGACGAGGATTTTCGTTCGGAAAACACGTCCGGTCTGGGTATCCGTGCCCTGTCGGAAGCCATCGAGAAGGAAGGGCTGCAAGTCCTCGGCGTCACCAGCTATGGTGACGTGTCTTCCTTCGCCCAGCAGCAAAGCCGTGCGTCGGCCTTCATCCTGTCCATCGACGATGAAGAATTCTCCTCGCTGGAAGCGACCGAGAAGGCGATTGCCGACCTGCGCGCCTTCGTGACCGAGATCCGTTTCCGCAACGAGGAAATCCCGATCTTCCTGTACGGCGAGACGCGCACTTCGCGGCACATCCCCAATGACGTGCTGCGCGAACTGCACGGCTTCATCCACATGTTCGAGGACACGCCGGAGTTCGTGGCCCGCCACATCATCCGCGAAGCCAAGTCCTACCTGGATTCCCTGCCGCCCCCGTTCTTCCGTGCGCTGACCCACTACGCGGCGGACGGTTCGTACTCGTGGCACTGCCCCGGTCACTCCGGTGGCGTGGCCTTCCTGAAGAGCCCGGTCGGCCAGATGTTCCACCAGTTCTTCGGCGAAAACATGCTGCGTGCCGACGTCTGCAACGCGGTGGACGAACTCGGCCAGCTGCTCGACCACACCGGCCCGGTGGCAGCGTCCGAGCGCAACGCGGCGCGCATCTTCCACGCCGATCACCTGTACTTCGTTACCAACGGCACGTCCACCTCGAACAAGATGGTGTGGCACTCGACGGTGGCGCCGGACGACATCGTGGTGGTGGACCGCAACTGCCACAAGTCGATCCTGCACTCGATCATCATGACCGGGGCGATTCCGGTGTTCCTGACGCCGACGCGCAATCATTTCGGCATCATCGGGCCGATCCCGCTCGAGGAATTCCAGCTCGACAACATTCGCCGCAAGATCGAGGCCAATCCCTTCGCCCGCGCCGTGAAGGACAAGAAGCCGCGCATCCTGACCATCACCCAGTCCACCTACGACGGCATCCTCTACAACGTGGAAACCATCAAGGAACTGCTGGACGGCGAGATCGACACCCTGCACTTCGACGAAGCCTGGCTGCCCCACGCCGCCTTCCACGACTTCTATGGCGACTACCACGCCATGGGGGCCGACCGGCCGCGCTGCAAGGAATCGATGGTCTTCTCGACCCAGTCTACCCACAAGCTGCTGGCGGGCTTGTCGCAGGCCTCGCAGATCCTCGTGCAGGAGTCCCAGACCCGCAAGCTCGACCGGGACATCTTCAACGAAGCCTATCTGATGCACTCGTCCACTTCGCCCCAGTACTCGATCATCGCGTCCTGCGACGTGGCGGCGGCGATGATGGAAGCTCCGGGCGGCACCGCGCTGGTTGAAGAATCCCTGGCCGAAGCCCTCGACTTCCGCCGCGCCATGCGCAAGGTGGATGAAGAGTGGGGCGCCGACTGGTGGTTCAAGGTGTGGGGCCCGGACTACCTGGCCGAAGAAGGAATGGGCGAGCGTGAAGACTGGATGCTGCGTGATTCCGAGCGCTGGCACGGTTTCGGCAACATCGCGGCGGGCTTCAACATGCTCGACCCGATCAAGGCGACGATCATCACCCCGGGCCTGGATGTGGGCGGCGACTTCGCCGACGACTTCGGCATTCCGGCGGCCATCGTCACCAAGTATCTGTCCGAGCACGGCGTTATCGTCGAAAAGACCGGCCTGTACTCCTTCTTCATCATGTTCACCATCGGCATCACCAAGGGCCGCTGGAACACGCTGCTGACTGCCCTGCAGCAGTTCAAGGACGACTACGACAAGAACCAGCCGCTGTGGCGCGTGCTGCCCGAGTTCATCGCCAAGCATCCGCGTTACGAGCGCATCGGTTTGCACGACCTGTGTCAGCAGATCCACGACATCTACAAGCAGAACGACGTGGCTCGCCTGACCACCGAGATGTACCTGTCGGACATGATTCCCGCGATGAAGCCGGCGGATGCTTTCTCCAAGATGGCCCACCGGGAAATCGAGCGCGTCGCCATCGACGATCTGGAAGGCCGCGTCACCAGCGTGCTGCTCACGCCTTACCCGCCGGGTATCCCGCTGCTGATTCCGGGCGAATGCTTCAACAAGACGGTGGTCCAGTACCTGCGTTTTGCGCGGGAGTTCAACGACCGCTTCCCCGGCTTCGAGACCGACGTGCATGGTCTGGTGAAGGAAGAGCGCGACGGGCGCATCCACTACTACGTGGATTGCGTCAGGGGCTGAAGACTTCTGGTCTGGAATGCAAAAACGCCACGGCAAAAACCGTGGCGTTTTTTATTGGGTGCGTTCGTAGGTGACGAAGGCGAACGGCAGGCCCGACTCCGATACGCGGGCATCGCGGCTGACCTCCTGCCACATAGCCCGGTCGAACGCCGGGAAGAACGCATCGCCGGCATAGTCACGGTCGATTTCAGTAAGAATCAGCTGGCCGGCCAGCGGCAGGGCCTGGCGATAGATTTCGGCGCCGCCAATCACGCAGGCAATCTCCGCATCACCGGCGGCAGCCACCGCCTCCGGCAGGCTGCCGACTACCGTGCCGCCCTCTGCGTGGAAATCCGGGTTACGGCTGACCACGATGTTGAGTCGCCCCGGCAGCGGCCGGAAGGCGTCGGGCAGGGATTCCCAGGTCTTGCGGCCCATGATCACCGGCTTGCCGCGGGTGGTCTCGCGGAAGAACTTCATGTCTTCCGGCAGGTGCCAGGGTAGCTTGTTGTCGATGCCGATGACGCCATCGCGGGCGCAGGCGGCGACCAGGGCCAGCACAGGCTTGCTCATACCGCCACCGGCGCGGAGATGTGCGGGTGCGGGTCGTAGCCTTCGAGGGTGAAGTCGTCGATGCTGAAGGCGAACAGATCCTTCACGTCGGGATTGATGCGCATCGTCGGCAGGGGACGCAGCTCGCGGGACAACTGCAACTGCGTCTGCTCCAGGTGGTTGGCGTAGAGGTGGCAGTCGCCGCCGGTCCATACGAAGTCGCCCGGCTCGTAACCGCACACCTGCGCCACCATCATCGTCAGCAGCGCGTAGGACGCGATGTTGAAGGGCACGCCGAGGAAGATGTCGGCGCTGCGCTGGTAGAGCTGGCAGGACAGCTTGCCGCCGGCCACGTAGAACTGGAACAGAGCGTGGCAGGGCGGCAGGGCCATGCGGTCGACCTCGGCCGGGTTCCACGCCGAGATGATGTGGCGGCGGGAGTCCGGATTCTTCTTGAGGGCGTCGATCAGCAGGGCCATCTGGTCGATGCTGCGCCCGTCCGGGCTTTCCCAGCGGCGCCACTGCTTGCCGTACACCGGGCCAAGCTCGCCGTTTTCGTCGGCCCACTCGTTCCAGATGGAGACGCCGTTGTCCTTGAGGTACTTGATGTTGGTGTCGCCACGCAGGAACCACAGCAGCTCGTGGATGATCGAGCGAGTATGGAGCTTTTTGGTGGTGAGCAGCGGAAAGCCTTCGGCGAGATCGAAGCGCATCTGCCAGCCGAAAACCGAGAGGGTGCCGGTGCCGGTGCGGTCGTCCTTGCGGTGGCCGCGTTCCGCCACGTGGCGCATGAGTTCGAGGTACTGGCGCATGGCTGCAGGAGAAAAGCGAAAACAGAGGCGCGATTTTACCTGATTAGCTGGCCAGCGCTCCCTGCCCGTTTTGGGCCGGCTCGATGAAAAGCCCTTTGTGCTAACATTCCCGCCTGTCAGAAAATGTTTCAATACACTCGTCCGGGGAGGCGCAGAGGGGCTTATGGGGGTTGGCACGCCGGTTCAGAATGCGCATCCGCTCCTGCAGCCCCAGACGCTGAGTCAGGCGCTCACCGAGATTGCCACGAATGCCGCGCCGACGGCCATCGTCGAGCTGATCCGCTGGCTTGATTCCTTTCATTACGAAGCGGAACTCGACGTTTCCGACCTGGCCCGTCTGGTCGTCGCCCTCGACGAAGCCGCCCAGCCGCAGCTCCGCCAGGCCGCCGGCCTTTATCTTTCCAATGTGTTCGGATCCCGCAGCGTGCGCTACAAGGCGCTCGGACGGGATTTTCACGCCAGCCTCGGGCGGGCCTACGACCTTGTGCTGGCCGGCTTGGCGAGCGATTTCTCGATCGCCCCGAGTGATCCGTTGCGCACGGAAGTCCTGCTGCGTACCGTTCGCTCTGCCGCGGGCGAAATGAAATGGGCGGCCTTCGATTACCAGGATCTCGCGCCGGAAGTGTGGCGGCGGGCCGGCGTGGCCTATCGCACGGCGCACGTGACTGGCGGCCTCAATACCCCGGTAAATGTGCGTGAAGGGCGGGAAACCCGTTCGACGATCAATCGCGAGTTCGTTCGCCTGGTCGCCATGCATTGCGCCAGCCTCGACCAGTTGTCGCCCGACCGCATCGAGGCGGCCGACAAGCTGGTGCGCTATCTCCAGCACTCCCTCGAGCTGAGCGATCAGCCGGCCAGCGGGAGCCTCTTTTCCGTCGACCTGGAAAGCCTCGCCCCGCCCCGGCGCTGTGTCAGCCTGCCCGACGACGTGCCGCCGGCCATCCGGTATTTTCGTCCGGCCGATGCCGTGCCGATGCTCGGAGAGTTGGGCAACGCCATGTCGGAAGCGGGTCTGGATCCGGTGTTTGCCGGCCTCAGCGCGCCTTCCGTGTCGGCTGCGATCCGTCATCTGTCCCGTCAGTGGGGGCCGGTTCCGCCGATGCGCCAGTACCGCCGACACCAGGTGAAGGGCGCCCTGGCGCTGGCCACCGGGCTTGGCTTCATTCGCTCCCTCATTTCGGGTGAGGCTCTGCTGTGCCCGGCGGCGGCCTGGTCGTTGCTGGACGCCAGTCGCAATGGTTTCGGCGTGGCCTCGCCGGTGATGGATCCCGCCATCTGCCGCGTCGGTGCCCTGGTGGGCGCCCACGTGGGTGAAACCGGACGGTGGGTGCTGGCCCTGGTCCGGCGGGTTCGCTTCAGTGATGCAGACGGCGCTGCTGTTGGGCTGCAGACCGTTTCCAACGAACCGCTACCGGCGCTGTTCGACGACGGCAGCCGCAGCTGGAGCGGCATCCTGTGTGATCCGGTGGTGCGCGGGCGCAGTGTGCGGGTGGCCTGTGAGCCGGGTTTCATGCGCAGTGGCGGGCACGTCTTCGCCAAGCTGGGCGCGCGCATGGTCAAGCTCGAACCCGGCAAGGTGCTGATGAGCGGACCGGGCTACCAGATCATCGGTTGTAACGTGGCATAGGCAGGTTCTATTACGCCGATGTTTGACGACATCGGTTTGACCTGCTACTTTTCGCCCATGCACTCCAAGCACCAGACCAATCTCTTCTCCCTTCTGGCCCTCTCCGGGCTGGGTCTGCTGCTGCCCTAACGGGCACACATCTAATCCCCCTCCTGTTGTTGTAGTCCGTCGCCCACCCTGGGTTGATCGCGTCATTGCGTGCGCTTTCCATCGGAGTCTTGCCATGAACACCCTGAATTTCGTCCTGTTGTCCCTACGACTGCGTCCCGGTTGCCAGGCCACGAACCCGCGGCAGTCTGGCAGCCCTGTGTCCGCATCCGAACACCACCGTATCCGACGAAAACAAAGGACCAGATCATCATGTTGAAGAACCCGAATACCAAGTACGCTGCCTTCCCCCCGGTCGCCCTCACCGACCGTCAATGGCCGAGCCGCACGATCACCCATCCGCCGATCTGGATGAGCACCGATCTTCGCGACGGCAACCAGGCGCTCTTCGAGCCCATGAACCCCGCCCGCAAGTTGCAGATGTTCCGCAAGCTTGTGGCCATCGGCTTCAAGGAAATCGAAGTCGCTTTCCCTTCTGCCTCCGAAACCGATTTCGCTTTCGTCAGGAAGCTCATCGAGGAAAACGAGATTCCCGGTGACGTGACCATTGAAGTCCTCAGCCAGGCCCGCGAGCACCTCATTCGCCGCACCATGGAGTCCCTTCGCGGCGCCCGTCGGGCCATCGTTCACATCTACAACGCCACTGCACCGGTGTTCCGCAAAACGGTGTTCGGCATGGAGAAGGACGAGGTCAAGGCGCTTGCCGTGGCCAGCGTGAAGCTCGTAAAGGAACTCGCCGCCGAGCAGCCCGAAACGGAGTGGGTGCTTGAGTACAGCCCGGAAGTGTTCACTTCCACGGAGCTCGAGTTCGCCAAGGAGGTTTGCGATTCGGTGGTGGACGCCTGGGACCCGCGTCCGGGTGAGAAGGTCATCCTCAATCTTCCGGCCACTGTCGAAGTGGCGAGCCCCAACGTGTATGCCGATCAGATCGAGTGGATGCACCGCAATCTCGCCCGCCGCGATGCCATCACCCTCAGTGTCCATCCCCACAACGACCGGGGTACGGCAGTCGCTGCGGCCGAGCTCGGCATGCTTGCCGGCGCAGACCGGGTCGAGGGCTGTCTCTTTGGCAACGGGGAGCGTACCGGCAACGTGGATATCGTGACCCTTGCCTTGAACATGTACACCCAGGGTATCGATCCGCAGCTCGATTTTTCCGACATCAACTCGGTGGCCCGGGTGGCCGAGGAATGCACCCAGTTGCCGATCCACCCGCGTCACCCCTATGTGGGCGATCTCGTGTTCACCGCTTTCTCCGGGTCCCACCAGGACGCGATCAAGAAGGGCTTCGAGGTGCAACAGGCCGATGCCCTTTGGGCGGTACCCTACATGCCGGTGGACCCGGCCGATCTCGGGCGCACCTACGATTCGGTGATCCGCGTAAATAGCCAATCGGGCAAGGGTGGCGTGGCCCACTTGCTCGAAACGGCTTACGGCCTCGTGATGCCGCGACGCATGCAGGTGGAGTTCAGCGGCGCGGTGCAGCGCCTTACCGACGAGAGCGGGCAGGAGGTCGATGCGCACCAGTTGTGGAATCTCTTCACCGCTGAATACCTTGAAGCCGGGACGCCGGTGCGTTACGTGGCGCACCACCTTTTCGAGGCGGACAACGGTCGCCAGGGCATCCGTATCGAGCTCGAAGTGAATGGTCGGGAGATGGTTCTCCGCGGGGAGGGCAACGGTCCGGTGGAGGCGGCGGTGGCGGCGCTTCGGATGCCGATCCGCGTGCAGAGCTTCGAGGAGCGTTCGATGGGTGAGGGGGCCGATGCGGCAGCCATGTGCATGGTGGAAGTGGCCATGGACGGGGTGGCGGGGAGCACCTTTGGCGCCGGCATGCACCGCAACACGGTGACGGCCTCGGTGCGGGCCATCGTCAGTGCGGCAAACCGCATTCGTGCCCGTCAGGGAGCGGCGGCGGTGCCGGTAGATGCGCTTTACAGAGACATCGCCGGCTGCGCGGCGTAAATAGAAAGGGCCGGGAAATTCCCGGCCCTTTTGCATTACACGGCGGCCAGGGCCTGGTCGAGGTCGGCCAGGATGTCGTCGATGTGCTCAATGCCGATGGACAGGCGGACCATGTCTTCGGACACGCCGGCCTTGGCCATTTCGGCCGGCGACAACTGGCGGTGGGTGGTGGACGCCGGGTGGCAGGCGAGGCTCTTGCTATCGCCGATGTTCACCAGGCGGGTGACCAGCTTGAGGGCGTCCTGGAATCGGCCGCCGGCGGCCTTGCCGTCGCCGTCGGCGCTCTTCACGCCGAAGTTGAGGATGCCCGAGGCGCGGCCGCCCATGTATTTCTGAACCAGCGGGTAGTCAGGATGGTCCGGCAGGCCGGCGTAATTCACCCAAGCCACCTTGGCGTGATCCTTCAGGAATTCCGCCACCTTCAGGGTGCTTTCGCAGATGCGGTCCATGCGCAGGGGCAGCGTCTCGACGCCCTGCAGGATCAGGAAGGCGTTGAAGGGGCTGATCGCGGCGCCCATGTTGCGCAGCGGCACGACGCGGGCGCGGCCGATGTAGGCGGCCGGGCCGAGGGCTTCGGTGTAAACGACGCCGTGGTAGGACACGTCCGGCTCGTTGAGGCGGCGGAAGCGCTCCTTGTGTTCGGCCCACGGAAACTTGCCGCTATCGACGATGATGCCGCCGATGGACGTGCCGTGGCCACCGAGATACTTGGTGAGCGAATGCACGACGATGTCGGCGCCGTGTTCTATCGGCCGGCACAGGTAGGGCGAGGGCACGGTGTTGTCCACGATCAGCGGAATGCCGTGGGCGTGGGCGATGGCGGCCAGTGCTTCGAAATCGGTGATGTTGCCCAGCGGGTTGCCGACGGATTCGCAGAAGATGGCCTTGGTGCGCGCGTCGATCAGCGGCGCAAAGGAGGCCGGGTCGCGGTAGTCGGCAAAGCGGACCTGGATGCCGATCTGCGGCAGCGTGTGGGCGAACAGGTTGTAGGTGCCGCCGTACAGCGTGGAGGCCGAGACTATGTTGTCTCCGGCTTCGGCAATGGTCTGGATCGAGTAGGTGATGGCCGCCATGCCGGAGGCCAGCGCGAGGCCGGCGATGCCGCCTTCCATGGCCGCCACCCGGGCTTCGAGCACGGCCTGGGTGGGGTTCATGATACGGGTATAGATGTTGCCGGCCACCTTCAGGTCGAACAGATCGGCGCCGTGCTGGGTGTCGTCGAAGGCGTAGGAGGTGGTCTGGTAGATCGGTACGGCGACAGCCTTGGTGGTCGGATCAGGGCTATATCCGCCGTGGACGGCGAGGGTTTCGATTTTCATCGTGTTTTTCTCCTGGTTGAATGCGCACGGGAGTTTGGCGACGGAATGGCAGGCCTTGTTTTGACAGGGTTTTCCCTGTGACCACTCCGGGAATCGCCACCTCCCCTTTATGTCGTTGTTTGCTGATAATACGCAAAGTGATGCGTTACTTGCCCGGATTTTGGCAGGCTTCAGCGACACACATAAAAAAATGGAGGGGACAAATGGAACTTAAAGGACGCAATGCGACCTGGCTCGAGCTCGCCGTGGCGCCGCTGTGGCGCTTGGGGCAGACCCGGGTTCGCATCCACACCTTGAGCGGCGGACAAGACGGCTGCCTGGGTATCACGGTGGATGAGCGCTGGTTGTGCGCCAACGACGGTCGTCTGACCGTTTTCGCGTGCCGGGATTCAGCGGTGCGCTTTCTCGAACTGCTGCGCATCGACCACGTGGATGAAGGGGAGTCGTCGGACCTTCTCGTCAATTGTGGCTGCAACGATGTGCAGTGTCTGCGCATCGGTACCCGTGGCCTGCGCACCTGCGACGGCGCGGGGAAGGCCCGGCGCAGTGACAGCCCGCAGCGGATCGTGATCCAGTCACGGCCACAAAGGGCAACGTTCAGTTCCGATTTCATGCGCTGAACCGCAGGGGCCGCTCAACCGGCTGTCTGAACAACTCTGAAGTTTTCCTTCTGCCGCCTGGCAGGCTGTGACGACATGTGCAGCTTCCGGCGGCAGTTGGCCGTTCACCGTTCCAGACGGGTTTTCACCGGGCGTGGAAAAGTCGACTTGTCACAGCGCGATTTTCGCGCAAGAATAATACGGTATTACGCAATAGGGGGCCAAGTGGCAAAGCCAAAGGTGGTTACCGTGTTGTCCCAGAAGGGCGGGGCGGGCAAATCGACACTCACCATGCAGTTGGCCGGTGGGTTGGCGCGGAGCGGTCGGCGGGTTGCGATTATCGATCTGGATCCGCAGGAGACGGCCATGCGCTGGGCTCACGCGGCGCCGGAGGCGGTGCCGTTTCCGGCGCGGGTCATGCGCCTGGAGGCCGCGCCGGACCAGCTCCACCAGCTTATCAAGCTGGCTGGTCGCGAGGCCGACCTGATTCTGCTGGATTGCCCGCCGTCCATCGAGCATCCGGCAACCCTTGCCGCGCTGCAGGAAGCGGATGTGGCCCTGGTGCCGGTGGTGCCGAGCCCGGCCGATCTGTGGTCCACCAAGGGCGTCGAACGGCTGATCCTGCAGGTTCAGGCGAGCCGCAAGGGGCTCAAGGCGGCGCTGGTACCAAACCGGGTGCTGCGAACCAATCTCGCCTGGGATGTGCTTGAGGTCATGCGGGACTTTTCCCTGCCGGTTCTTGGCGCAGCCCTCTCCCAGCGTAATGCCTTCGCGCAGAGCGCGGTCATTGGCGGTACGGTGTATCAACTGGGCCGGGCCGGTGCCGAAGCCGCGCGGGAAGTGAACAAACTGGTTGTAGAAGTATTGAAACTGACAGGAGAAAAAGCATGAACAGCAAAACCAAATCTGCCCTGCGTTCCACGCTGGAGAAGGAAAGCGAAGCCCTGGCGGCCCGCCTGCCCGACCCCGTGACGGACGCGCCGACGCCCGTTGTTGCCGCTGAAGTCCAGCCTGTGGCTGAAGTCTCCGCACCGGTCGTGACCGAAGTGGTGGCGCCGGTTGTCGCCGATGTGGTTGCCGAAGTTGTGCCCGTGGCGCCCGTCGTGTCGGCTACCGTCAAGGCGACCCGTGCCGCGAAGCCCGCCGCTACGCCGGCAGTCAAGGCCGCTCCGAAGCCCGTTGCGAAGGTCGCCAAGCCGGCACCCGCGGCCAAGGTCGTGAAGCCTGTTGCTGCCCCGGTGGAGAAGCTTGTTGCACCTGTCGTCGACAAGAAGGCCAAGCTCGTGAAGCCCGCCAAGGTGGAAAAAGTCGAAAAGGCCCCGAAGGCCGAGAAGCCGGTCAAGGCCGCAAAGGTGGCCAAGCCCGTCAAGCCGAGCCGTGAAAAGGTGGTCCGTGACTCCTTCTCGATGCCCAAGAGCGAGCACGCCCAGCTCAAGACCTTGCGCGAAACCCTCGCCAAGGCCGGGCGTATCTGCACCAAGTCCGAGCTGCTGCGGGCGGGTGTTCAGTTGCTGCTGAAGGAAAATGCCGCCAACACCCGCGCGCTGGTCGAGCAACTGGCCATCGTGCCGAAGGGCAAGAGCGCCAAGTAAAGGCTCATGGGGCGCCGCGTCAGGCTTCGTCGGTGACGAGGCGGACGCGGACCAGGCCCCGCAGGCCATTGCCGGCAAAGACGGCCTCCGCCTCCCGGAGGTCGTTCAGGCTCAGCGGCGCTTCCTGCGCCCGGCCTTCCCGCAGTAAACGACGTCGCAGCACGCCGTTCAAAAGCCCTGCTTCCTGCGGTGGCGTCAGCAGGATCCCCCCTTTTTGCACGAAGAGGTTGGTGCGCGCACCTTCCGTCAGTTCATTCCGTTCGTTCAGGAACAGGGCGTCGAAGTGTCCAGCGGCCATCACGCGGGCAAGCTCCTGGTCATACAGTTGGCGGGCGGTGCTTTTGTGCCATAGGAGTGCATCGCTGCTGCTTATGCGCTCGGGCGACAGCACAACTGTCGGTGCGTCTCCAGGTGCTCCGGTGGCGAGCGGGGCCTGCTCCAGCGTGAAGTCGCCGTCCTGGCCGAGGGTGACGCGGACGCGCAAAGGCTCGGTGGCAACAATGCCGTCCAGAAGCCGCCGGAAGTCGCCTTCGTCGAAGGGAAAACCAAACCAGCGTGCCGAGTCGCCGAGCCGTTCGATGTGCTCGGCGAGATACGGGAAGCGCGTATTGCCCACCGACTCGTAGCGCAGGGTTTCGATCAGGCGCAGGCCCTTGGGCAGCATGGTGAGAAAGCGCGCCTTGAGGTGGCATTCATCCCATTCCCCCCGCGGGCTGGAGTCGAACACGACGCCGCTGCCGACGTTCAGGCGGGCGGTGCCGGCCTCGTCCATGAGCAGGGTGCGAATCGGCACGCTGAGGCGGAAGTCGCCCCCTGGGCGGATCCAGCCGAGGGCGCCGCAATACACGCCGCGGGGCGTGTCTTCCCGTTCGTGGATGATCTCCATGGCGCGGATCTTCGGTGCGCCGGTGATCGAGCCGCAGGGGAAGAGCGCGCGAAAGATGTCGGCCAGACCCGCATCCACCGGTTCGGCGATGACCCGCGAAGTCATCTGCCAGACCGTCGGGTAGGGTTCGACCCGGCACAGATCCTCGACGCGCACGCCGCCGGGCGGGGCGAGGCGGCCCATGTCGTTGCGGATCAGGTCGACGATCATGACGTTCTCGGCGCGGTCTTTTTCAGAGGTGGCGAGGGCGTCGGGGTTGGTGTGGCGCGGTGCCGTGCCCTTCATGGGCTGGCTGCGCAGGCTTGTGCCCTGGCGTTCGACGAAAAGTTCGGGCGAGCGGGACAGGATGGTGCCGCCAGCATGGCCGATGAAAGCGCCGTAGCGGACGGGCTGGGCGGCGCGCAGGCTGCGGTAGAGGGCCGCCGGATCGCCGAAAAGCTGGCCATGTAGCGGGAAGGTGAAGTTGACCTGGTAGCAGTCGCCGTCGGTGATGTACTGGCGGATGCGCGCGATGTGTTCCAGGTAGTCGTGTTCGCCGACGCCGGCCGTGAGGCTGCTGGTACCGCCGATGTTCGTCCCGGCACGGGTCGCCAGCCAGGTGTCGCAGGCCGCGTCGTCCAGCCATTCGCCGTGTTCGAAGATCCAGCCGGTGAGCAGGGAGCCGTGATCGGCTGCCAGCAGGGGCCGCAGGTGGGGCTCGATGGCGTAGCCTAGTTCGTAGGCGGCGGCGAGGGCGATCCACGCACCACCGCGGGCGGCATCGTCGAGCCGCTGCAGGCAGGCCTGCCAGGTGGCGGGATCGGTACACACGACTTCCTCGCGCAGGCCGGTAAGCAGCCAGGCGCCGGATTGGCCGGCGGCGTCGAGGTTGTTGTCGAAAAGGGCGAAGGGGGCGGGAGCAGGTTTGGCAGACACGCGCCGGAGTTTACCTGCTCGCCAGCCCGGGGCGTAGCGGCAGGAAGGATTACTCCCTGCCCCCGGGCTGCGAGGGATGGCTTACAGCAGCGGACTGCCGGCGTGCTCGCCGCGTTCGTACACCACGTGGGCACGCCCGACGAGGAGCGGGTCGAGGGGGCCGATGTGGTCGATGTCCTTGTTGGTGTAGGGCAGCTTGTGCAGGATGTAACGCAGCGCATTAAGGCGTGCGCGCTTCTTGCAGTCCGACTTGATGACCGTCCATGGGGCGTCGGCAGTGTCGGTATGGAAGAACATCGCCTCCTTGGCCTTGGTGTAATCGTCCCACTTGTCGAGGGAGGCCAGGTCGATGGGGCTGAGCTTCCACTGCTTGAGGGGGTGGGATTCGCGCTCCTTGAAGCGACGACGTTGTTCCTCGCGGCTGACCGAGAACCAGAACTTGATGATGTGCACCCCGCTTCTGACGAGGTGGCGTTCGAATTCGGGCGTCTGGCGCATGAATTCGAGGTATTCATCGGCCGAGCAGAAGCCCATCACGCGCTCGACGCCGGCCCGGTTGTACCAGGAGCGGTCGAACAGGGCGATTTCGCCGGCGGTGGGCAGATGCTGCACGTAGCGCTGGAAATACCACTGACCGCGTTCGGTGTCGCTGGGCTTTTCGAGGGCCACCACATGGGCGCCGCGAGGGTTGAGGTGTTCCATGAAGCGCTTGATGGTGCCGCCCTTGCCGGCCGCATCGCGGCCTTCGAAGAGGATGACGACGCGCTGGCCGGTTTCCTTGACCCAGGCCTGGAGCTTCAGCAGCTCCACCTGCAGGCGGTATTTCTGCTTCTCGTAGGCCCGGCGGGACATCAGATTCTTGTAGGGATAGCCGCCGTCACGCCAGCCGTCGGCGAGCTCTTCATCCGGGTGGGAGGGGAGCTTTTTGTAAACGGCTTCGTCTTCCTGGAGCAGGGCATTGCGCAGGATTTCGGCATCGTCCGGCGAGGCCCCGGCCATGATGGCCTGCAGGGTTTCGGCGATGCTGTGGGTGTCGTGCTTGGCCAGCGTGGCGACGATATCGCTGACTGCCGACAGCTTGGCCGCCCGGGCGGCTTCCACCGCTTCGTCGACGACGAAGTCTTCGATGCTGGCGGGGGTGTTCTTCGGCGCCGTGTCACCGGCGGTGGCACGCCGGGGTGCCCGACGCGGGCTTCGGGCTGCAGGCTTGGTGGAGGCGTTTGTTTTTGTGCTCATGGCCGACCTTTCTTTTTGTGTATGACGGAATTCAAGGGGCTCGTCATCGCGAAGTCGGGCGGGCGTTGGCGAGCGTAATGCGTGCTTGTGTGTCAGGCTGCCCGGCGGGCGCAGCGCTCGGCGTAGGCCTTGCAGCGCTCGATGTACTCGGTGGTGCTCTTGGGCATCGGGGTGCGGGCGCGGGTGATGTAGCTCACCAGGTCGCGGCCCTGCTGGATGAGCAGGCGACCATCTTCCACCAGGTGCTGCTCTTCCGCGTTGTCCGGCATCGCATCGCTGTTGAAGTGGGCGTAGAGCCGTTCGCTGGCGGTGACGAAGCTGGTCCAGATGTCGAAGATGTCCGGATCGGTACGCAGGGTTTCGGTCTTGATCTGGGCGGCCAGGGCGAAGTCGCGGACGTGGGGCTCGATGCCGCTGAAACAGGGCAAGGGCTCGAAACTGGTGACGATGCCGTTGGCGATCAGATCGATGTCCCGCAGGGTCATGCCGATCTTGACGTAGCGGCTCTCGTAGAAGTCTTCGAGGGGAATCGAGAACGCCTTGAAGGGCTCGCCCCACAGCTCGTCGATGCCTTCTTCGCCGGAGCGGTGCAGAACCAGGCGACCGAGGCCGAGAGCTTCCTGCAGGCAGCGCCCGCATTCGCGCATCAGCGCGTTGTCGGACTGGATTTCGATGCCGACGCTTTGCAGTTCGACCAGCTTGGTGAAGATGTCGGCGGCGCGGTTGAAAAGGGCGCCGGCGAGCATCGCCCCCTTGACCCGGCGCCGCTTCTCGTCGGTTTCGTCCTCGAAACTCTTGCGGGCTTCGTTGAGGCGGCTGCCGGGAATGTTGAGCCCGTGCTCGACGTGGTTGAAGAGGCGACGGGTGAGGGCGCCGATCAGCTTGCGCTTGGCCTGCAGGGTGTCTTCGGGGACTTTGTAGGTCTTGACCCAGTATCCCGAGTAGAAAACCCGCTCACGGCCGTCGATCTGCTGCTTGGTGCCTTCCGGAACGTTGTTGTCCATGGTCCGCTCTTGGCTGTTGGTTTGGGGGGCGGCTTGGCCTGCTCTTTGTGTTCTGACTGCTCGAACACGAAATTTTGCACCATAAAAGACCTTTTGATGCAGCCGACCAACAATTTCACCCCACAGCCGGGCCCGGGATCACACGATTCCGTCGAGAATCTGTACAGCCACTAGGTCGCCGGCGGCCACGCTGCCCTGCTCCGGGCCGAGCACGATGAAGCAGTTTGCGTCGGTCATGGAACTGAGGATGCCCGAGCCCTGGGCGCCGGTGGTCCGGACTTTCCACTCGCCGTCTTCGATGAACAGCACACCGCGCAGGAACTCCGTGCGGCCGGTGGTCTTGCGGATTGAGGTGACGCAGGCTGCCTTCAACAGGGGCTCCGCAGGTAGCGGATCGATACCTGCCAGGCGCAGCAGGGCCGGGCGGGCGAACTGGTAGAAGGTGACCATCACCGCCACCGGATTGCCGGGCAGGCCGAACAGCCAGGCGCCGTTGTCGCCCTTGCCGATGCGCCCGAAGGCCATCGGGCGGCCCGGCTTCATGGCGATCTTCCAGAACAGTACTTCGCCGAGCTTGCTCATCATGGCGCGGGTGAAGTCGGCTTCGCCCACCGACACGCCACCGCTGGTGATGACCGCGTCGGCAATCGACGCCGCCTCGCGGAAGGTGTTTTCGAGGGCGGCCGGATCGTCCCGCACCACGCCGATGTCGATCACGTCGAAGCCCAGGCGGGTGAGCATGCCGAACAGGGTATAGCGGTTGCTGTCGTAGATCTGGCCTTCGCGGGCGGCGCTCCCGATGGAAATCACTTCGTCGCCGGTGGAGAAGATGGCGACCCGCAGACGCCGGCGCACGCCGACTTCGCCGATGCCCAGCGAAGCGATCAGACCCAGCTCGGCCGGGCGGATCAGGCGCCCGGCGGCCAGGGCCGCTACGCCGCCACGCAGGTCTTCACCGGCGCGGCGCACGTTCTGGCCCTTGCGCTGGCCGGCGGGAACCGTGACCTGTTCGTCGGTGGCACGGACGACTTCCTGCATCACCACCGTATCGACGCCGGGGGGCAGCTTGGCGCCGGTCATGATGCGTACCGCCTGGCCGGGGCCGACCGGGTCGTCGAAGGGATGCCCGGCGAAGGCCGTGCCGATGATGTTCAGGAGCGTTTCGCCTTCAGCGGCGAGGTCGTCGCCGCGCAGGCCGTAGCCGTCCATGGCCGAGTTGTCGTGGGCTGGCACGTCGATGGGCGAGATGACGGGCTCGGCGAGTATGCGGCCGAGGGCGTCGCGCAGCGGAATGTGCTCGATGCCGGTGATCGGCGTCAGGGTGTCGAGGATCAGCTGGCGGCCGAGGCCCACCGGCAGGGCGTTGGGGTCGTAGTCGTCGTGGCAGCTGAACTGGCTGGCGAGGGATGTCACCGGGGGTGTCTCCAGGATTTTTTGGGGCGGCTGAAGGCGTGTCAGCCGCCGATGTAGGACATCTCGATCTTGCGCAGGGAGGCGGTTTCGGCGGTGCGGATTTCCGAATAGCGGTCGCTGCGGCCGGCCCAGATCTGGCCGATGACGGCCGACAGTTCGGCGTCGCTGCGCTGGGCGCGCATCAGGGCGCGCAGATCGTGGCCGCTCTGGGCAAAAAGGCAGGTGTACAGCCGGCCCTCGGTGGACAGGCGGGCGCGGGTGCAGGTGGAGCAAAAGGCCTGGGTCACCGAGGAGATCACGCCGACCTCGCCGCCGCCATCGGCGTAACGCCAGCGCTCGGCGACCTCGCCGGTGTAGTTGGGGTCGATCTGTTCGAGGGGGAAGGCTTCGTGGATGCGCTGCACGACTTCGGCGGACGGCACCACGTCGTCCATTCGCCAGCCGTTGGAGCTGCCCACGTCCATGAACTCGATGAAGCGCAGGATGTGCCCGCTGCCGCGGAAACGCCGCGCCATGGGCAGGATTTCCTGATCGTTGAGGCCGCGCTTGACGACCATGTTGATCTTGATCGGGCCGAGCCCGGCGGCTTCCGCGGCCTCGATGCCCTTCAGCACATCGGAAACCGGCACGTCCATGTCGTTCATGGCCCGGAAGACAGCGTCGTCGAGGGAGTCGAGGCTCACGGTGACGCGCTTGAGGCCGGCCGCCTTGAGGGCCGCGGCCTTCTTGGGGAGCAGCACACCGTTGGTGGTGAGCGTCACCTCCATGTCGGGAATCTCCACCAGCTGGGCGATGAGCTCTTCCAGGTTGCGGCGCAGCAGCGGCTCGCCGCCGGTGAGGCGGATCTTGGTGACGCCATGGGCCGCAAAAAGGCGGGCGAGGCGGGTGATCTCCTCGAAGGACAGCAGGGATTCCCGCGGCAGGAAGGCGTAGTCCTTGTCGAACACCGCCTTCGGCATGCAATACACGCAGCGGAAGTTGCAGCGGTCGGTCACCGAGATGCGCAGATCCTTGATCGGGCGGCCGCGACTGTCGAGGAGCTGCCCGGTGGGGGCAGGAAGCTCGGCGGGGATCGCCGGCAGTTGCCGGAGCTGACGCTCGTCGGCGAGGGGAATCACTCTCTGGGTCATTGTCTTGTGGGGCCGTGCGGCAGAGTGCCTCTTATAAGGCCTTCGTCTGCACAGGCGCCTTGTTCTGGGGCAAGGCGCGAAAGCGCCCGCCTGAAAATTATGGGGCGCAGGGCAAGGAAGGGCAACCCGGATGGAAGAAGGGGGAAACAATCATCGACGCCGGGTCTCTGCGTCCCGCCGTCGCCTCATTTTGAGGCGACCCCCGGGGACGCGGCAGTCGAAATTGACTCATTTTGAGGCGACGCCGACTTGCGTCGAGGCGACGGCGATGAAGCGCGCCCCGACATCGCCTCAAAATGCGTCAGAGCCGACGCTTTGTGAGGCAAGGGTGGGGGGGAATTCGTCGAAGTCGGGGAGGAGTGAGGCGGTGGTGATCGGCAGCCCGTGCTGGCCGCCGCAGGGCTCGGCCAAGACAAAGCAAAAAGCCAACCCCGAAGGATTGGCTTTTTGCTTTGTCTTGGCTCCTCGACCTGGGCTCGAACCAGGGACCTACGGATTAACAGTCCG
>JAOAUC010000072.1 GCA_030157785.1 Zoogloea oleivorans
TGGTGACGGCCAGCATCAGCGCTGCCTGGCCGCTGGCGCAGGCGATGGCGCCGACACCGCCGTCGAGGGCCGCGATGCGCTCCTCCAGCACCGCGTTGGTCGGGTTCGAGATGCGCGAATAAACGTGGCCGGCGCGTTCCTGGTTGAACAGGGCTGCGGCGTGGTCGCTGTCTTCGAAGACGAAACTGGTAGTGAAATGGATCGGGGTGGCGCGGGAGTGATGAACCGGATCGGGCGTCTGGCCGGCGTGCAGGGCGAGCGTGTCGGCCCCGGCGTTTCGGTGAATGGGCATGCGGTCTGTTTTCTCGGACAACGAAGGAAGGTGGGTACTCAGGCCGGAACGTCCGGGTCGAGCAGGCGCTCGATGATGGATATCCGGTCTTTGAGGAGCAGCTTGCGCTTTTTTAGGCGGCGCAGCAGGAGTTCGTCACCGGGCGGTGGCGCCGTGGATATCTGCGCGATGACGGCGTCGAGATCCCGATGTTCGGTAGCGAGGGTTGCCAGCCGTGAAGAGAGGCTGGTGACGTCGGCGCTGGTTTCGTTGCTGTCGTTCATGCCTGGTCGGACTCGAAGTTGGGGCATGGCTGCCGGTGGGTTCTGTTGAATCTTAGGCGCGGGGCCGGCGAAATACAACGGCGTCCGGGAACTTGAAGCGGCCTCGGGTGTTCCCATATATCAGTAGCACCAATGCCCAAAAGGCAAAACCCCGCTATCCAGGAGACCTGTCATGAACGTGGTACTCAATAATCCGGTGCTTTACGTGGTCGATTACCCCAACGTCGATGCGGTGGAAGTGATCGACAAGCGGCGCGGAGTCGGGGTGCTTTTCCGGGACGAGGCGGCCCAGCGCTTTCTCAGGGAATTGCGTGACGTGGCCTCGGCGGCCACCGAGATGGATGCTTTTGAAATCTGGATTGAAGACTACGGCACGTTGATGACGCAGCCAGCGGTTTACCACTGATGCATTTGCGGAGCCGCTTGCCAGTCTGGCGGGCGACTCCTACCATTCGCCTCCCGTTTTTCGTTTCCGGAGTGTGTCAGGGTGAATAAAGCCTTCGTCAAGGAAAGTGATCAGGATGAGGACGAAGAGTTGGCCGCCAGCGTGCCGGGCTTGCCGCCGGGTACGCACAACTACATGACCCGCAAGGGCTACGAGAAACTCAAGGCCGAACTTGATCAGCTGGTGCGCGAGGAGCGTCCGGTATTGGTGGAAACGATCCGCTGGGCGGCGTCGAACGGCGACCGCTCCGAGAATGGCGATTACATCTACGGCAAGAAGCGCCTGCGCGAGATTGATCGGCGCATCCGCTTCCTGCTCAAGCGCCTCGAGAGTTCGACGGTGATTGCGCCGGCCGAGCAGGAGAACACGGAGCAGGTTTTTTTTGGCGCCACGGTGACCGTCTGCGATGTGGACGGCGAACTGGAACAGACCTACCAGATTGTCGGCGTGGACGAGGCGAATGCTTCGGAAGGGCGGATCAGCTGGATTGCGCCACTGTCACGGGCGCTGCTGAAGGCTCGCGAAGGGGATGTGATCCGCTTTGCCAGTCCGGCCGGCATGCGTGAAATCGAAGTGGTGGAGATCCGCTACGAGTGAATTGTTGGCTGCAGGCTTTAGCCCTGCAGCCTTTCCCGCGGCCGGCGAACCATGGCCGGGCTGCGCGGCAGGGTAAAGAACACCGTCGTACCGGCCCCCGGAGACGACTCCGCCCACACCGATCCTCCGTGGCGCTCAATGATGCGGCGCACGCTGGCGAGGCCGATGCCCGACCCTTCGAAGCCATCCCGCTTGTGCAGTTGCTGAAAGGGCTGGAAGAGTTTGCCGGCGTGGGCCATGTCGAAACCGACCCCGTTGTCCGTTACATAGAACAGCTTTTCTTCTCCGTGGGGGCGGCCGCCTACCTGAATCAGGGCCGGGTGGCTGTCGCGGGAGAACTTCCAGGCATTGCCGAGCAGGTTTTCGAGGGCGTTGCGGATCAACGTGGGATCGGCGTCGGCGCTAAGCTCTGAGTCCACATGCGCCTGGACTGTCCGGGCCGGTGCGGTGGCAGCCAGGTCGTCGAGGATTTCCCGGGCGATGGCGGTGACGTCGGTGTGTTCTATCCGCAGGGTGTGGCGGGACACGCCGGCCAGCTTCTGCAGTTCGTCGATCAGTTCACCCATGCGCAGGCTGGCCTTGCGCAAGCGGGTCAGGTAGTTGCGGCCGATGTCGTCCAGGCGCTCGCCGTAGTCTTCGGCGAGGGCGTGGGAAAAGCCGTTGATGGCCCGCAGGGGTGCGCGCAGATCGTGGGATACGGAGTAGCTGAAACTCAGCAATTCGCGGTTGGACTGCTCCAGCTCTTCGGTGCGCAGGCGGACGCGGTCTTCGAGGGTGGCGTTCAGTTCGGCCAGGGCCTGGCGTTCTTCGTCGCGCCGGGTGGCGTCCCGATGCAGCAGAAGGGCCAGCGCACCGACGAGGGTCAGCATCAGGGCGGCGCCAGCTGCGATGCGGCGGCGGTGTTCGTAAAAGTCGGCCAGGGCGTCTTCCACCGGGCGGCTGGTGCCGACGATCAGCGGGCGGTCGACCAGACGCCGGTAGGCCGTGATGCGCTCGGCTGGATCGTTTTCCGATGAGCCGGTGACAACCATGCTGCGATGGTCGTTGTCGGCCCCGATGGCCGGGGAGTCGGCCACGCTGCGGCCGATCAGCCCATCGGCCTGGGGGTGGCGAATCAGGGTGATGGCGCGGGTGGCGTGGAGGATCAGGATCGTGTCCCGGGCGGCGAGTTGCAGTTCGCGGTATACACCCTCGAAGTAGGAGTGACTCATGGCCGCGCCGGCGGTGCCCAGGTATTTTCCGGCGGAATCGAAGACATGACGGGTCAGCGGGGTGACCCAGTGGCCGCTGAGGGGGCTGCGGGTCGGGCTGCCGATCTCGATCTCGTCCTTCAGAAGCTGGGGAATGGCGCGTCTTGGGGGAGGCACGGCGCTTTTTTCGCTGGGCGAGGGATTGCTGGAGTCGGCGGCCAGGCTGCCGTCCTCCCGTTCGACGAAAAGGTATTCGGCTTCCGGTAGATGGACGGCCCGCTGGCGCAGCAGACCCTGCAGTTCGCGCTCACCGAAGGCTTCCACGCTGGCGCGGGCGGCAACAATGCCGGCGACTTCGGCGACCGCGCCTTCGGTCTCGCCGAAGCTCCGCGCCACGTGTTCTTCCAGAACGCGGGTGAGGCTAAGGAGTTCCGATTCGGCCCGTTGCAGGGCCTGTTCCCGATCGAAGCGGATCAGGGAGATCGCCACGCCGATGATCAGCGCGGCGAGCAGGGTGAAGGCGATCCATACGGCTACCCGCAAACGGCGCAGGGATAGACCCGCTTTGGTGGCGAGTTCAGGCGCTTCGGCAGAGGGGGCTGGCGAAGCAAGGAGAGGCGGCGGTAGTTGGAGTCGTTCCATCAGTTCGCTGGGTGGGGCTTGAAAGTCGAATCTGCGCACCCATATGAGGACCGTTAACGGTTCTTATGGAGCAAGCTTTATGACTGTCGAGCAAATGTCGTCCGCGCAAACCTTGAACTTTCAGGCTGAGGTCAAGCAACTGCTGCACCTCATGATTCACTCGCTGTATTCGAACCGGGAAATCTTCCTGCGCGAGCTGGTTTCGAATGCCTCCGACGCCTGCGACAAGCTGCGTTTCGAAGCCCTGGAGAACGGCGGGCTGTTCGAGGACGACGCCGAGTTGAAGATCCGCGTGGCCTACGACAAGGCTGCCCGGACGCTGACGATTGCCGACAACGGCATCGGCATGAATCGCGATGAAGTGGTGACCAACCTGGGCACCATCGCCAAGTCGGGTACCAAGGAATTCTTCGGCAAGCTGACCGGCGACCAGAAGAAGGACGCCCACCTGATCGGCCAGTTCGGCGTCGGTTTCTACTCGGCCTTCATCGTTGCCGACAAGGTCACGGTGCGCACCCGTCGCGCCGGCTTGGCCGCTACCGAAGGCGTGAAGTGGGAGTGTTCGATGACCGGCGAATCAGCCGGTGAATACACCGTCGAGCCGATCGACAAGGCCGCCCGCGGCACCGAGATCACGCTGCACCTGCGCGATGATCAGGACGATCTGCTGGCCAGCTGGAAGCTGCGTTCGATCATCCAGAAGTACTCCGACCACATTCTTCAGCCCATCGTGATGAAGAAGGAGCAGTGGGACGAGGAGAAGCAGGCGCAGGTCGTCAGCGACGAGGACGAAACCATCAACAAGGCCAACGCCTTGTGGGCGCGTGCCAAGTCGGACATCAGCGACGAGGAATACACCGAGTTCTACAAGCACGTCGGCCACGACTACGAAGAACCGCTGGCCTGGACCCACTCCAAGGTGGAAGGTCGCCACGAATACACCCAGTTGCTCTACGTGCCGGGCCACGCGCCTTTTGACATGTGGGACCGCCAGGCCCGCCATGGCGTGAAGCTCTACGTACGCCGCGTGTTCATCATGGACGACGCCGAGAAGCTGATGCCGCTGTACCTGCGCTTCGTGCGCGGTATCGTCGATTCCAGCGATCTGCCGCTCAACGTGTCCCGCGAAATCCTGCAGGAATCCAAGGACATCGACACCCTGCGCGCCGGTTGCACGAAGAAGGTGCTGGGCCTGCTGGAAGATCTGGCCGAGAACCAGAAGGACAAGTACGCGACGTTCTGGAAGGAATTCGGCCAAGTGCTGAAGGAAGGCGTCGGCGAGGATCACTCCAACAAGGACAAGATCGCCGGTCTGCTGCGCTTTGCTTCGACGCTTGCCGACACCACCGAGGAAACGGTTTCGCTGGCGGACTACATTGGCCGCATGAAGGAAGGGCAGGACAAGATTTACTACGTCACTGCCGACACTTTCAATGCTGCGAAGAACAGCCCGCACCTGGAAATCTTCCGCAAGAAGGGCATCGAGGTGCTGCTGCTCTCCAATCGCGTGGATGAGTGGGTGGTGGGCAACCTGACCGAGTTCGACGGCAAGCAGCTGGCCTCGGTGGCCAAGGGCGGCCTGGACCTGGGCACGCTGGAAGATGAGGCCGAGAAGGCTTCCATCGAGAAGGAAACCGGCGAGCTGAAGGATCTGCTCGACAAGATGAAGGGCAGCCTGGGCGACAAGGTGAAGGACGTGCGCGTCACCCATCGCCTGACCGATTCGCCCGCCTGCCTGGTCGCCGACGAGCACGACATGGGGATGAACCTGGCACGCATGATGAAGGCTGCCGGCCAGAACATGCCGCTGTCGAAGCCGATCCTCGAAATCAACCCGGCTCACCCGGTGGTGCTGCGCCTCAAGTACGAGGACAAGCACTTTGACGACTGGGCGGCGGTGCTCTTCGATCAGTCCCTGCTGGCTGAAGGCGGAACGCTGGATGATCCGGCGAGCTTCGTTAAGCGTATCAACCAGCTGATGCTGGTGATGAACGGCAATTGATTGTCTGGAACCGCGGGGACGGACTTTCGGGTTCGTCCCCGTTTTTCTTTAGCGCTGGTAGATCTGGTAGGCGTTGAGGCTCTTAGAGGGCTTCAGTACGCCGGTGGCCGGGTCGTACATCGAGGGCGCTTTTTTTGGCATCATCGCACTGCTCGCCGAGCGGTTTACATAACCATCGGTAGCTGCCTTCAGGGTGTTGGTGCGCGAGTTGTAGGCAGACGTCACTTTGCCCGAGCCTGTTCCCCGGCGGATTGCTGCTCCCGAGTTAGCGCAGTTGCCGTAGATGTCGCCATTACGGCTCTTGAGCGAAGACGGATCGTTGAAGAGATGCAGTTTTCCCGATGCATCCTGACGGGAGCTCGTTGCCGCGCCACGTGTCCGGCCCTGAAGCGCACACATGGTGGAACTGGGGCGGCGGAACTCGTCCGGGCGCTTGCCGTTCTGGGTGGGCGAGTAGGCGCCACCGAAGGGTGTGGCCGAGCCGGCACCCCGTTTCATGGACGCACTGCCTGCCAGCCGGCCATCGAGGGCAAGCACACTTGTGGAGTGGACCATCAGAAGGCTCGCCAGCATCGACAGGAATAGAACGGATTTTCTCAAGGCTGAATCTCTTTCAGGCAAGGCAAGGAATCAACATACCCCAAAAGTCTGGGGTTTGACGAGGCAATAGTTTGACTATGATCAATGCTAATCATGGTCATCTGTTCGACATCCGGTGATGTCGGCTAAAGTGGCGGTCCGACTGATTCCCCGCACACGACCTCCATGGCTGTCGAACTCTTCAACAACGGCAAGCACGCCTGTCTGGCCTTCTACGATCTGGTGGACGAGGAGGCCGACCACGCCGTGCAATGCAATCAGTTCCTGATTGTCGATGGCGAACATGGCGCCCTGATCGATCCGGGCGGCAACATGACCTACAACGGTCTGTTGATGGCCATGCAGCGCTTCTTCCCGTCCCGCGGGCTGGATTTCATTTTCGCTACCCACGCCGATCCGGACATTATCGCGTCCCTCAACAAGTGGATGGTGTCCACTCATTGCAAGGTGATGATCTCGCGCTTGTGGACCCGCTTCATTCCCCATTTCACGACCGGCAAGGACTACAGTTCCCGAATCCTCGGCATTCCCGACGAAGGCATGAACATCTCCCTTGGCGCCAGCAAGATCAAGGCCCTGCCGGCCCACTTCATGCACTCGGAAGGCAACTTCCAGTTCTACGACCCGATTTCGAAGATTCTGTTCTCCGGCGACATGGGCGCGTCGCTGGTGAATCACGACCAGGCCGCCGAGCCAGTAAAGGATTTCGACGATCACGTGATCACCATGGCCGGCTTCCATCGCCGCTACATGATCTCCAACAAGATTTGCCGCTATTGGGTAAACATGGTGCGCCAGCTTGATGTGGAGATGATCGTGCCTCAGCATGGTTGCCGCTTCGAGGGCAAGGTGATGGTCAATCGCTTCCTCGACTGGATCGAAAACCTCCAGTGCGGCATCGATATCATGACGCAGGAGAACTATCGGGTTCCTTGAGATGTGACGTGTAGGGGCGACTTCAGTCGCCCCTACAGCCCCCCGCAAGTCGTCGGTCAGCGTTTCCGCGACAGATGTGTAATCGCCCGGGTCAGCCCGTCCAGCGTCAGGGGGAACATCTGTTCTCCCAGTATTTTCCGGATGATCCCGATGGACTGGCGGTAATCCCAGGTGCGTTCCGGTTCCGGGTTGAGCCAGGCCATCGACGGGTAGGCGTCGGCCAGGCGGCGTAGCCACACGGCGCCGGCCTCTGTGTTGCTGTATTCGATGGAGCCGTTGGGTTGGAGGATTTCGTAGGGGCTCATGGTCGCGTCGCCGACGAAGATCAGTTTGTAGTCGGGCCCGTACTTGTGCATCACGTCTGCCAGCGGCGTGCGATCGGAATGGCGCCGCGAGCTGTCGCGCCACACGTTGTCGTACACGCAGTTGTGGAAGTAGAAATACTCCATGTGCTTGAATTCGGTGCGGCAGGCCGAGAACAACTCTTCGCATACCTTGACGTGGTCGTCCATCGAGCCACCCACGTCGAAGAAGATCAGAACCTTCACCGCATTGTGGCGTTCCGGCCGCATCAGCAAGTCCAGATAGCCGGCATTGCGGGCGGTGGCGGCGATGGTGCCGTCCAGATCCAGTTCGTCCGGCGCGCCGAGGCGGGCAAAGCGGCGCAGGCGGCGTAGCGCTACCTTGATGTTGCGCGTACCCAGCTCGACGCTGTCGTCGAGGTTGCGGTATTCGCGCTGGTCCCACACCTTGACCGCCGTGCGGTTGCCGCTGGATTCACCGCCGACGCGGATGCCTTCCGGGTTGTAGCCGTTGTTGCCGAAGGGTGAGGTGCCACCGGTGCCAACCCACTTCGAACCGCCCTGGTGACGCCCTTTTTGTTCCTGCAGGCGCTTCTTGAATTCCTCCATCAGCTTGTCCCAGCCGAGTTTTTCGAGCTTGGCTTTTTCCTCGGGGCTGAGGTGCTTTTGCATCATCGCCTTCAGCCATTCCTCGGGCAGGTCCACTTCGAGCCCGGGAATCTGCTCGATGCCCTTGAAGTACTCACCGAAGGCCTGGTCGAAGCGGTCGAAATGGGTTTCATCCTTGACCAGGCTGGTGCGGGCGAGGAAGTAGAAATCTTCCATGCTGTGCTCGCCAAGGCCAGCCTGCAGGCCTTCGAGCAGGGTAAGGAATTCCTTCGTCGAGACCGGCAGCTTGCGGGCCTTGAGGTGCAGGAAGAAGTCGATGAGCATGAGCCGCCTACCGGTTGCGCTGGGCCATGAAGACCAGCCGCTCGAAGAGGTGCATGTCCTGCTCGTTTTTCAGGAGCGCGCCGTGGAGCGGCGGGATGCTGGCCTTTTGATCCGGCGAGCGCAGGGCTTCGACGGGGATTTCTTCGGCGACCAGCAGCTTGAGCCAGTCGATCAGCTCGGACGTGGACGGCTTTTTCTTCAGACCCGGCACCTCGCGCAGGCCGAAGAAGACTTCCAGCGCTTCCTTCAGCAGGGCCTGCTTGATGCCCGGAAAGTGCACGTCCACGATCTTCTGCATCGTGTCCCGGTCGGGGAACTTGATGTAGTGGAAGAAGCAGCGGCGCAGGAAGGCGTCGGGGAGCTCCTTCTCGTTGTTGGAAGTGATGAAGACGATGGGGCGGTGTCTGGCTTTGACGAGCTGGCGTGTCTCGTAGACGTAAAACTCCATGCGGTCGAGTTCGCGCAGCAGGTCGTTGGGGAATTCGATGTCGGCCTTGTCGATCTCGTCGATCAGCACCACGGTCGGCTCGTCGGCCTCGAAGGCTTGCCACAAGGTGCCCTTGACGATGTAGTTGCCGATGTCCTTGACCTTGTCGTCACCGAGTTGCGAATCGCGCAGGCGCGATACCGCGTCGTATTCGTACAGACCTTGCTGGGCCTTGGTGGTGGACTTGATATGCCATTGCATCAGCGGCATGCCGAGCGCCGCGGCGACTTCCTCGGCAAGCATGGTCTTGCCGGTGCCGGGCTCGCCCTTTATGAGGAGCGGCCGCTGCAGGCGGATGGCAGCATTCACCGCCAGCTTCAGGTCGGGGGTGGTGACGTAGTTTTCTGCACCTTCGAAACGCATGGGGTGATTCCTCTGAGGGGGTGTTCCTGATTATAGCGACGCCGGCTTACGTGCACGGAAGATGCGTGCAGCGGTGGCGATGGTTTCTGCGTGGATGCTCACCGTGTCGTCGATCTGCCGGGCGTAGCCGCCGGCCATGGCGACGGCGATGGGCAGGCCGCGCTTCTTCACTTTCTCGAAGACCAGCTCGTCCCGTTCGGCAAGGCCGGCCTTGGTCAGCTTGAGGCGACCGAGGCGGTCGTCTTCATAAGGGTCTGCGCCGGCCAGGTAGATCACCAGATCCGGCCGGCCGCGGGCGAAAACCACGCCGAGGGCGGCCTGCAGGCCGGTGAGGTAAGTGTCGTCGGTCGTGCCGTCGGGCATTTCCAGGTCCAGGTCGCTCTGTTCCTTGTCGAAGGGGTAGTTGCGGGCGCCGTGGATGCTGAAGGTGAAACAGTCGGGCTGGTTGGCAAGGATGGCGGCGGTGCCGTTGCCCTGGTGCACGTCGCAATCGATGATCGCCACCCGCTCGACACGGCCTTCGGCGCGCATGGCCAGGGCGGCGATGGCGGCGTCGTTGAAGACGCAGAAGCCTTCGCCCCGGTCGCGGAAGGCGTGGTGGGTGCCGCCGGCCAGGTTGGCTGCGCAGCCGTCTTCCAGCGCGGCCCGGCAGGCCGCCAGGGTGGCGCCGGCCGAGCGCCGCGAGCGCTCGACCATGGCTTCGGACCAGGGAAAGCCGATGCGCCGCATTTCGTCCTTGTCGAGCGTGCCGCGGACGATGCGCTGCAGGTAGCCGGCGTCGTGGGCGCGCAGGATTTCGGTGTCACTGGCGGCGGCCGGTACATGGAAGTCATCCGCGGCGAACTGGCCGGAGGCCATCAGGCGCTCCCGCAGGCGGGCGTATTTTTCCATCGGAAAACGGTGCCCCTCGGGCAGCGGGAGAACAAAATGGTCGGCGTAAAAGAGTTTCATCGTAAGTCGTCAGTCACTGGCGGGAGGCCACGGAAGCCCGCCGCTGCTATCATTTCCCCAAGCGGCCACGGGGCCGGTCATCGGGACGCATCATGCACCTTCTAGATAATCTGCGGGCCGGGCACGCCGAGATCACGGCGATCCGCCGGGACATCCACGCCCACCCGGAACTGGCCTTCGAAGAGCATCGCACCGCCGCCATTGTGGCCGAGCGCCTCGAGGCTCTGGGCATCGAAACCCACCGGGGTGTCGGCAAGACCGGCGTGGTCGGCGTGCTGCGGGCTGGTACGAGCACCCGCGCCATCGGCCTGCGTGCCGACATGGACGCGCTGCCGATCCAGGAGAAGAACGACTTCAATCACCACTCCCGTCACCCGGGCCGGATGCACGCCTGCGGCCACGACGGGCACACGGCGATGCTGCTTGGCGCGGCCGCGCATCTTGCCCGCAACCCGGCATTCGACGGCACGGTGTACTTTTTGTTCCAGCCCGCCGAAGAGGGCGAGGGCGGCGCGCCGGCGATGATTGCCGACGGCCTCTTCGAACGCTTCCCGATGGAGGCGGTGTTCGGCCTGCACAACTGGCCCGGTTTGCCGCTGGGGCAGATTGCCGTACACCGCGGGCCGGTGATGGCCTGCGCCGACCGCTTCGACATCGAGATCAAGGGCCACGGCGCTCACGCGGCCATGCCGCACCAGGGCATTGACCCGGTGCTGGCCGGCTCGGCGCTGGTGCAGGCGCTGCAGTCGGTGGTCAGCCGCAACAAGGATCCGCTGGACGCCGCCGTGCTGTCGGTCACCCAGTTTCATGCGGGCGACGCCTACAACGTGATTCCCGACATCGCCCGCATCGGCGGCACGGTGCGCGCCTTCCGGCCGGAGATCGAGTTGCTGGTGGAGGACACCATGCAGCGCATCTGCGCCGGGGTGGGGGCGGCGTTTGGTGCCAACGTGAATTTCGACTACCGGCGCGGCTACCCGCCGACCATCAATACGGTGGCAGAAGCCGACTTCTGTGCCGCGGTGGCGGCCGAAGTGTGTGGCGACACGAATGTGTCCATCGACCCCAAGCCGAGCATGGGCGCCGAGGATTTCTCTTACTTTCTGCAGGAAAAGCCCGGCTGCTACATCTGGCTCGGCAACGGCCCGGGGGAGGGCGGCTGCACGCTGCACAACCCGCACTACGACTTCAACGACGAGGCGATTCCCTTCGGTGTGGCCTACTGGGTGCGTCTGGCGCAGCGCTGGTTGTCAGTTGCATGAGGGCCGGCAGGAATCTTTCTGCCTGCCTGTTGCCTGACACCCCATGAACGCATTCTCCTTGTCTTTACGCATGCTGCGCCGCGATCTGCGTGCCGGCGAACTCGGCCTGCTCCTGATTGCCCTGATCATCGCCGTCACCAGCCTGACCAGTGTCGGCTTCTTTACCGACCGGGTCGCCCAGGCGCTCGCGCGGGAGGCCAACCAGCTCCTCGGGGGCGATCTGGTGGTGGTGTCCGACCACCCGCTGAACCCGGTCTTTCGGGACGAAGCGGGCCGGCACGGTTTGAAGTCGGTGGTGTCCAGCACCTTTACCAGCATGGCGAGCTTTGGCGAGGGTGCCCAGCTGGCCGGTGTCAAGGTGGTCGAAGGCGGCCATCCGCTGCGCGGGGCGATCCGCATTGCACCGGGGCTCAACCAGCCGGACGCGCCTGCGAAGGGCATTCCGGCGCCGGGCGAGCTGTGGCTCGACGAGCGTCTGGCCAGCGCGCTGGGGGCGAAACCGGGTGACGTGATCGGCCTGGGGGCCTCGCGCCTCAAGATGGCGGCGGTGCTGTCTTTTGAATCCGACCGGGGTGCAAATTTCTTCAGCCTGCTGCCGCGCCTGGTGATGAACGCGGCCGACCTGCCGGCGACGGCGCTGATCCAGCCGGGCAGCCGGGTCTTCTACCGTCTTCATGTGGCTGGCGAGTTAGCCGACGTGGCGGGTTTTGAAGCCTGGGCCAAGTCGAAGCTGCAGCGCGGCGAAACCCTCGAGAACGTCGACAACGCCCGCCCGGAAGTCCGCTCGACCCTCGACCGTACCGAGCGCTTCCTGCGCTTTGCAGCGATGCTGGCCGTGGTGCTCGCCGCGGTGGCGGTGGGTCTGGCGACGCGGCGTTTCGTCGAGCGTCACCTCGATGGCTGCGCGGTGATGCGCTGCGTGGGCGCCAGCCAGTCGCAGCTTCTGCGGCTCTTTCTCGGCGAATTCGCGCTGCTCGGGCTGGCTGCCGGGCTGGTCGGCTGTGTGCTGGGCTTTGGCGTGCAGTTCGTGCTCAACGGTTTGCTGGGCGAGTTGGTCGGCTTTCCGCTGCCGGCGCCGGGCTGGTGGCCGGTGGCCCACGGGCTGGCGGTGTCCCTGCTGCTCTTGATGGGCTTTGCGCTGCCGCCACTGATCCGCCTCGGCCGGGTGTCGACCCTGCGCGTGCTGCGTCGTGAATGGGATGGCCTTGCCGCACGGGAAGGGCTGGCGTGGGCCGTTGGTGCGCTGGTGCTGGCGGGGCTGCTGGTTGGCATCGCCCGCGACTGGCTGCTTGGTTTGTGGGTGGTAGGCGGTTTTGCGCTGGCCTTTGCGGTATATGGGCTGGTGGGCTGGCTGGTGCTGGGCGCCCTCGGCCGGGTGCGGGCGGTGGCCAGCAGCGGCTGGCGCTACGGGCTGGCGTCGCTGCGGCGGCGGCCGGTGGCCAGCCTGGTGCAGGTGCTGGCCCTGGGCATGGGGCTGACCGCGCTGCTGCTTTTGACGTTGGTGCGCGGCGATCTGCTCGACAACTGGAAGCAGGCCACGCCGGCCGATGCGCCGAACCGTTTCGTGATCAACATCCAGCCCGATCAGCTCGACCCGCTGCGCAAGTTCTTCAAGGACGAAGGCCGGCCGGCGCCGAACCTGCAGCCGATGATCCGCGGCCGCCTGGTGGCGGTGAACGGGCGCCCGATGAGCGCCGACGATTACACCGACGACCGGGCCAAGCGCCTGGTCGACCGCGACTTCAACCTGTCCTTCGACACCCGTCTGCCCAGCGGCAACAGCGTGGTGGCGGGGCAGTGGCACGGTGACAGCAAGACGCCGGCTTTCTCGGTGGAGCAGGGCCTGGCCCAGACTCTCGGGCTGGCGATGGGCGACTTGCTGACTTTCGAGATCGCCGGTAATCGCAGCGAGGCGCGGGTCACCAGCCTGCGCAAGCTCGACTGGGATTCGATGCGGGTGAACTTCTTCGTCGTTGCCGGGCCGGGCATGCTCGAGAGCTTTCCGGCCAGCTACATCACCAGCTTCTACCTGCCCCCGGCGCAGATGGATTTTGCCAACCGGATGGTGGCGGCCTTTCCCAACTTCACGGTGATCGACGTGGCTGCAGTGATCGGCCAGTTGCAGGGGATGGTTGAGCAGCTGATCGCGGCGGTGCAGTTCGTCTTTGGCTTTGCGGTGGTGGCGGGCGTGATTGTGCTCTTCGGGGCTCTGCAGGCAACCCACGACGAGCGCGAGAAGGAGATGGCCATCCTGCGCACGCTGGGGGCGCGCAACGCGCAGTTGCGCTCGGCGCTGCTGGCCGAGTTTGCGGTGCTCGGGCTGGTGGCCGGTGTGCTCGCTGGTGCGGGGGCGACCGGCATTGGCTGGGCGCTGGGGCATTTTGTCTTCAAGCTGCCTTACGTGCCGAGCGCGCTGCCCTTGCTGGTGGGGGCGGTGGCCGGCTGTGCGGTGGTGGTGCTGGCCGGCTGGTTCGGCACCCGGCATCTGCTGTCGCAACCGCCGCTGGCCAGCTTGAGGGCGCTGAGCTGAGGTCCGACCCATAGGGGCGCAACGGTATACTTCGCCCATGAATCCTGAATCCGCTGCCGCCCTGTTTCCCTGGCTCTTCGCCGTCCTCGTCCTGTGTGTTCTTCTTGTTGGCTGGCTCGTCTTGCGGGTCAGCAGTCTGGCCCGCGCGCAGGACGGGCTGGTCGACGAACTGGCGGCACGGGTGGATGCGCGCCTGGCCAGTTTCTTCGGCAATCAGCAGCTCCACTTCGTCAAGGAGCTGCAGGTGGCGACGACGGCCAGCAGCGACCGGGTGATGGAGATGGTGGGCGGTGAAGTGGACCGTCTGCGTGACCGTCTTGACGCCGAGCAGGCCAGCTCCCGCCATGCGCTGCAGCAGCTGCAGCTCGCGCTGGTCGGTCAGCTTGGCAGCCAGAAAGAGGAAACCGCGCTGCGCCTGTCGGGCCTCGCCAATGCCATCGCCAGCGCGCAGGAAAAGCTGCGTAGCGAGATGGTGGCAGAAACCCTCAAGACCCTCTCCGAACACGCCCGGGCCGACCGCGAGTTGCTGCAGAACGGCCTGCGCGCCGCCTCCGAGCAACTCACGCTGAGCATCGAAACCCTCAGCCGCACGGTGAATGAGCGCCTGGAGGCGATCACCGGCCACGTGAACCAGCGCCTCGACGAGGGTTTCCGCAAGACCAACGAGACTTTTGCCAACGTAATGGCGCGGCTGGCCACCATCGACGAAGCACAGAAGAAGATCGGCGACCTGACTACCAACGTGGTGAGCCTGCAGGAACTGCTCGGCGACAAGCGGGCGCGTGGCGCCTTCGGCGAAGTCCAGCTCGAAGCGCTGATCCGCAATGCCTTGCCGCCCGAGGCTTTCGACTTCCAGTTCACCCTGCCCAACGGCACCCGCGCCGACTGCGTGCTGCGCCTGCCCGAACCGACCGGCATGGTGGTGGTGGATTCCAAGTTTCCGCTGGAAAACTATCACCGCATGTTCGTGGCCGACAGCGGCGATCTGGAACGCCGCGCCGCGCAGGGGGCCTTTCGCGGCGACGTGAAGCGGCACGTGGATGCCATCGCCAACAAGTACATCCTGCCGGGGGTCACGTCAGACGGGGCGGTGATGTTCGTGCCGGCCGAAGCGGTGTTCGCCGAAATCCACGCCTACCACCCGGAGGTGGTCGAATACGCCATGGGCCGCCGGGTGTGGATCGTTTCGCCGACCACCCTGATGGCCGTGCTCAACACCGCCCGCGCCGTGCTCAAGGACGTGGAAACCCGCAAGCAGATCCATGTCATCAAGGATGCCCTGGGCAAGCTCGCCAAGGACTTCACCCGCTTCGACGAGCGCATGCAGAAGCTCGCCGTGCACATCCGCCAGGCCGGCGAAGACGTGGCCGAGGTGCAAACATCGTCACGCAAGATCACCGCCCACTTCCAGAAGATCGAAGCCGCGCAGCTGGATGACCTGCCGGTAGCCCTGCCAGGTGGCGACTAGGCTATAGGTGGACGTGTAGGGGCGACTTGTAGGGGCGACTTGTAGGGGCGACTTCAGTCGCCCATCCGCACGCGCAACCAAGGCGCTATTTTTATTTAGCGTGCGAGGGCGACTGAAGTCGCCCCTACAGGTCAGCCAGCGAAGGGCTGACGTCAGTAGCCCTGGAAATCCTTCAACAGGAAGACGTAAACCTCCCGCTTGAAGTCCTGGTGGATCGGCACGACGACCTTGCCGAGCTTTTCGCTGCTGGTGAAGCGTTCGGTGATGGCGGGGATGTCGGCCTTGCGGCTGACGTAGAGCACGTCGCGGCCGCGCTTGTCGGCGAGGGTGGTGACCACCTGGTATTGGTCGACAGGTGTGCCGCCCGGGTGCCAGGCGGCGTATTCGGCCGGGTGCAGGCGGTACACCAGGTGGGCGATGAGCTCGCGGTCTTCGCCAACGAGGATGCTGCCGGGGTGCGCGTCGACGAAGGGGCGGACGCCGTCGGCGAGGTTGATCCAGCCGCGGGCGCGCTTGTAGGGGTCGTTCTTGGCGGTGAGCGCGATGCCGGTGGCGCGGGCGATGTCGGGCCAGTGATAGGCAGCCAGGGAGCCGACCAGGTTGATCACGACTCCGGCGACGATCCAGCGGCGGCGTTCGGCGACGAATACTGCCGGCACCAGCAGGCAGGCGGCGACGAAGATCGGGGCCGCCCAGTTGCCGTTGGCCCGGCCGGTGAGGGCCTGGGCGCTGACCAGCGCCAGCAGCGGCACGATGAAGATCAGCAGCGTGCGATGGGCTGGCTGGCGCCACAGTCGGGGCGCCTTGAGCAGCGCCCAGATCAAGAGGATGCCGAGCAGCGGGCCGATGGACAGCCACTGGGCGCCGATGAATTCACCCAGCTGGGCCGGATGCCAGCCGCGCTCGCCGTGGCCGACCCGCGTGATGTCAGCGGTGTGGCGGAAGGTGGGGAAGTCGTGGGTCCAGTTCCAGTACAGGTTGGGCGTGAGAATGGCGAAGGCCAGCAATACGGCCACCCACGGCTGCGGCCGGGCCAGCCAGCGCCGGTGCTGCGGATCGAGGGCGAGCAGCAGCAGGGCCGAGGGCAGGAAGGCGGCCATGGTGTATTTGGACATCAGGCCGACGCCGATGGCCGCGCCGCAGGCCAGCCAGTCGCGCCAGCCGTCCCGTTCGAGCGCCCGCAGCAGGAAGAGCAGGGCCAGCGCCCAGCACAGTAGCAGCGGTGCATCGGTGGACACGAACAGCCCGAGGGCCGACACCAGCGGCATCGACATGAAGCCCAGCCCGGCCCAGAAGCCGACCCGCTCGGAATACAGGCGCTTGCCGAGGACGTAGAGCACCGCCGCGGTGGCCGGGTAGATGAGCAGGGACGGCAGCTTGATGGCGATGATGCCGTTGCCAAAGACGGCGGTGCTGGCGGCAATCAGCGCGGCGATGACCGGCGGTTTGGAAAAATAGCCCCAGTCGAGGTGCTGCGACCAGCCCCAGTAATAGGCCTCGTCTACGTAGAGGTCGATGCCCAGGTGGTTGATGACCCACAGCCGGTAGGCGGTCAGGAGGGCCGCGATGACGGCCAGTGTGGCGGCGCAGGGGCGAGTGTCGTTCACGGCTTCATTTTCACCAGGGCGACGCCGCCTTCGCGGAACAGGTAGTCGACGGGGGCGTCGGCGGGTAGGCGGTCGGTGCGGGTCAGGGCCACCTGGCCAGGCTGCGGGTCGCCCTTGAGGGTGACGGCTTGCCGATAGACGCTGAAGCTCGGCGCGGTGGTGAAGCGCCAGAAGAGCACCTCGCCACCGACTTCTGCGGCCTTGAGTCCGGCGCGTTTCACGGGGCCTTGAGCCAGATCGCCGGCATAGGGCACGACAACGCCGGCCAGCAGGCCGACCTGGATGATCGCCGTCACGATGAGCCGTTTGATCAGCGATACCCGCGGGAAGAACACGTAAGCCAGCCACACCATCAGCCCGCCGACGGTGGCGCCAATGTAGGTGCTGTCGGCCACTTGCAGGGCGCGTCCGAGCTGGGCCCGGTAGAAGCCGTCGCCCAGATCGCTGCGGGCCAGTGCGTCGAACACATTGGGCAACAGCGCGAACAGCACGAAGAGCAGCCCCGGCAGGACCAGATGCGGCCACGCCCGGCGGGCGCTGCCGGCGTGCAGGCCGATCAGGATGAAGAGCGGCGTGCAGCCATACAGCACGTAGTGGGGCAGCTTGGTGCCGGACAGCGAGAAGAAGGCCAGCACGAAGCCGAACCAGATCCACAGGAAGCGTTGCAGCGGGTCGCCGAGCCCGGCGCGAATCTTGGTCAGGGCAACGACGAACAGCCCGCTCCACGGCAGCAGCAGCAGGGGTACGGCAATGACGTAATAGAAGGCGCTGCCGCCGTGCCCTTCGAGCGAGCCCGAGAAGCGCTGGACGTTGTGCTTCATGATGAAGCCGTTGATGAAGTCCTGACCGTGGAGGTGGTAGGCGTAGGCATACCACGGGGCGACGATGGCTATCAGGATGAGCAGGCCGAGCGGGTTGAAGACCAGCCGCAGCCAAGTCTTCCATTCACCGCGGCTGGCGCAGTAGAGCAGGCTGACGGTGCCGGGCACGATCAGGGCCACCGGGCCCTTGGTCAGTGCGCCGAGCCCGATCCACACGAAGGCACGCAGCAGCGGCGCGCGACGGCCGCTTTCCAGATGGCGCCAGACGTCGAACAGGGTGAGGGCGAGCAGGCAGTTGAGAAGCCCGTCTGCGGTGGCGGCGCGGCCGATGGCGAAGGGGCCGAGGGCGGTGCACGCCACCGCCAGGGCGATCAGCGCCGCATCCTCGCCGACGCGCTTGCGGGCGAAGAAGTAGGTGGCGTAGCTCCACACGATGGCAGCCAGCGCCGAGGGCAGGCGGAAAGCCCACTCGCTGGGGCCGAAGATCAGGTAACCGACCGATTGCAGCCAGTAGATCAGGATCGGCTTGTCGAAGCGCGGCGCGCCGTTGAGGTAGGTGAACAGGAAATCGCCCCGCTCGAACATCTCGCGGGTGGCTTCGGAGAAGGCGCCCTCGTCCACGTCAAACAGCGGTGCGCCCCCCAGCCGGAGCAGAAAGGCGAAGAGGGGCAGGACGAGGATCAGGCGGCCGAGGAGCGTTCCTGCGAGCCGCCCGCCGGCAGACTGAAATCCGTTCATGAGGCGCCCGATTTACTTGCCGTCGCCAGCGTGCCAGCCCTGACCGTCGTCCAGCGCCGCAGTCTCGCGTGCCACGTAGGCCTGACTGTTGCCGGATTCGAAATACACCCGGGTCAGCAACTCGGCGAGCACGCCGGAGGTGACCATCTGCACGCCGGCGATGATCAGGAAGAAACCGCCGAAGAACAGCGGCCGGGTGCCGATGGAGGCACCGGTGAAAATCTTGAGGCCGGTCAGGTAGGTCAGGATCAGCATGCCCAGCGCCCCGAGGCCGAGGCCGATACCACCGAAGAAGTGGCCTGGACGGGTGCGGAAACGCATGAAGAAGTAAACGAAGATCAGATCGAGGATGACCCGGAAGGTGCGCGAGATGCCGTACTTGGACTCGCCGAACATGCGCGCGTGGTGGGTGACTTCTTCCTGGGCGATCTTGCGCGGCGTGGTGACGGTGGCCAGCCAGGCGGGGATGAAGCGGTGCATCTCGCCGTACAGGCGCACGTTCTTGATGGCGCTGGCGCGGAAGGCCTTGAGCGAGCAGCCGTAGTCCTGCAGGTGCACGCCCGTGATGCGGGCGATCAGGCGGTTGGCGATCTTCGACGGGATCTTGCGCAGGATCATTCCGTCCTTGCGGTTCCGGCGCCAGCCGGCGACCAGGTCGAGGTCTTCGCGGAGCAGTCGGCCGACCATGCGGGGAATGTCGATGGGGTCGTTCTGCAGGTCGCCGTCCATGGTGACGATCACGTCGCCGCGGGCAGCGTCGAGACCGGCCTGCATGGCAGCGGTCTGCTTGAAGTTGCGCATCAGCGCGACGATGCGCACGTGGGGGCCGTAGCGTTTTGCGGCCTTCTCGAGATTGGGCACGGTGTTGTCGGACGAGCCGTCATCGACGATCACCACTTCCCACGGGTAGGGGTAGGGGTTGAGGGCGAGGTGGATGCGCTCGAGGAGCGGGTCTACGTTGTCTTCCTCGTTGTACAGCGGGACGACCACCGACAGGCGATGGGGAGGCAGATCGGCCGGAATGTCCGGCGTGGCCGGGGGAAGCGATGTGAGCTGGGTGGATTCGGTCATGATGGCTTATTCGGCTGTGGATCTGGTTTGCGCCCCGTCGGTGGCGGACGAGGCGGATTGTATGTCGGACGATGCGTGATCGGTCGTTTCCTGCACCCGGGCGGCCGGGAAAAGCCAGGCGATGGCGCCGGAGGTGACCGAGCAGGCGATCACGAATAGGTGCAGCGCCAGGGCGACCTGCAGGCCGACGGCCAGCGGGATGCCACTGGGCAGCAGCGCGGCGGCAGCGCCGGCTTCGTAGGTGCCGAAGCCGGCAACGCCCTGGATGGGCAAGATGGCGGCGAGTTCGGCTCCGAGGGCGCCGGCGGCGCCGACGGCCAGGGCAGCGGGGATCAGCGCTGCCAGGAGGCAGGCCTGGGCGGCGAGTTTTACCGTCCAGTTGGCGATGGTCCATACCCAGCCGTAGCGGGCGTGGCGGGTGCTTTCGGCAAAGGCGTCGCGCACCTTGGCGAGCTTGGCGGTGAAGGCCTTGCCCTCGGCCCAGTCGTGCGGCGCCCGCGCCCAGCGCGGCAGCCACCAGGCCATGAGGACCACGCCAATGACAGCGGCTGCCTTGAGGCCCGGATGCACGCCCGGCCACACGATGGCAGCGAGCGCCATCACCACGAAGGCATCCTGCAGGCGAAACCAGAACAGGGAGGCGATGGCACGGGGCAGGGGAATGCCGAAGTTCTGGCGCAGCAGCAGCGGGAAGGCGGCTTCGCCCCCCCGGAAGGGCACCACGTTGATCATTGCGTTATGGATCAGCACGATGCGCAGGCAGGTGCCGAAGCGCCGGCCGGCCTGGGCGCGGAATTCGTCGAAGACGCGCAGCGCGCGCAGTACATATGACAGCGCGAAGCCACCCGCCGACAGGCTGAGAGTGAGGACGTCGAGCCGGGTGAAAACCTCACCGAGCCCGCGCCAGCGCCCGTCTGCCATCAGCCAGCCAAGCAGGCCGGCCGACACGGCTAGGGCAAGAATGCGTTTCAGGTTCATGCGTAAGGGTCCGGGGCGTTCATGAGGGCTGCTGCGGCGCCGCCGATTCCCCAGGCGGCAAGGCCGATCTGGTACAGGCGGCCGAGGGGGTAGCCCAAGTCTATAAACAGCAGGGCAAGGCTCACCGCGAGGGAGACGGCTGCCATGGCGCGAACACCGCCGGGCTTTTGCCAGAAGCGCATGTGCGCCGACAGCCAGGCGCCGAGTACGCCGGCAAGCCAGCCGCCGGCCGCGCCGGTGAGCACGTCGACGGGCCAGTGGGCGCCTACGGCAATGCGCGAGAAAGCCACCAGGGCGGCCGCCGCCAGTATGGCCGCCGCCGCCCGGCCGCGGGTCGCCACCTTGGGCCAGGTGAGGATGATCACCGCTGCCGCCAGAAAGGCGGTGGTGGCGTGGCCGGACGGAAAGGAATGCACGTAGAGCTTCTGGCCGATGAGGGTGAAGCTGCCGGGCTCCAGCACGCCCGCGGGGCGCATTACGTCGAAGTAGCGCTTGCTGCCTTCGCTGAACAGGCTGGCGAAGGGTGCAGCCAGGAAGGCGGAGGCCAGCCAGCGGGGCTGAGTCTTGAGTGTCGGGGCGAGGAGGGCGATGGTTCCGATGACCGATCCGCCCAGCGTGATGGCCGACCACAGCGGTGGTGACAGCCAGCCGGTGGCTGCTGCGTTCAGGGTGAGGAAGATCTCCTGGTTCCTGCCGCTGAGTGCCAGCGTCGCTGCGAGGGTGATCAGCAGTAGTGCGGGTAGTGCCGCCCACAGGCGCGGAAACGCCGTGGAGGCGGAGGGCTCCGGCGAGGGGGAGAATTCGGGCGGGGAAGAGGGATGCAAAAGTGGGCCTGATGCGACAAAGCCCGACATTTTAACCGATTGACCGTGTGCTGGCCTCAGGCAGCCCGTCCGCTGGTGTCGACGGCCGATAGTTGCATGCCGCGCTTGCCTGCCTGCTTGGCCCGATACATGGCAGCGTCGGCAGCGCGGAGCAGGCTGTCCTGGTCGGTGCCGTCGTCCGGGGCGATGGCCAGTCCGATACTGCCGCTCATTGCAATCGTGTGCTCGCGGACCTCGAAGGGATGGGCGAACACGCCGAGCAGGCGCTCGCCCAGAAAGGACAGGCTGTCGCGGTTGTTGACGTCGGGAAAGACGCCGACGAACTCGTCGCCGCCGGTGCGGGCGATCACGTCGCTGATGCGCAGGGCGGTGCCCAGGCGCTGGCCGATCTGCACGAGCAGCGCGTCGCCAACTGCGTGTCCGTAGGTGTCATTGACCGGCTTGAAACCGTCCAGATCGATCACCGCCACGCCGAGGATCGTGCCGGTGTCCTTGCTGCGGGTGAGCTCCTTCTTGAAATGGCCTTCCAGGAAGCTGCGGTTCGGCAGGCCGGTGAGGGCGTCGTGGTGGGCCAGGTGTTGCAGGCACTCGGCGGTAAGGTGGCGGGCAGTGACGTCGAGGAGCGTCATGATGCGCAGCGGGCCCTTGTAGCCTTCGATGGTGCCGGGAATGCGTTCGACGGCGATGGGCATGCCGTCCGGCCGCTCGCCGGTCCAGACGCCGTCGTTTTCGGTGAGGATTTCATCCAGGCGCTTGCCGCGCAGGCTCTTGCGCGGGCGTCCCAGCATCCGGCAGGCGGCCCGGTTGGCATCGGCGATCTTGTCGGTGCTGCCGAGGATGCAAACGCCGGCGCCGATCTGGTTCATCATCGAGCGCAGCAGGCGGCCGGAGCGTTCGGACTGGCGGGTGTGGCGCAGTAGCAGCGTGCCGATGGCGACGAAACCGGTAATGCTGGTGCCGAGGGCCAGGGTCATCAGCGTGGTGGCCGCCCGGGTGGCGTCGTCCCGCTGTTTGGTCAGCTGGGTGCTGAGTTGGGTCATGGCCGGGGCGAGGGCCCGGAGTTCGCTGTTTGCCGCCGGTGAGTTCGGGCCGAGGGTGTTGAGTCGGGTGAAGCTGCCCCAGCGGGCGAGAATTTCGGTCAGGGCCAGGCGGGCATCGGCGCCTTCCACCGGGGGCAGGTAGACCAGGGTGTTTTCCAGCGTATGCACGGATCCACCACTGAGCAGGGCGTGCAGGACGGAGTCGAGCCAGCGGTAGCGGGGGTCTGGCAGCGTGTTGTCGGCAGCCATGTGCCAGGTAATCGCCGTGCCCTGATGCACCAGGGCGACTTGCCCGGCCAGGTCGTTCTGCTCCTGGTGCCGCCCGTAAGCCTGGAGCAGGATCGCGATCTCGATGACGCAAAAAACCAGCGTGATCACCCAGAAGACACGCGAGGAAAGCGGAGAGGTGGACGAGGCGCGATGGGGTGGCATCAGGGGTGGATCGCAAACGCGAGAGAGCCTGGATTCTCTCATACGTTTGTCCTGATCACGGCCCCTGGTGCCGCTTTCCGACGACCGGCCGGTAATGACAGAGGCACGGCTAATGGCACAGCCTGCCCATCCTTCGTCCCACCGACTTGAAAAGGGTGGTCGGAGCAGGGTTTGTGCTCGGGTATAATCCTGAGTCCTTTTCGTGTCCGACCCGGGTCTTGCCACCCTCGACGCCCATCCCTGCCATGTCCGAAATCCTCAAGCTGCGCGGTGCGCCCGCCCTTTCCAGTTCCCGTCTTGCCCGGCTGACCGACTCGGTCAAGACAGTCCTGCCCCGTCTGAAGGGCCTGGCTGTCGAACACTGGTATTTCGCGGAAATCACTGCACCGCTCTCCGCCGACGAGCTGGCCCGCCTGGTGGACCTGCTGGGTGCCCACCCGGAAGGCGCCGCACCGGCTGGCAGCATGCAGATGGTGACGCCGCGCCTGGGCACGATCTCGCCCTGGTCCTCCAAGGCCACCGACATCGCCCACCAGTGCGGCTTCGACAAGATCGTGCGTGTCGAGCGTGGCACTGCGCTCAGTTTCGATCTGCGCGGCGGCCTCGATGCCCGTGACCGCGCGGCGGTGTTGCCGGCGATCCACGACCGCATGACCGAGTCGGTGCTCGACAACCCCGATGCTTCCCACGCCCTGTTCCAGCACTACGCCCCGCAGCCCCTGACCACCGTGGACATCCTTGCCCGTGGCCGTGACGCGCTGGTGATTGCCAACAGCGAGTTGGGCCTGGCCTTGTCGGATGACGAAATCGACTACCTGGTGGACAACTTCACCCGCGTCGGCCGCAACCCGACCGACGTCGAGCTGATGATGTTCGCCCAGGCGAATTCCGAGCACTGCCGCCACAAGATCTTCAACGCCGACTGGGTCATCGACGGTCGCCCGGAAGCGAAGACCCTCTTCGGCATGATCCGCGACACCCACAAGGCCCATCCGGAAGGCACCGTTGTCGCCTATTCCGACAACGCCTCGGTGATCGAAGGTGCAACGGTCGACAAGCTCTACCCGGACGCCAATGGCGCCTGGAAGTACCGCGAGGAGCTGACCCACATCCTCGCCAAGGTCGAAACCCACAACCACCCGACCGCCATCTCCCCCTTCCCGGGCGCCTCCACCGGTTCCGGCGGCGAGATTCGCGACGAAGGCGCCACCGGCCGTGGCTCCAAGCCCAAGGCCGGCCTGTCCGGTTTCTCGGTGTCCAACCTCGAGATCCCCGGCTTCGAGCAGGCCTGGGAGGAGCACTACGGCAAGCCCGAGCGTATCGCCTCGGCCCTCGACATCATGATCGAAGGCCCGCTGGGCGCCGCTGCCTTCAACAACGAATTCGGCCGTCCCAACCTGACCGGCTACTTCCGCACCTTCCAGCAAAGCGTGCAGGACGAAGTGCGTGGCTATCACAAGCCGATCATGATCGCCGGCGGCCTCGGCAGCATCCAGGCCGAGCAGTCCTTCAAGGTCAAGTTCGGCCCCGGTACCCTGCTGATTCAACTGGGCGGGCCGGGCATGCTGATCGGCCTCGGCGGTGGCGCCGCGTCGTCCATGGCCACCGGCACCAATACCGCCGACCTGGACTTCGCTTCCGTGCAGCGCGGCAATCCGGAAATCGAACGCCGCTGCCAGGAAGTCATTGACGCCTGCTGGCAGAAGGGCGCCGATAACCCCATTCTCGCCATTCACGACGTGGGCGCCGGCGGCCTCTCCAATGCCTTCCCCGAACTGGCCGATTCCGCCAGCCTCGGTGCGCACTTCGAGTTGCGTGAAGTACACATCGAAGAGCCGGGTATGAGCCCGCGGGAAATCTGGTCCAACGAATCGCAAGAGCGCTACGTCATCGCCATCGCCCCGGAAAACCTCGAAGTCTTCCGCGCCCTGTGCGAGCGCGAGCGCTGCCCGTTTGCGGTGGTCGGCACCGCCTCTGACGACGGCCGCCTGGTGGTGTCCGACCGTCACTTCGGCAACGACGCCGTGGACATGGAAATGCAGGTTCTTCTCGGCAAACCGCCGAAGATGACCCGCAACGTATCCACCCGCCAGGTTTTTGTTCCGCCCTTCGACGTCACCGATATCGATCTGGCCGATGCCTGCAAGCGCGTGCTGTGCATGCCGGCCGTGGCCAGCAAGAACTTCCTGATCACCATCGGCGACCGTTCCGTCGGCGGCATGACCGCCCGCGACCAGATGGTCGGCCCCTGGCAGATCCCGGTGGCCGACGTAGCCGTGACCACCATGAGCTACCATGGCTACCTGGGCGAAGCCTTCGCCATGGGCGAGCGCACGCCGCTGGCCACCATCGACGCCCCGGCCTCCGGCCGCATGGCGATCGGCGAGGCGATCACCAACATCGCCGCCGCCGACATCCGTTCGCTCGGCGACGTGAAGCTCTCCGCCAACTGGATGGCCGCTGCCGGCCACCGGGGCGAGGACGTCAAGCTGTTCAAGACCGTCGAGGCCGTGTCGCACTTCTGCCAGGCTGCCGGCATCTCGATTCCGGTGGGCAAGGACTCCCTGTCCATGCGCACCGCCTGGAACGACGAGGGCGAGGACAAGCAGGTCGTGTCGCCCCTGTCGCTGATCGTCACCGGCTTTGCGGCCGTACAGGACGTGCGCCGCACCCTCACGCCGCAACTGCAGTTCCCGGAAGGCGTCGAAACCGAGTTGCTGCTCATCGACCTGGGCAACAACCAGAACCGCCTTGGCGGATCGGTGCTGGCCCAGGCCTACAATTCCGTCGCCGAACACGCCCCGGATGTGGATGCCGCCCAGCTCAAGGCCTTCTTCGAATTGATCCAGAAATGGCGTCAGGACGATCTGATCCTGGCCTACCATGACCGTTCCGACGGCGGCCTCTTCGCCACCCTGTGCGAAATGGCCTTTGCGTCCAAGTGCGGCCTGTCGGTGATGCTCGATACGGTGGCTTACGATCAGCTCATGAACGACGTCGACGGTCTCGACAAGCGTCCGGATTCGCTCAAGGGACGTTTCAACGACATGCTCTTCAAGGCGCTGTTTGCCGAAGAACTGGGTGCCGTTATCCAGATCCGTCGCGCCGACCGCAGCCGCTTCACCGAAGCCCTGCGCGGAGCGCGCCTGAGTTATCACTTCGTCGGTGAGCCCAATGACCGGGACGAGCTGCGCTTCTGGCGCAACGCCAAGCTGGTCTATCAGGCTCCCCGCGCCGAGTTGCTGCAGCTGTGGTCCGAGACCAGCTACCGGATCGCCCGCCTGCGTGACGATGCCGACTGTGCCAAGGAAGAATTCGACGCGCTGGCCGATGTCGCCAACCCCGGTTTGTCGGTGGCTCTGAACTACGACGCCGCAGAAGACATCGCCGCGCCCTTCATCGCCACTGGCGTTCGTCCGAAGGTAGCCATCCTGCGCGAGCAGGGCGTCAACTCCCAGGCCGAAATGGCGGCTGCCTTTGAGCGCGCCGGTTTCGCCCCCTTCGATGTGCACATGTCCGACCTGCAGGCCGGCCGCGTGCATCTGTCCGACTTCACGGGCCTCGCGGCCTGCGGCGGCTTCTCGTATGGCGACGTGCTCGGGGCAGGGCAGGGCTGGGCCAAGTCGATCCTGTTCAACCCGATGCTGCGCGAACAGTTCGAAGCCTTCTTCCAGCGCACCGACACCTTCGCGCTGGGCGTCTGCAATGGCTGCCAGATGATGTCCAACCTGGCCGAGATCATTCCCGGTGCCGAAACCTGGCCGCGCTTCCAGCGCAATCGCAGCGAGCAGTTTGAAGCCCGCTTCGTGATGGTGGAAGTGCAGGAAAGCCCGTCGATCCTGCTGGCTGGCATGGCCGGCAGCCGCATGCCGATCGTCGTGTCCCACGGCGAAGGCCGTGCGGTGTTTCAGGGCGTCGATGCCCAGGATAACGCCAGGATCGCCCTGCGCTACGTGGACAACAGCGGTGCCGTCGCCGAGCGTTACCCGTTCAACCCTAACGGTTCGCCCGCCGGCATCACCGGCCTGACCACGCCGGACGGCCGCTTCACCATCATGATGCCGCACCCGGAGCGCACCGCCCGTACCGTGCAGATGAGCTGGCACCCGGCCGATCTGGGCGAGGATTCGCCGTGGCTGCGCATGTTCCGCAACGCGCGGAAGTGGGTCGGCTGATAGTTTTATAGACTGTCTCGTCCTGCTATAGCTTGACAGCCTTCGGCGTGCCGTTTCGCCGATCAGC
>JAOAUC010000073.1 GCA_030157785.1 Zoogloea oleivorans
AGGCCGACGAGCCGATGGTGACCCAGCCGCTGATGTACAAGAAGATCGCCAAGCATCCCGGCACCCGCAAGCTCTACGCGGAAAAGCTGGTGGCGCAGGGCGTCTGCAAGGGCGACGAGCCCGAGCAGATCATCAAGGACTACCGTGCTGCGCTCGACAAGGGCGAGCTGCTGTCCAACCCTGTCCTGTCCGACTTCAAGCGTCAGTTTGCCCAGGACTGGGGTCCGTACGCCGGCAAGAAGTACACCGACAAGTGCGACACCAAGGTCCCGATGGCCGAGCTCAAGCGTCTGTCCAAGTCGCTGACCACGACCCCCGATGGTTTTACCTTGCACCCCCGCGTGCAGAAGATCATCGATGACCGCAAGGCCATGGGTGACGGCAAGCTGGCTTTCGACTGGGGCATGGCCGAGAACCTGGCCTACGCCAGCCTGGTGGTTCAGGGCTTCGGCATCCGCTTGTCCGGCGAGGACGTGGGTCGTGGCACCTTCTTCCATCGTCATGCGGCACTGCACGATCAGAACCGCGACCAGTGGCATGACGGCACTTTCTACCCGCTGCAGAACATCCGCGAAGGTCAGGCTCCGTTCTACTGCTACGACTCCGTGCTGTCCGAAGAGGCCGTGCTGGCCTTCGAATACGGTTACGCGTCGGCCGAGCCGAACCAGCTCGTGATCTGGGAAGCCCAGTTTGGCGACTTTGCCAACGGCGCCCAGGTTGTTATGGACCAGTTCATCAGCTCCGGCGAGGCCAAGTGGGGTCGTCAGTGCGCGCTGGTCATGATGCTGCCGCACGGTTACGAAGGTCAGGGTCCGGAACACTCGTCCGCCCGCATCGAGCGCTACATGCAGTTGTGTGCCGAGATGAACATGGAAGTGTGCATCCCGTCCGGTCCGTCGCAGATCTTCCACCTGCTGCGTCGTCAGGCCCTCCGCAAGCTGCGCAAGCCGCTGGTGATCATCACGCCGAAGTCCCTCTTGCGTCACAAGGATGCGATTTCCTCGATTGACGACCTGTCGAAGGGCACCTTCCAGACCGTCATCGGCGAAGTGGACGATCTCGACGCCAAGAAGGTCAAGCGTGTCGTGGCCTGCTCCGGCAAGATCTACTACGAACTGATGGCCCATCGTCGTGCCAACGACATCAAGGACATCGCGGTCATTCGTCTGGAACAGCTCTACCCGTTCCCGGCTGAAGCTTTCGCCGCCGAGGTGAGCAAGTACCCGAACGCCACGGAAGTGGTGTGGTGTCAGGAAGAGCCTCGCAACCAGGGCGTGTGGTACTGGCTGGCTTCCCGTCACCACCTGGATAGCGCGCTTGGCGACAAGCACAAGTTCCTGCTGGTGTCGCGTCCGGCTTCTGCATCGCCTGCCGTGGGTTACTACGCCAAGCACAATGCGCAACAAAAGGCAGTTATCGAAAATGCGTTCGGCGAAATCAAAGCCTGATGCCCATGTCCGTGCCGAACTGAAAAAAAGGGAGAAAACATGCTGATCGAAGTCAAAGTGCCGCAATTGTCCGAGTCCGTTTCCGAAGCCACGCTGGTCAGCTGGCACAAGAAGGAAGGCGACGCCGTTTCCCGTGACGAAAACCTGATCGATATCGAAACTGACAAGGTCGTGCTGGAAACCCCGGCGCCCGCCGCTGGCGTGCTCGTCAAGATCGTCAAGAACGGCGGCGAGTCCGTCAGCTCCGGCGAGATCATTGCGACCATCGACACCGAAGCCACGGCTGCTGCGGGTGCCCCCGCCGCTGCTGCTCCGGCCGCCGCTGCCGCCGCCCCCGCGCCGGCTGCTGCTGCCAGCCCGTCGGCTCGCAAGATCCTCGACGAGAAGGGCATCGCCTCTGGCGACGTGTCCGGTTCCGGCCGTGGTGGTCGTGTGACCAAGGAAGATGCCGTTGCTGCCCAGCCGAAGGCTGCTGCTCCGGCTGCCGCCCCCGCCGTGGCAGTCGCCTCCGGCGACCGTGCCGAACAGCGCGTTCCGATGACCCGTCTGCGTGCCCGCATTGCCGAGCGCCTGATCCAGTCGAAGAACGAAAACGCCATCCTCACCACCTTCAACGAAGTCAACATGGCTCCGGTGATGGCACTGCGCAAGCAGTATGCCGAGAAGTTCGAGAAGGCTCATGGCGTGCGCCTGGGCTTCATGGGTTTCTTCGTGAAGGCTGCTGTTGCGGCCCTCAAGAAGTACCCGGTCTTGAACGCCTCGGTTGATGGCAACGACATCATCTACCACGGCTACATCGACATCGGTATCGCTGTCGGTTCGCCCCGTGGCCTGGTGGTGCCGATCCTGCGTGACGCCGACCAGATGTCCATCGCCGACATCGAGAAGAAGATTGCCGAATATGGCCAGAAGGCCAAGGACGGCAAGATCTCCCTCGAAGAGCTCACCGGCGGCACCTTCTCCATCTCCAACGGTGGTGTGTTCGGTTCCATGATGTCCACCCCGATCATCAACCCGCCCCAGTCCGCGATCCTCGGCATTCATGCCACCAAGGACCGTGCCGTGGTGGAAAATGGTCAGGTCGTGGTGCGTCCGATCAACTATCTGGCCATGTCCTACGATCACCGCATCATCGACGGCCGTGAAGCCGTGCTGGGTCTGGTGACCATGAAGGAAGCCCTGGAAGATCCGGCCCGTCTGATTCTGGACGTCTGATCTTACTGACCTGAGAGGCACGGCCGCGGCGGGTTTCCTGTCGTCGCCGTGCCTTGTTTCAATCCGAACAAGGAAAAAAACAATGGCGAAGCAATTCGACGTTCTGGTCATCGGCGGTGGTCCCGGTGGCTACGTAGCTGCAATCCGTGCTGCACAACTCGGCTTCAGCACCGCGTGTGCCGAATCCAATCCCTATGCCGACCCGAAGGGCGAGCCCCGCCTGGGCGGCACCTGCCTCAACGTGGGCTGCATCCCCTCCAAGGCGCTGCTGCACACCTCGCACCTCTTTGAAGAAGCCGGTCACAGCTTTGCCGACCAGGGCATCACCGTGAGCACGCCGAAGATCGACGTGCCGAAGATGATCGCCCGTAAGGCCAAGGTGGTGGATCAGCTCACCTCCGGCATCAAGGGCCTGTTCAAGAAGAACAAGGTCACCTTCCTGCAGGGCCATGGCAGCTTCGTCGCCCAGGGCGGCGCCGGCTGGCAGGTCAAGGTCGGTGAAGAAATCGTGGAAGCCAAGCACGTCATCGTTGCTACCGGCTCCACCGCACGTCACCTGCCGGGTATTCCGGTCGACAACAAGCTCGTCTGCGACAACATCGGCGCGCTTGAAATCGATGCCGTGCCCAAGCGCCTCGGCCTCATCGGCTCCGGCGTGATTGGCCTGGAAATGGGCTCCGTGTGGAAGCGTCTTGGCGCCGAGGTCACCATCCTCGAAGCCATGGATAGCTTCCTCGGCGCTGCCGACCAGGACATCGCCAAGGAGGCCCTCAAGCTGTTCACCAAGCAGGGCCTGGACATCAAGCTGTCCGTCAAGGTCGGCAAGGTTACCGTCGGCAAGAAGTCGGTCACCGTCGAGTACGAAACCAAGGATGGCGCGCAGACGGCCGAATTCGACCGCCTTATTGTCTCCGTGGGCCGTATTCCGAACACCGCCGGCCTCAATGCCGAAGCCGTTGGTCTGAAGATCGACGAACGCGGCATGATTGATGTCGACGGTCACAACCGCACCAACCTGACGAATGTCTGGGCAGTGGGTGACGTGGTGCGTGGCCCGATGCTGGCCCACAAGGCCATGGAAGAGGCTGTCGCCGTTGCCGAAACCATTGCCGGCCAGAAGGGTCACACCAACTTCGACACTGTGCCGTGGGTTATCTACACCTCGCCGGAAATCGCCTGGGTGGGCAAGACCGAACAGGCCCTGAAGGCGGAAGGCGTGGAATACCGCGTCGGCAAGATCCCCTTCGCCGCCAACGGCCGTGCCCTGGGCACCGGTGATTCGTCCGGCTTCGTCAAGATGCTGGCCGATGCCAAGACCGACCGCATCCTGGGTGTGCACATCATTGGCGCCAACGCGTCCGAACTGATCGGCGAAGCCGTGGTGACGATGGAGTTCGCCGGTGCGTCCGAAGATCTGGCGCGCATCTGCCACGCTCACCCGACCCTGTCGGAAGTGGTGCACGAAGCCGCGCTGGCGGTGGACAAGCGTCCTCTGCACTTCTGATCGCTAGCGGGCCGGCTCGCCGGCCCGTGCGTCAGGCGGGGGTGGTCAGGCGTTAAAATGCCTGACCACCCCCTTTTCCATCCGTTGCACCCATAACAAGTTTCACGACCATGCCCCACCGAATTCTCAAGGTTGCCGAACACGGCATGCTCGACGCTTACGATGCGACCCTCAAGGCCCGCGGCTTCAAGTCCGACCCGGCCCAGCGTGCTGCAGCCCAGCGCCTGCAGGGACTGTATGGCGAACTCGTTGCCTTCAAGGCAGCGCGGCGCGGCACCATCCGCAAGCTCCTCTCGCGGCCGAAACAGCCGCGCAGCGTGTATTTCTGGGGCGGAGTAGGGCGCGGCAAGAGTTTCCTGATGGACTGTTTCTACGATTCGGTGCCCTATGCGCGCAAGCGCCGGGTGCACTTCCATGCCTTCATGCAGGAAGTCCAGAACGACCTCAAGAACCTCAACAACGAGGCCGATCCGCTGCAAAAAGTGGCTGACCGCATCGCCCGCCAGACGCGCCTGCTGTGCTTCGACGAGTTCCACATTTCGGACATCGCCGACGCGATGATCCTCGGCCGCCTGCTCGAGGCCCTGTTCGCCCGCGGCACCGTGTTCGTGATGACCTCCAACTACCCGCCGGAAGGGCTCTACCCCAACGGTCTGCAGCGCATCAACTTTCTGCCGACCATCGAGTTCATCAAGCGCCGCTTCGATGTGGTCGAGGTGGATCACGGCACCGACTATCGCCTGCGCACTCTCGAACAGATGGACGCCTTCCTGGTGCCCGCAGATGATGTTGCCGACAAGCACCTGGCCCAGGACTTCGAAAAAATTGCCGGCACGAAGGGCGAGCCCGGGGAGATCGAGGTTCTGGAGCGCAAGCTAAAGGTTCAGCGCAGGGCCGCCGGCGTGATCTGGTTTGACTTCGACACCCTGTGCGGGGGCAATCGGTCGCAGAACGATTACCTCGAAATTGCCCGCGAGCACCACACCCTGATCCTCTCCCGCGTGCCAAAGATGAGTGCCACCATGGCCTCCGAAGCGCGGCGTTTCACCTGGCTGATCGACGTGCTCTACGATCACCGGGTCAAGCTGCTGGTCAGTGCCGAGTGTCAGGCCTACGACCTGTACGTGGAAGGGCGCCAGGCCAGCGAGTTCCATCGCACCGTCAGTCGCCTGATGGAAATGCGTTCCCGTGACTACCTCGCCGAAGCGCACCGGGTGGAGTAGATAAATTGAGGGGCCTGCTGCGGCGCGATGGCGTAAAGTGCGCGCCGCACTCCCTTCCTGAATCATGAACATCGAAACTGCCTTTGCCGCCGATGGCCCCCTGGCCACGGCGATTCCCGGATTTGCCGCGCGCCCCCAGCAACTCGAGATGGCGGAGCGGATTGCCGCTGCGCTGAAGGATAACGGCGTGCTGGTGGCAGAAGCCGGCACCGGCACGGGCAAGACCTACGCCTACCTGGTACCGGCGCTGCTGAGTGGCGGCAAGGTGATCATCTCGACGGGCACCAAGACCCTCCAGGACCAGCTCTTCAATCGCGACCTGCCTACCGTGCGGGCTGCCTTGAAAGTGCCGGTCAGCGTCGCCCTGCTGAAGGGGCGCGCCAACTATGTGTGCCATTACCACCTGGCGCGCAATCTGATCGATGGCCGGTTCCAGAACCCCCAGGACGCCGTGCACCTGCGCGCCATCGGGCGCTTCATGGAAATCACCCAGACCGGCGACAAGGCCGAGTGCCCCGAGGTGCCCGAAGACGCTACCGCCTGGATGTACGCCACCTCGTCGCGGGACAATTGCCTCGGCCAGGAATGTCCGGACATCAAGGAGTGCTTCGTCGCCGCCGCCCGCCGGGCCGCGATGGAGGCTGACGTGGTGGTGGTCAATCACCACTTGTTCTTCGCCGACGTGATGCTCCGCGACGAAGGCATGGGCGAACTGCTGCCGGCCTGCAACGCGGTGATTTTTGACGAAGCCCACCAGCTGCCCGAAACTGCCAGCCTGTTCTTCGGCGAGAGCGTGTCCACCTCGCAACTGCTCGAACTGGCCCGCGACACCCGCTCCGAAACCGTGGCGGCCGCCCGCGATTGTCTCGATCTCATCGAAGCCACCCGCAAGCTTGAAAAGGCCGCCCGCGATCTGCGCCTGTCGATCACCACCGACAACGCCCGCTTCGGCTTTGCCCAGATGGAGGACAACAAGCCCTTCCACGAAGCTGTCGAAATGCTCGACACCGAGCTGGCCGAATTCTGCTCCATCGTCGAAACCCAGGCCGAGCGCTCGGAAGGTCTTGCCAACTGTCTGCGCCGCACCCAGGAACTGCAGGAAATCCTGGCCCGCTGGATCAAGCCCGAGAACACCGACTGGGTGCGCTGGGTGGAAGTCTTCAGCCAGTCGCTGTCGCTCAACGCCACGCCGCTGTCCATCGCCAGCATCTTCAAGCGCCAGATGGATGGCCACCCGCGGGCCTGGATCTTCACCTCGGCCACCCTCGCCGTCGGCAAGGATTTCGGCCACTACTGCCGTGAGCTGGGTCTGCACTGGGTCGAGCCGCCCATCGACACCGCCGTGTGGGGCAGCCCCTTCGACTACCCGCAGCAGGCTGTGCTGTACGCGCCGCAGAACATGCCCGAGCCGAACAGTCCGGAGTATCCGGACGCGGTGGCAAAGGTTGCCTTCCCGCTGATCCGTGCTGCGCACGGGCGCACCTTCGTGCTGTGTACGTCCCTGCGCGCCATGCGTCGCATCCACGAACTGATCGCCGACGACCTGGCCCGCGAGAAGCTCGACTTGCCGCTCTTGATCCAGGGCGAAGGCTCGCGCACCGAACTTCTCGAGCGCTTTCGCCGTCTTGGCAACGCCATCCTCGTCGCCAGCCAGAGCTTCTGGGAAGGCGTGGACGTGCCTGGCGATGCGCTGTCGGTGGTGGTCATCGACAAGCTGCCCTTTGCCCCGCCGGACGACCCGGTGCTGGCCGCCCGCATCGAGAACATGCAGAAAAACGGCCGCAGCCCTTTCATGGAATACCAGCTCCCGCGGGCTGTCATCAACGTCAAGCAGGGCGCCGGTCGCTTGATTCGCACCGAACAGGACAAGGGCGTGCTCGCCATTTGCGATCCGCGCATGCTCTCCAAGCCCTATGGCAAGCGTGTCTGGCAAAGCTTGCCGCCGATGCGGCGCAGCAAGGTGGAGGCGGAAGTGGTGGCGTTTCTCGAACAGCTTCCGCCACCAGGCAGAAGCGGTTGATCGTCAGGTAGTTCTGGAGGACAGGTCTTCTTCGAAGGCGGCAATCACCGCTTCTTGCTGCGTGGCGTAGAACTCGCCTTCGTGTTCCGCAAAGTCCTTGTCCGTCGGCTCGTCGAGATTGTCGCCCGCATAAAAGCGGTAGATGAATTCGTTGTCGGGTGTCTTGTAGACCTGGAACAAAGCGTTGGAATACACCGCCGGCAGCGTATTGACCATCGCGGCCTTGTCGAAGTCGTACAGCTCGCAAGCGGCATCGACGGCGTCTTCGTAGCTGTCTTCAATCGGACTGTCGTGATAGTTGCTGTCGTCGATGGCTACGCCTGCGCCTTCATACACATAGGCATTGGCCTGCGGGATGTGCCAGATTGCGAAGTGTTCGTTCGAATAGAGCTTGCGTACTTGATCTGCCATCAATGTTCTCCTTGGATGTTTGACTATTATAAGTCGGCTGTCACCGGCAGCCTCCCGATTGCGGGAGCAAGTCCCGCAGTGCACCACCCCGGGCACTTGTTACAATCTTGCGCCTGTCCGCCTCCCTAGATTCCTCCCGTGCCCGCCACGACCGACCACGTCTCTCCCGAATTCGTCACTGCCCTTGCTGCAGGCGATTGCGCCGGCACGGCCGAGGCGCTGAACGCCGGTTGCCAGTGTGTCTCGCTGGATCGCCCGGCCTTGATTGATGCCCTGGCCCGCGACCCGCGGGACGGCGCCCTGCAGGCCATGCTGGCCGAGTCGCGGCCGCATCTGTTTGCCGAGTCGATGGCCTTCGTGTCGGCCCGCTACGTGAAGGCGATGGCCGAGGTGGTCGCCGCCATCGAGCGGGTTGTGGCCATGCCGGCCTGGCAGGAAACAGTGCTGAGCTGGGCGCCCGATTCGGCGCGCCGGCCAGCCAAAGCGACAGGCGTTTTTCTCGGCTACGACTTCCACCTGGGTGCCGACGGGCCGCGTCTCATCGAGATCAATACCAACGCAGGCGGCGGCCTGCTCAACGCCATTCTGGGGCGCGCCCAGCGGGCTTGCTGCCCGGAGGTGGAGGAGGTCATGGACGCGCTGCCCGGCGTATCCGAGGACCTGGAGGCGCGCTTCGTTGCCATGTTTCGCAGCGAGTGGCAGGCGGAGCGGGGCGATGCACCGCTACGCTCCATCGCCATCGTCGATGAAGCCCCACAAGGCCAGTACCTGCTGCCCGAGTTCCTGCTCTTCCAGCGCCTCTTCGAGCGCCACGGCATTGCCGCATGGATCTGCGATCCGGCCGAGCTGGTCCATGCGGATGCCGGCCTGAGCCTCCACGGCCAGCCGGTGGACCTGGTGTACAACCGTCTCACCGATTTCAGCTTTGACATGCCGGCCAGCGCTGCGCTGCGCAGAGCCTGGCTCGACGGCTCGGCGGTCATTACGCCGCACCCCCGCGCTCACGCCCTGTACGCCGACAAGCGCAACCTGGTGCTGCTGTCCGATCCGGCGGCCCTGCGCGGCCTCGGCGTGGACGAGGCGACCATCGCCGTCGTTACCGAAGGCGTGCCGCGCACCGAAGCCGTATGCCGCGACCGGGGCGACGATTTCTGGGCGCGCCGGCGCAGCCTGTTCTTCAAGCCGGCTTCGGGTTTCGGCAGCCGTGGCGCCTACCGGGGCGACAAGCTCACCAAGCGGGTCTTCGCGGAGATCCTTGCCGGCGACTACATCGCCCAGGCCCTGGTGCCGCCCTCGGAGCGGCGGCTGGAAGTGGAGGGCACGCCGGTGGATCTCAAGATGGACCTGCGCAACTACGTCTATCGGGGCGAGGTCCAGCTCGTTACGGCGCGCCTGTATCAGGGCCAGACCACCAACTTCCGCACTCCCGGGGGCGGCTTCGCGCCGGTTCTGGCCGTGCCCTGCGAGCTGGGGGAGGGGCAGCGCAGCCGCCTCCATGCGCTCATTCACAAGGTTTCCGGAGGTGGCTGAGGCAATGAAGGTTTTCGGTTTCGCCGGCTGGTCCGGTTCGGGCAAGACCACGCTGATCGAGAAGGTCATCCCCGAGATCACTGCCCGCGGGTTCAAGGTGTCGGTGATCAAGCACGCCCACCACGGTTTCGACGTGGACAAGCCGGGCAAGGATTCCTGGCGCCACCGGGAGGCCGGGGCCAGCGAGATCCTGCTGATTTCCGACGAGCGCTGGGTGCTGATGCACGAGATGCGCAACGAGCCGGAGCCCGACCTGGCTACCCAGTTGCGCCACCTGTCGCCCTGCGACATCGTGCTGGTCGAGGGCTTCAAGTCGGTGGATATCCCGAAGCTCGAAGTCCATCGCCCGGTGCATGGCCGGCCGCTGCTCTACCCGGACAACCCGGCCATCGTCGCCATTGCATCGGATGCGGCACTCCCCGGCCCCTTGCCCTGTCTCAGTCTTAACGATCCGGCCGCCGTGGCCGAATTCATCCTCACACATCAAGGGCTCCTATGACCAATCCCCTGCGTGCCTTCGAAGAAGTCCGCGAGGCCTTGCTCGCCGCTGCCGCGCCGGTCGCCGGCATCGAATCCGTGCCCACCGCCGAGGCCTTGGGCCGCGTGCTGGCTGCCGATCAGGTGTCGGGCCTCAATGTGCCGCCCCTCGACAACTCGCACATGGACGGCTACGCGGTCAGCACCACCGACTTGCCCGCAGCCGGCACGCGCCTGACCGTCGGCCAGCGCATCCCCGCCGGCAGTGTCGGCCACACGCTGGCCGCAGGCACGGCGGCGCGCATTTTCACCGGCGCCCCGGTGCCGGCCGGTGCCGACGCCATCGTGATGCAGGAGCTGTGCAGCGTGGATGGCGACGGCGTGGTGATCAACCACGTGCCCAAGCCCGGTGAATGGGTTCGCCGCGCCGGCGAAGACATCGCCCTCGGCCAGACCATCCTGTCGGCCGGTGTACGCCTCAACCCGCAGATGCTCGGCCTTGCCGCGTCGGTCGGTTGTGCCACGCTGCCGGTGTTCAGGCGCCTCAAGGTGGCGCTGTTCTCCACTGGCGACGAACTGGTGATGCCTGGCGAGCCGCTGCCGCCCGGTGCCATCTACAACTCCAACCGTTACGTGTTGCGCGGCCTGCTCGAAGCCCTTGGCTGCGAAGTGAACGATCTGGGCATCGTTCCCGACAAGCTCGACGCGACCCGCGCTGCCTTGCGCGATGCAGCCAGCCGCAACGATCTGATCGTCACCAGTGGTGGCGTGTCGATGGGCGAAGAAGACCACATCAAGCCGGCAGTCATGGCCGAAGGCCGGCTGGATTCCTGGTTGGTCGCCATGAAGCCCGGCAAGCCGGTGGCTTTCGGCCGCGTCAATGATGCGGGTGGCGGACCCGGCGCGGCCTTCATCGGCCTGCCCGGCAACCCGGTGTCGAGCTTCGTCACCTTCATTCTGCTGGTGCGGCCCTTCGTGCTGCGTGCGCAAGGCGTCACCGATTGCCTGCCCAGGGCCATTCCGCTCACTGCCGGTTTCGACTGGACCAAGCCGGACAAGCGCCGCGAATTCCTGCGTGTCCGCATCGGCGCCGACGGGCAGGTGGAACTCTTCCCCAACCAGGGGCCGGGCGTGCTCACCTCCACCGTGTGGGCCGACGGCATCGTCAATAACCCCCCCGGCCAGGCCATCAAGGCGGGCGACCGGGTCCAGTTCATTCCCTATTCCGAGTTGTTGTCATGAGCGTCAAAGTCCTCTACTTCGCCAGCCTGCGGGAAACCCTCGGCTACTCCCACGAAACCCTCACCCTGCCGGCGGCGGTTGCCACGCTGGGCGACCTGCGCAGCCACCTCGCCAAGCGGGGTGGTGTGTGGGAGTCCCTCGGAGAAGGGCGCAATGTACGTGCCGCCATCAACCAGGAAATGGTCGGCCCCGAAGTGGCCGTGGCTGATCGGGACGAGGTCGCTTTCTTTCCGCCGGTGACCGGAGGTTGATATGTCGGTAAGTGTTCAGGAAGCCGATTTCGATGTGGGCGTCGAGACCAACGCCCTTTCTGCCGGCCGCCTGGACGTGGGAGCGGTGGCCACCTTCGTCGGCCTGGTGCGGGCCGACAAGTTGAGCGGGGAGGGCAGCGAAGTTTCGGCGATGACCCTGGAGCACTACCCCGGCATGACCGAGAAGTCGCTCGAAACCATCGTCGCCGAGGCCACCACGCGCTGGCGCCTGCAGGGCGTGCGCGTCATTCACCGCTTCGGTCGCCTGATGCCGGGCGACCGCATCGTTTTCGTCGGTGTGGCCAGTGCCCACCGGGGTGATGCCTTCGCCGCCTGCGAGTTCGTCATGGACTACCTGAAAACCCGCGCCCCGTTCTGGAAGAAGGAAGACACCCCCGAAGGCGGCCGCTGGGTCGACGCCCGCGACGCCGACGACTCGGCCGCCGCGCGTTGGGAGGAATAGGACGCGCTGTAGGGTCGACCTGTAGGGGCGACTTCAGTCGCCCTCCGCGCGTTGAATCATCGGTATGCCGGTGATCGGAGTCCGTGGGCGACTGAAGTCGCCCCTACAGGTCGACCCCTTGTGCCTTAGCCGCCGAGGAGAGCCGGCAGCCCTGTCGCCAGCTCCGGAATCCACGAGATCGCCAGCGCCCCCAGGAAGATCGCCAGCAGGGCCGGCAGCACCGAAACCGCCACCTCGCGGATCGGTTTGCCGAACATCGCGGAGGCGAAGAAGATGTTCATCCCGGCCGGCGGGCACAGGAAGCCCATTTCCATCACCGCCAGAAAAATCACCCCGAAGTGCACCGGGTCGATGCCGTAGCTCACCGCCACCGGCAAGAGCAGCGGCACCAGCACGACGATGGCGGCGTAGATCTCCATCAGCGCCCCGGCCAGGAACAGGAAGACGTTCAGTGCCACCAGAAAGGCGAACTTGTTGGGCAGCGCGGCCTGCACCCATTCCACCGCCGCGTCGGGGATGCCCGCGTCCACCAGGTAGTTGGTCAGGCCGAGGGCCATGCCGAGGATCAGCATCACCCCGCCGATCACCTGGGCGCAGTCGGCCAGGCAACGGCGCAGCAGGGCGACGTCCAGCTCCCGGTGGGCGATGGCCTGGGTGAGGATGGCGTAGGCGGCGGTCAGCGCGGCGCTCTCGGTGGGGGTGGCAAGGCCGCTGACCAGCGAGCCGATGGCCACCACCGGGGCGAGGATTTCCCAGCGGGCGGCCCAGGCTGCGGCCATGGCTGCGCGCAGGTCGGCCTTCGGGCGTGCGCTGTCCGCCGCGGGCGTCACGTCACTCCGGCGCAGATAGCCGCCAACAATCAGCAAAAAGACCACCATCACCAGCGCCGGCACCAGGCCGGCCAGGAACATGGTGTTGATCGGCACCCGGGCGATGATCGCGTACATGATCAGCGGCACAGACGGCGCCAGCAGCACTCCCAGTGCGCTGGCACTGGTTACCAGGCTGATGCCCTTGCGCTCGGGAAAACCGGCGTCCTTGAGCAGCGGCAGCAGCAGCCCGCCCAGCGCCAGAATGGTGACCCCGCTGCCACCGGTGAAGGCGGTGAAGAAGGAACACAGCAGCGCCGCGGCAATTGCCGTGCCGGTAGTGCCACCGCCAAAGCAGGCGGTAAACAGCGTGCCCAGGCGCCCGGCCGCGCCGCTGCGCGCGAACACCAGCCCGGCGAGCGTGAACAGCGGCAGGGCTGGCAGGGACGGGTTCACCGTGATCTGGTAATGACTCAGCGGCACCGAGGCCAGCGGCTGGCCTTCCGACCAGAACAGGGCCAGGGCCAGCCCGCCCAGTACCGCGAAGATCGGCGCGCCGGCCAGCAGCGCGGCCAGCAGTCCGATGGCAAAGGGGATCACCGGCAGCGTGCTGCCATCGAAATGGTGGGCAAGCAGAAAGCCGGCGCCCGTCAGCGCCAGGCCCAGCAGGACGCGGGCGACGAGGTGATCAGAGCAGCGGCTGCCCAGCCTGGCGCCGAGGATCAGGAAGCCGGCCGGCATCAGGGCCTGCACCCACCACACCGGCAGGTCATAGGCCAGCTCGCGCCCGGCATCCATTTCGCTGGCCACGAAGCGCCAGCTGGCCGCGGCGAGCATGCCGCACAGGATTGCCGCGCTGCCCTTGGCAAACACGGTCGAAGCCGCTCGCAGTGCCGGGTTGCGCGCATTGGCCAGCCCGTTGCCGAGGGCCGTCAGGTGCCCGCCCCGTTCCGCCAGGATGCCGCCGAACATGGCCAGCACCAATCCCAGGTGCTGGACCAGCAGCGGCGCGTTGTCGATGCCCTTGCCGTGCAGCGGGCGCAGGGCAATCTCCACCAGCGGGATAAGGGTCATCAAGGCCAGCGCGAGGCTGGCGATGATCTCGTCGAATGCAGGAAGGCGGCGCATCAGCGTTTGCCGGCCCGGTACGCCTTCAGCAGCGCGAACACCTCATCGAAGGTTTCCGCCGGCACCATCTTGCCGCGGATGCGCGGGTAGAGCTTGTCGGCCAGCTCGGTCCATTCCTTCATCTGTTCCGGCGTCGGCGTGTGCACCTGCAGGCCGCGTTTCTTCATGGCCTCGACGGCTTCATCGACTTCCTGGCGGGCTTTCGTGCGCATCTGGGTGCCGGCCTTGAGCCCGGCGGCGCGAAGGGCCTCCTGGGCAGCAGGACTCATTTCGTCCCAACTCTTCTTTGTCACCACCAGCGCGCCGACGATGGGTGCCCAGTTGATGTCGAGCATGTGTGGCGCAGTGTTGTAAATCTGGCTGGCCAGCGCGAAGTAGGGCGTAGCCGGCACCGCGTTGATCATGCCGGTCTGGATCGACGGAAGAATGTCGCTGGTTTCCAGGGGCACCGGCGTGTAGCCCAGGCTCTTCATGATTTCCTGCTGTTCCGATTCGCCGGCCCAGGCAAAGAACTTCATCTTCTTGTAGTCGTCCGGGCGCACAGCCGCCTCCTTCGAGAAGAAGCGCACCCAACCTGCGTCACCCCAGGCGAGCACCACGAAGCCCTTGTCGAGGAATTTCTTTTCCATGCCCGGGCGCATCTTTTCGCGCACGTAATCGACCTCTTCCCAGCTGCGGAACAGCAGCGGCATGGATTGCAGCGCGGCAATCGAAGGCTCGATCTCGCGCAGGCCGACCACCGACAGCAGGGCGCCCTGCAACTGGCCGATGCGCATGCGGCGGGCCATGTCGGTTTCGCCGCCCTGGCTGCCGTCCGGGTAGATCACGTACTTGGCCCCGTCGCCCTGCGCCGTGCGCCACGCTTCGCCCACCTCCATCAGCTGGCGGTGATAGAGGGAGTTCTTCGGCGCGAGGGTGCCGATGCGCAACTGCGGGGCGGCAAAGGCGTTGGCGCTGACGAACAGGCCAAGGGCGAGGGCGGCGAGACGGCCGATCTTGAGCATGGGGGTTTTCCTTTGCTACAGGCTTCTGTGGGTCGGACTTCAGTCCGACAGGAGGCAGAGCTTCAAAACAGATCGTCCGCCGACGAAATCAGCCAGCGGGCGCGGCGGCGCATCACTTCGTTCGACAGGGCCAGCGGGCTGCCCGGTGCATCCTTCACGGCGATGGCCTGCTGCAGCAGATCCAGAAAGGCCGCCTTGTCGCCGGCCGGCTGGGCAATACCCTCGGCCTTGCCGACAAAGGCGCCGGCACTGCGTCCGCCGCCCAGACGCAATGCTTCGTCGAAGTACGCGAGTGCCTGCGTCTGCTTGCCGCCGGGGCGGGATGTTTCGAACGCGCCCATCAGCCCGGCCAGGTTGCCGTCGCCAAAGGCCGGGTCTGCGTCCCACGCGAGACGGGCGAGGCGCACGGCCAGCGGCAGGTCGGCCACCGCGTCGGGGTCGTCTTTTGATAATGAGATGGCCCCACCCCAGGCCGCGGCGGCCCAGTAGGCAAGAGCCACCTGATTCCGCTCAAGCGGCGGCCAGTCGGCAGGGTTGCTGCTGGCCAGTTGCTGGCCGAAGCCCGGGCGGGCTGCTTCGAGCGCAGCCAGCGCGTGGTCGCGCCCGCGCCGGTAGAGGCGTGCGGCACGCACACGCAACTGCTGGGCGGCCTTTGCATCGGAGCTGTCCAGGCGGTCGGCCTCGAAGGCGACAAAGGCGTAGGTGTACTGGGTGAAGCCGCCCGCCACCGCCGTTGCCAGCGGGGCATGTCCTGGCTGCTTGCGCAGCACCGATTCGGACAGTTTCAGATAGAAAGCGCTCGCCTCGCGTGCCAGATCGAGGTCGTCCTCGCTGGATTGCCCCTGGGCGGCCAGCTCGTCGGCGACGCTGCGCACCACCATCTGATGGGGCGAGCAGGCCGTGAGACCAAGAGCGGTCAGGATGGTGAACGCTGTCCTGAAGAGTGCAGCAGAAAGTCGGGGAGGGCGCTGCATGGCAGGTTCGCGTGACGGGACGCGCTGCACGATAGCGGGGCAACATTGCGCCCTTGTTAAGGGCGGCGTGCTGAATGCCCTTGTGCTGGGGTGTGGTGACGCAAAACGCCCTGGGTTCGTCCCTGTGCCGCAGCAGGGGACAGGCGGGGCATGTTGCGCCGGCCTCACGTCGCGGTTTTCCGCACGCTTGACGGAGGCGGGCGCTTGCGAAGGGTATTTTCAGGTGGTTACAATAGGCATGTTGCGCTGCAGCATTTTCAGCGCCCGAGCTCCATATCCACCCGTAGGAAATTCCCATGCCCCATACTCACGCCGCCACAAAAGCCGCCGCCTGCCACGAAGCCCTGGAGGTTTTCCAGGAAGAACATCACCACGCACCTGATGCCCACGAGAAGGCCCGCCTGCTGTCGGACACCGTCAAGGAGTGGGAGCAGGAAGAGCTGGCCGCCACGCATCCGTCCAACAGCGCCGCCTGAAGTTCGTCCGGTCTGGCCCGCCCTGCGGGCTGGACAGCTACTCCATCAAGATCTTTCAGGCAGGCCGTCCTTGACGCCTTGCCGTAATACGGGAGCCGTGTACCGATCCGGCTTCCATGCTCATCGACATCTCCCTCGAACGCCTCCGCGCCGCAGCCTTCCCTTGGCCGGCATGCGCCATTGTGGACGCTGCAGCGCACCAAACCGGTGCCTCTGGCGGCCCCTGCAGGGCGACCATGCGCCCGAAATGCCCCGAGTTCCGCGCAGAACGACCCGGCACGATACCTGCTAGATAGTCTTTGCCCGCTGGCAGTGCCGCCACGGGTCTTGTTGCCTCCGCCAACGACGGCGGAACCCGAGTGAGTCGAGTGCGCATGCACCGGCCACCTCGTTGTTCCAACCCGACTTCGATCCGCGTTTCGCGGGGGCCCTGATGTCTGCGCCGCTCACACCGTGAGCCATGGCACGGAGATCCAGCACGGTTCCCGGGGAGCCAGGACGTGCAGGATTAATCATGAAAATCATTGTTGTCGGCCACGGCATGGTGGGCCACAAGTTCCTCGAAGAACTTCACCAACTGGCCCTTGGCCCTACCGAAGTCACCGTGCTGTGCGAGGAGCCTCGCGCCGCCTACGACCGGGTCCATCTGTCCGAATTCTTCGCCGGCAAGACTGCTGAAGAGCTGTCCGTCGTCGAGCCGGGCTTCTTTGAGCAGAGCGGCTTCTCGCTACGCCTCAAGACCCCGGCTGCCACCATCGACCGTCGCAAGAAGACCGTCACCACTGCCGACGGCGAAGTGCTGGCCTACGACAAGCTGGTGCTGGCCACCGGTTCCGTGCCTTTTGTGCCGCCGGTAAAGGGCAACGATCGCCCCGATTGCTTTGTCTATCGCACCATCGAAGACCTGGAAGCCATGACCGAAGCCGGCGCCCGCTCCACCAGTGGCGTGGTCGTCGGTGGCGGCCTGCTTGGTCTGGAATGCGCCAAGGCCCTGCGTGACCTCGGCCTCGAAACCCACGTGGTCGAATTTGCCCCGCGCCTGATGACGGTGCAGGTGGACGAAGACGGTGGTCGCGTCCTGCGCAGCAAGATCGAGGAACTTGGCCTGCACGTGCACACCAGCCGCAGCACGGTGGAGATCACCAACGGCACCCGCGCCCGTCACCGCATGGTTTTCAGCGACGGCAGCCACCTCGAAACCGACATGATCGTGTTCTCGGCCGGCATCCGCCCCCGCGACGAACTGGCCCGCCAGAACGCGCTGGCAGTCGGCCCCCGCGGCGGCATTGCGGTGGATGACCACCTGCGCACCAGCGACCCGGACATCTACGCCATCGGCGAGTGTGCCGCCTGGAAGGAACAGCTCTTCGGCCTGGTCGCCCCCGGCTACGACATGGCCCGCGTGGCGGCCCGCCACATCACCGGCCAGACGGATGCCAGCTTTGCCGGTGCCGACATGAGCACCAAGCTCAAGCTGATGGGGGTGGACGTGGCCAGCATCGGCGACGCCCAGAGCAAGACCCCCAACTGCCGCAGCTACCGTTACACCGACGAGCGCAAGCAGATCTACAAGAAGATCGTGGTCAGCGAGGACGGCAAGCGCCTGCTCGGCGCCGTGCTGGTGGGCAATGCCGATGAATACGGCACCCTGCTGCAGATGGCCCTCAACGGCATCGCCCCGCCGGAAGACCCGGAATTCCTGATCCTCCCGTCCAGCGACGGCAAAGCCAAGCCCGGTCTCGGCGTCGATGCGCTGCCCGACAGCGCCCAGATCTGTTCCTGCAACAACGTCAGCAAGGGCCAGATCTGCGCCGCCGTGGCCGACGGCGCTACCACCATCGGCGACATGAAGTCCTGCACCAAGGCCGGTGCCACTTGCGGCGGCTGCGTGCCGCTGGTCACCCAGGTCATGAAGGCCGAAATGGCCCGCCTCGGCATGGCGGTGAACAACCACCTGTGCGAGCACTTCCCGTACTCCCGCCAGGAACTCTTCCACCTCATCAAGGTGGGCGAGATCAAGAGCTTCGACGAGCTGCTGGAGAAGCACGGCAAGGGCCTCGGCTGCGACATCTGCAAGCCCACCGCCGCCAGCATCTTCGCCTCGTGCTGGAACGAGTTCGTGCTCAAGAAGAACCTGGCCGGCCTGCAGGACAGCAACGATTACTTCCTCGGCAACATCCAGAAGGACGGCACCTATTCGGTGGTGCCGCGCATGGCCGGCGGCGAAGTCACCCCCGACGGCCTCATCGCCGTGGGCCAGGTGGCCAAGAAGTACGGCCTTTACACCAAGGTCACCGGTGGCCAGCGGGTGGATCTCTTCGGTGCCCGTGTCGAACAGCTGCCCTTTATCTGGGACGAACTGATTGCCGCCGGTTTCGAATCCGGCCACGCCTACGGCAAGTCCCTACGCACCGTCAAAAGCTGCGTCGGCTCCACCTGGTGCCGCTACGGCGTGGGTGACAGCGTGGGCTTCGCGGTGGATCTGGAGAACCGCTACAAGGGCCTGCGCGCGCCCCACAAGATCAAGTTCGGTGTATCGGGCTGCACCCGCGAGTGCGCCGAAGCGCAGGGCAAGGACGTGGGCATCATCGCCACCGAAAAGGGCTGGAACCTCTACGTATGCGGCAACGGCGGCATGAAACCGCGCCACGCCGAACTGCTGGCGTCCGATCTGACCCAGGAAGAACTCGTCCGGCTGGTGGACCGCTTCCTGATGTTCTACGTGCGCACCGCCGACCGCCTGCAGCGCACCAGCACCTGGCGCGACAACCTGGAAGGCGGCCTCGACTACCTGAAAGACGTGGTGGTGAACGACAGCCTCGGCCTGGCCGCCGAACTGGAAGCCCGGATGCAGCACGTGGTGGACACCTACCAGTGCGAATGGAAGACCGCCGTAACCAACCCCGCGGTGCGCCAGCGCTTCCGCTCCTTCGTCAATAGCGACAAGGCCGACGAGCACATCATCTTCGTGGAGGAACGCGGCCAGATTCGCCCGGCCCGCCCCGACGAACGCATCGCCGCCAACCCCGAAATCCTGGCCACGCCTGCCTGAGGAGCCCCAGCATGAGCATCGCCCCCCTTCAATGGAACGCCGTCTGCGCGGTGGACGACATCCTGCCCGACACCGGCGTCTGCGCCCTGGTGGAAAACCGCCACGTGGCCGTCTTCCGCATCGGTGAAACGCAGTTCTACGCCATCGACAACGTGGACCCCAAGTCCGGCGCCAGCGTCCTCTCGCGGGGCCTGGTAGGCAACCTGGGCAAGCACATCGTCGTCGCCTCGCCCCTCTACAAGAACCACTTTGACCTGGCCACCGGCGAATGTCTGGAGGCACCGGAACACTCGGTACGCGCCCACACCGTGCGCATCGAGGACCGCCGCGTGCTGGTCGCCCTGGGCTGAGGCTGTAGGGGCGACTTCAGTCGCCCGCGGACTCCGTTGAACGGCATGTCGATGATTTAACGCGCGGTTGGGCGACTGAAGTCGCCCCTACAGTCGCCCATTGCAGCCACCCCTGGATACGCAATTCCTGATATCCGACTTTGAAAAGGTAATCCCATGGCCTATCTTGCCCCCGCCGAATTCGTCACCAAAATGGTGGACGCCGGCGAATCCAAGCTCCTGATGTCCACTCGCGACACCCTGATCCGCTCCTACATGGCCGGCGCCATCCTGGCCCTGGCCGCGGCCTTCGCGGTCAGCGTCAACGTCAATACCGGCAACCCGCTGATCGGCGCGCTGCTCTTCCCGGTGGGCTTCTGCATGCTCTACCTGCTGGGTTTCGACCTCTTGACCGGCGTGTTCACCCTGGCCCCGCTGGCGGTGTTCGACAAGCGCCCCGGCGCCACCTGGAACGGCGTGCTGCGCAACTGGAGCCTGGTATTCACCGGCAACTTTGCCGGCGCGCTCACCGTGGCCGTGTTCATGGCCATCATCTTCACCAGCGGCTTCACCGAAGCCCCCAACGCCATCGGCCAGAAGATCGGCCACATCGGCGAAGGCCGCACCGTGGGCTACGCGGCCCATGGCGCCGGCGGCATGCTGACCCTCTTCATCCGTGCCGTGATGTGCAACTGGATGGTGTCCACCGGCGTGGTCGCCGCCATGATGTCCACCAGCGTCTCCGGCAAGGTCATCGCCATGTGGATGCCCATCCTGGTGTTCTTCTACATGGGCTTCGAGCACAGCATCGTCAACATGTACCTGTTCCCGTCGGGCCTGATGCTGGGTGGCAACTTCACCTTCATGGACTACCTGATCTGGAACGAGATCCCCACGGTGCTGGGCAACCTGGTGGGCGGCCTGACCTTCGTCGGCGCCACCCTGTACTCCACCCACTACAAGACGGCTCCCAAGCGCAGCCTCGCCTGAAGCCCTGCTGTAGGGGCGAATTCATTCGCCCTCGGACCTTGGTCAACGGGGATTTGGGCGACTGAAGTCGCCCCTACAAGTCGCCTCTAAACATCAGATTGGTGCGCCGCCGATGAACAAAACCTTGCGGGTCACCGTCGGCCAGGCGTCGCTGGCTGGTGCGCATGGCACCAACCAGGATTTTCACGGGGCCTTTCTGCCGCGCGGGCATCAGCTGGCCAGCAAGGGCATTGTGCTGGCCCTGGCCGATGGCATCAGCTCCAGCCAGGTCAGCCAGTTGGCCAGTCAGACGGCCGTCCGCTCCTTTCTCGAGGACTACTACGCCACCTCGGAGGCCTGGTCGGTGCGGCGGGCCGCCGAGCGGGTGCTCAGTGCCACCAACGCCTGGCTGCATGCCCAGACCATGGCCAGCGACGGGCGCTTCGAAAAGGACAGGGGCTTTGTGTGCACCTTCAGTGCGCTGATTCTCAAGGGGCGTGACCTGCACCTGCTGCATGTGGGCGATTCGCGCATCTTCCGCCTCCATCCCCAGGCCCTTGAGCAGCTTACCGAAGACCACCGGGTGCGCCTTTCCTCCACCGAGTCCTACCTTGGGCGGGCACTGGGGGCAGGCCCCTACGTGGAGATCGACTACCGCGGCTGGGAGGCCGAGGTGGGTGAGTTCTACCTGCTCGCCACCGACGGCGCCTACGGTCACCTGCAGGCCGAGGACATCCACGCGGCCCTGCGCCAGCACCCCGCCGACCTGGATGCCGCCGCCACCGATCTGGTGAACCTGGCCCGCAGCCGCGGCGCCAGCGACGACGCCACCCTGCAACTGCTGCGCATCGACGAACTGCCGGCCAGCGACGCGCCGCATCCCCAGCTGCGCCGGGAAGGGCTGGCCCTGCCGCCCATTCTGGCGCCGCGCATGGAGTTCGAGGGCTTCACCATCCTCCGGGAGATGCAGGTGAGTGCCCGCAGCCATCTGCATCTGGCTATGGACAACACCAGCGGCCAGCAATACGTCATCAAGACCCCCTCGGTGGACCTGAGCCAGGATGCCGACTACCTGGACCGTTTTGTCCTCGAGGAATGGATCACCCGCCGGGTGGACAGCCCCCACGTGGTCAAGACCTGGCCCGGGGAGCGCCCGCGCACCCACCTTTTTGTGGCCATGGAGTTCATCGACGGCCAGACCCTCGCCCAGTGGATGCGCGACAACCCCCATCCGCCCCTCGACAGTGCGCGCAGCATCGTCGAACAGCTCGCCCAGGGCCTCCAGGCCCTGCACCGGCGCGAAATGCTGCACCAGGACTTGCGCCCCGAGAACGTCATGATCGACCACCAGGGCACGGTCAAGCTCATCGATCTGGCCACCGCCCACGTGGAAGGGCTGGCCGAATACCATCGCGACGCCTTCGTCACGGCCGTTCCCGGCACGCTTCAGTACAGTGCCCCCGAATACCTGCTTGGCCAGGGTGGCAGCCAGCGCAGCGAGCTTTTTGCGCTGGCCGCCATCACCTACCAGATGCTCACCGGGCAACTCCCATACGGGCTCGCGGCGTCCCGCGTGCGCAGCCCCGCCGATCTGCGCCGCCTGCGCTATGTGCCGGTGCGCCACCTGCGCCCCGACCTGCCGCAGTGGGTGGATGCGGTGCTGGCCAAGGCCCTCCATCCCACTCCTGCCAAACGGCAGGAGGTCATCTCCGAATTCATCCACGACCTCAAGGCCCCGGGCGCCCGGTTCCACCGCCAGCGCAGCACCCCGCTGATCGAACGCAACCCGGTGCTGTTCTGGAAGTGCTCGACGGCACTGCTGAGCCTCGCCGTCCTCGTTCTCATCGCCCTGCGCGTACTCGAACACTGAGCGGGGCGCGCTCGGCCCCTTGCGCGCAAGGGCTTTTACCGCAGTCGCAAGCCGGCGCCGCTTGACTGCGACCTTTTTTGGGGTACGAGCAAGGTCGCCCGGCTTGGGACATGACCGGCTGAGGCTTGCGGGCAAGGCTTTTTCGCTTGCGCGCAAGCGGCGACGCTTTTCAAGCGTGCAAAAAAGACATCGAGGGCAAGCCGCCAAGCCTTGCAGGCAAGCCCGAGGGGGGCGCGGGCTCAGTCGAGCAGGTCGGAGTAGTCCTTTTTCTCGTAGCCTGCGAGGCGTGTCCACGGCATGGCAGCGGGCATCACTTCGCGGGTGGCGACGAGGGTGCTGCGATTGGTGCCGGCCGCGTTGGCGGATTCGATGCGGCGCGGGTAGTGGGCCTTTTCGTCCCACAGGACCTGCACGCGGGCTTGCGGGCTGCCGCCTTCGTACCAGCGGGCACCCGCCGGGGCGCTGCGGGTGGAGGGCTTCATGCGCTTGATCTGCTCGGGGTCGAGAAGCTGGGAGGCGGTGCTCCATTTGCCGTCGAAGCCGATGTTGCCGTAGTCCACGGGGGTGATCTCGACGATGACCTTTTCGTGGGCGTCGACGACGCGCACGCGCAGTTTGCCGTCGGCGCCTTGCTCGACCCAGCGGGAGGCGGAGGCGAGGTCCATGTGCTTGTGGCCTTTGCCGGCGTGCTTGTGGTCGGCCTCTTCGTGGGCGCCGGCCGGCAGGATGCGGGCGACCCAGCTTTGCGTGTCGCGGCGGACGAGGCGCTCGCCAAAGCGGGTGACGCGGGTGACGCCATCGGCGCTGAGGGTGGTGATCTCGTGTTCGACCCGTACGGCGAGATCGTCGGCGAGGGCCGGGGTGGCCAGGAGGATGCCGAGGAGTACGGGGAGGATGGCTTGCTTCATGGTGGGCTCGGTGAGAATGAAAAAACGCCCGACCGGTGAAGGTCGGGCGAAAAAGGGACTAACTTCTGCTGCAGGCAGACCCTTGGATGGCTGGTTGAACGCTCAGAGGCCCATGGCCGACTTCACCAGGCCAAAGACCTTGGTGTTGTCGAGGGTGCCCTTGAAGCCGGCATTGCCGGCGCCGGACGAGAACAGCATGACGTCGCCGCCGCCGTGGGTTTCCGGGTAGGCGCCGGCCGAGCCGAGCTTGACGCCGACTTCCTGGTAGTAGTCGTCGGCGGCGGTGTCGGTGCTGGTCAGGTCGCTGCGGGTGCTGTTGCGCACGGCGCCGTTGCCGAACACCAGGGCGGTGTAGGGCAGGCTGTCACCGGCGGTGGCGAGCACCGGGGTCTTCTGGATGGTGGTCTTCTTGACGTCGGTGACCTTGCCCAGGATGGGGTTGCCCTTGTGGGAGTAACCGTTGATGGTCATGGTGTGGTCGTGGTCGGCGGTGACGACGATCAGCGTGTTCTTCAGGTCCACCAAGGTCAGGGCACGCTTGATGGCGTCGTCGAAGGCGATGGTGTCTTCGAGGGCGCGCTTGGCGTTGGTGTTGTGCAGCGCGTGGTCGATACGGCCGCCTTCCACCATCAGGAAGAAGCCCTTGCCGTTTTTCTGCAGCAGCTTGATGGCCTTCTCGGTCATGTCGGCAAGGCTGGGCTCGTCGATGGCGTTGGCGGGCTTGGCGCGATCGAGCTCGTAGTTCATCAGCGACTTGCTGAACAGGCCCACCAGCCGGGTCGTGGCGGCGGTGTCCAGCGCCTTGAGGGCGGTGCCGCTGTTCACGTAGGTGTAGCCCTGGGCCTTCAGTTCGGCGGTCAGGTCGCGACCGTCGGTGCGCTTGCCGCCGAGGCTGATGGGCAGGAAGTGGTCGGTGCCGCCGCCGAGCAGCACATCCAGGCCGGCGCCGAGGGCGCTGTTGTAGCCGGCGCCGCCGGGCACGGCCTGGGCCGCGATGGCGTTTTCGCCGTTGCGGTTGCAGATGTGGGCGTAGGTGGCGGCGGGGGTGGCGTGGGTGACGGTGGTGGTGGTGACCGCGCCCACCGACTTGCCGGCAGCCTTGGCCAGTTCGAGCAGGGTGGTGACGGGCGTGCCGTTACCGGCCGGGCAGGTGCTGTCGACGCCGCTGGTGTAGTTCCTCTTGGTGACCGGATCGCGCGGCTGGGTGTCGGCGCTCATGGAGATGACTTCGTTGCGCATCTTCACGCCGGTCATGTAGGCGGCCATCGACGGGGCGGAGTCGGTGGTCTGGCCGTCGAGGGAGTAGGTCTTGATGCGCGCGGTGCGCTTCAGGGATTCCATCGTCAGCTGGCCGGCTTCGCCGTATTTGTAGATGCGGCTGGCGGTGACGGTGGTGGGGCCCATGCCGTCGCCGAGGAAGAAGATGACGTTGGTGGCTTCGCCGGCGGCGAAGGCGGAGGTGGCACCGACGAGGGCAAGGGCGGCGGCGCAGAGCTTGATCTGGGTTTTCATGGTGTGGGTCTCCGGGTTACAGGCCGACCGACTGGCGGATCAGGTTGAAGACTTCAGTGTTGGTGATGACACCGGTGAATTTGTCCGCACCGCGGCCGGTGGCGCCAAGGAAGACGTCGGTGCCGCCGTGGGTTTCGCTGCCGGCACCCATGGGAATGGCGGCTTCCTGGTGGTAGGTCTTGGCGGCCACTTGCGCATCGCTGAGGGCGGTGCGGGTGGCAGGGCGGTTTTCGCCGTTGCCGAAGCCGATGATGGTGAAGGGGTTGCCGTCCAGGTCGGCACCGAGTGCGCCGGTGACGTAGTTCTTGAGCAGGCCGAGCACGCCGGGGTTGCTGTCGGTGGTCTTGCCGGTACGGGCGGCGTAGCCGTTGAGAACCAGGGTGTGGTCGTGGTCGGCGGTGACGACGATCAGGGTGTTTTTAAGGTCGGCATCCTTGAGCTTCATCTTGTCGATGGCGGTCTTGATGGCGTCGTCGAAGGCCACGGTGTCCTGCAGGGCTTTTCTGGCGGTGGTTTCGTGCAGGGCGTGGTCGATGCGGCCGCCTTCCACCATCAGGAAGAAGCCCTTGTCGTTCTTCGACAGCATGTCGATGGCCTTGCCGGTCATCTCGGCCAGGCTGGGTTCCACGGCCGGGTCGCGGTCGATGTCGTAGCTCATGTGGCTGTTGGTGAACAGGCCGACGAGCTTCTTGGTGCCGCTGGCGGAAGCGGCGTCGAATTCGGCCTTGGTCTTGACGTAGGTGTAGCCCTTGGTGACGAACTCGGCGGTCAGGTCGCGACCGTCGGTGCGTTTGCCGCCTGCCGTGGTGGGCAGGAAGAACTGGCGGCCACCGCCGAGCAGCACGTCGAGGCCGTCGCCGAGGGCGCTGTTGTAGCCGGCGCCGCCGGGCACGGTCTGGGCGGCGATGGTGTTTTCGGCGTCGCGGTGGCAGACGTGGGCGTAGGTGCTGGCGGGCGTGGCGTGGGTGACGCGGGTGGTGGTGACCGCGCCGGTGCTGCGGCCGGCCGCCTTGGCCAGTTCGAGCAGGGTGGTAACGGCGCTGCCGTTGCCGGTGGCCGGACAGGTGCTGTCGGTGCCGCTGAGGTAGTCGGCGCCGGTGGTGGTGTTGAAGGCCGAGGTCTCCGGGGTCATGGAGATGACTTCGTTGTTCATCTTGACGCCGGTCATGTAGGCCGCCATCGAGGGGGCGCTGTCGGTGACCTGGGCGTTGTTGGAGTAGGTGCGGACGAAGGCCGTTTCAGGCAGCGTGTCCATGGTCAGTTCGCCGTCTTCGCCCACCTTGTAAATGCGCGCCGCGGTCTGGGTGGTCATGCCCATGCCGTCACCGAGAAAGAAGATGACGTTCTTGGGAGCGTCGTTGCTGCTGTCGCTGCCACAGGCGGCGAGCAGTACGGCCGAGGTGGCAGCCGCGATCAGGCTGATTTTGCGCATGGGGGAGAATCTCCAGGGTGGGCGTGTTTCGGTGGTTGGCTATTCTGTGTTTTGCTTGTTTCCGGAGAATTACGCTTTGGTGAACAGCTTTGGCGGGACGCAAAAAAGGCCTCCCGCCGGAGACGGGAGGCCAAAGAGGCTGCCGGTTAAAGCGGTGTGGCGCTGTCAGACGGCGATTTCACCGCCGTCGGTGCGGGTGACGACGACTGTCGAGGAGCGCGGGCGCTTGGTGGAGGCGGCGTCGGTCTGGCTTGCCGGCCAGGCGCTGGTCGGGGTGGCCAGGCTGCCGTTTTCGCCCGGGTGCTGGACGTTGACGAAGAGGGTCTTGCGATCCGGGGTCATGGCGAGGCCGGTGATTTCGCAATCCTTCGGGCCGACCAGGAAGCGGCGCACGGTGGCAGCGGTGGCGTCGGCTCCCTTGAGGGTGGGCATGCCGCTGGCGGCGGTCACCGCACCGCCGTCGCCGACCTTGCCGGGAATGGCGGCCAGCATCATGCAGTTGGTGACGTCGGTGTAAGCGCCGTCGTCGGTCTGGATCCACAGCATGCCGTTCTTGTCGAACCACAGGCCGT
>JAOAUC010000074.1 GCA_030157785.1 Zoogloea oleivorans
CGCGACCAACGGATTAAAAGTCCGCTGCTCTACCGACTGAGCTACCGACCCCCCGGAAGAGATGCGCATTATAGCCCGTCTAGAAAATCCGTCAAGCGTTTTGTAGCTGAATTTTTATCGACAGGCTGGCGCCCCCGAAAATGGCCAGGACAGTGAGGGCTGAACCGATGGAAAGCGTGGACAAACCGCTGAGCCCCTGGCCGACGGTGCAGCCCAGCGCCGTGACGCCGCCGAAGCCCATCAACACCGCGCCTGCCAGATGGCGGGCAAGGTCGGGGGCGTCGCGGAAGCTTTCGATGCGGAAGCTGCGTGTGAGGACGGCGGCGAGCAGCGAGCCGCCAATGACCCCGGTGCTGCTGGCGATGCCGATGGTGACGAGGCGGCTCTTGTCAGTCCACAGCATCAGCAGGTCGAGGCTGTAGGCGTAGGGAGCGACGAAGCTGAGGGATTCCATGCGGCCGCTGTTGGTGGCGAGGAAGGCGGCCTGCAGGGTGTCCGGGTCTTCGGCGAGCCAGGCGAGGTGGCCGCTCAGGTACCAGCCGGCAACGATACAGGCACCGATGGCGGTGCTGCCGAGCAGTGGTGCCGGGCGCCACATGTCGCGGCTCGACAGGGCGAAGAGGCTGAGGCTACCGGCGCATACGCTGGCGCAGGCCAGCCAGGCGCTGTGGCTGTCGAGCTTGAAGTGGTTGGCGAGGAGGGTTGGAAGATCCTGCGGACTGTCGAGCTGGATCGCCACCGGATCGAGCCAGGCAACGCGCCAGCCGCCGAAGAGGCCGCGCAGGCTCATATAGGCCGAGATGCCAAGAAAGACGAAGACGACCAGTGACTTGAGGTTGCCGCTGCCGAGCCGTACGAGTGTCTTGGCGCCGCAACCGGAGGCGAGGGTCATGCCGATGCCGAAAAGGGTGCCGCCGACGATGTGGGACAGCCAGGGCAGGCGGGTGCCGGTGTAGATCGAGTTGTGCACGTCGATCAGGCCTGCAACCTGTAGCCCTGTTGTGCCGACGATGGCGACGGCGACGGACAGGGCCCACATGCGCAGGCGGGTCCAGTCGTCCATGATGAGGATGTCGGCGATGGCCCCCATCGTGCAGAAGTTGCTGCGCTGGGCGGCAAAGCCGAAGACGGCGCCGATGGCGCCGGCCAGCCAGGCGATTGCCGGCAGGCCAAGGGGGAGTGTGGTCGGGGCGTCCATGGCCTTTGGAGGGGTCTGTCGCCCGCAGGTTCAGCGGTAGGGTGTCGGATCGGCGACGCCGGCGGCTTCGAAGCCGGCCCGGCGCAGCCTGCAGGCGTCGCACAGGCCGCAGGCCTTGCCGTCGTCGTCGGCTTGATAACAGGACACGGTGAGGCCGTAATCGACGCCCAGGGCGGTGCCGCGGCGAATGATGTCGGCCTTGGAGAGATCAATCAGCGGAGCATGAATGTGCAGCTTGTGGCCTTCGACACCGGCCTTGGTGGCCAGGTTGGCCATGGTTTCGAAGGCTTCGATGAAGGCCGGACGACAGTCGGGATAGCCGGAGTAGTCCACCGCATTCACACCCACGTAGATGTGCTCGGCACCAAGCACTTCGGCCCAGGCCAGGGCGATGGACAGCATGATGGTGTTGCGGGCCGGCACGTAGGTGATCGGGATGCCGCCTTCAAGGCCTTCGATGGGAACGGCGAGGGACGAGTCGGTGAGGGCTGATCCGCCGAACTGGCCGAGGTCGACGTGGGCAACTCGGTGGGCGATGGCGCCGAGAGTGCTGGCGACGCGCTGGGCGGCGGCAAGCTCGGCCGCGTGGCGCTGGCCGTATTCGACGGACAGGGCGTAGGCGTCGAAGCCTTCGGCGCGGGCAATGGCGAGGCAAGTGGCGGAATCAAGCCCGCCCGAAAGCAGGACGAGGGCGCGGGGGCGTGGAGTGTTCATGGTTTCTCCGGGGAATTCGGAAATAGTAGCGTCGACGCGCGGCCGACGGGGGCAGGCGTGCCGTTCGGGTCTAGCGCCCGGGTTCGTTGCCCCAGATGATCTTGTGGAGTTGCACCTGCATGCGTACCGGCAGGCGGTCACGCAGCACCCAGGCGGCCAGGTCGGCGGGCTTCAGCTGGCCCTGGACGGGGGCAAGGAGTACCGGGCAGCGCCGGGTGAGGCCGTGTTCGGCAATCTGCGCCCTGGCCCATTCGTAGTCGGTCTCGCCGGCGAGCACCAGTTTGAGTTCGTCATTGGGCGTGAGGTGCGCAATGTTCGACAGCAGGTTGCGGGCTTCCTCGCCGGAGCCGGGGGCCTTGAGATCGACAATGCGCGAGACGCGCGGGTCTACGCCGCCAATGTCGAGGGCGCCGCTGGTCTCCAGCGATACGGAGTAGCCGGCGTCGCACAGGGCCGTGAGCAGCGGCAGGCAGGCCTTCTGGGCGAGCGGCTCGCCACCGGTGACGCAGATGGTCTGGCACTGGTGGCTGGCGACTTCGGCCAGGATGGCGTCGAGCGTGCGGGTGGTGCCGCCAGTGAAGGCATATTCGGTGTCGCACCAGGTGCAGCGCAGGGGGCAGCCGGTGAGCCGGACAAACACCGTCGGCAGTCCGGCCCGCGAGGTTTCTCCTTGCAGCGAATGGAAAATCTCGGTGATGCGGAGGGTGACGGGACGACCGGAAGTGGGCATGGCGGGGGCGGGTAAAGATGCGCAGCCCCGGTCGGTGGACGCGGGGCTGGCGGGTTTACTTCTTGAGGCGTTGCTTGGCGATCAGTGCGGCGGAGCTGCTCGGGTACTTGGCCAGCAGCTTTTCCAGGGTCCGGGTGGCGGCGACGTTGTCGTTCCGGGCTTGCTGGGTGCTGGCCAGACCGAGCAGGGCGTCGGGCGCCCGGCTGTCGTCCGGCCACTGGCTGGCCACCTTGGCGTAGTGCTCGGCGGCGCCAGCGTTGTCCTTCTGCTGATACAGCGCGCTGGCGGCCCAGAAGTGCGCGTTGGGCTGGAAGCTGCTGTTCGGGTAGTTCTTGATGAAGCTGGTAAAGCCGCTGGAGGCTTCCTTGTACTTGCCGCCACGCAGTAGCGTGAGGGCCGCTTCGTAGTCGCGGCTCTCGGCAGCCGGGTCGACGGCTGCCGCCGGAGTCTGCTGCGGGGTGTCTGCCGCCGGCGTGGTCTCGAGTTTCCGCAAGCGGTTGTCGAGATCCACGTAAAAGTCCTTCTGCCGCTTGTTGGCGTTCGCCAGATCGTTGCCGAGGACTTCGTTCTCGCCGCGCAGGCGGGCAATTTCGGCCTTCAGTTGTTCGATCTGGTTGGCGAGTTCGAGCTGGGCCCGGGCGCTCGCTTCGAGCTTGTCGAGACGCGAGTTGAGCTGGTTGCGGATCTCGTTGATCCGCGCCCGGGCTTCCTCGTCGTCAAACAGCCCGGCGTGTGCCTGGGTGGCAAAAAGCCCGGCCAACAGGACGGGCAGAAGGCGCCGGAACATCAGAACTCACCCGAATAGAGCATGTCGCCGCGACGGTTGGCGGACCAGCAGGCTTCGCTGGCATCGCCGCAGCTGGGCTTTTCTTCGCCGAGACTGACGGATTCGAGCTGGGCTTCGGTCACGCCGAGCAGGCTGAGAGCCTTCTTGACCGCGTCGGCACGCTTCTGACCGAGCGCCAGGTTGTATTCGCGGCTGCCGCGTTCGTCGGTGTTGCCCTGGATGAGCATCTTCATCTTGGGGTTGGCAACGAGGAACTTGGCGTGGGCTTCGATCAGCGAACGGTATTGATCCTTGACCACGTAGCTGTCGTAGTCGAACAGCACGCTGCGCTTGGAGAGGATGCTCTTCGGATCCTTCAGGGCGGCCAGGCCGGCACCGTTGGCAGCGTTGGCATCAACGGCCACGACGCGGTTGCCGTCGACGCCAGAGCTGGAAGCTCCGCTGGAGCGGTCTTCAACGGCGGCGCTTTGGTCGGCGGTCTTGGGAGCAGAGCTGCAGGCAGCCAGCAGGCCGACAGCGAACAGGGACAGGGCGAGGCGGGTGTACTTCATGGTGTGGACTCCGAGAGCGATCGCAGGGGGCGAGGAAAAGGAAAAGTTTGTCTTTTTATTGTGTCAGTTGCGCGGTTGCGGACCCCAGGCGGGTTCGCGAACGTCGCCCGATTGTACCGACAGACGTTGTTTGACACGACCGTCGGATGACACGGCAGACAGCACGCCGCGTCCGCCCACTTCGGTGGCATACAGCACCATGCGGCCGTTGGGCGCGAAACTGGGCGATTCATCCTTCGACGAGTCGGTGAGAATCTGGGTCTGGCGCGAGGCCAGGTCGAGCATGGTGATCTGGAAGCGGCCACCGTTGCGGGACACGTAAACCAGGCTCTTGCCATCCGGAGAGGGGCGCGGGCTCACGTTGTAGCTGCCTTCGAAAGTAACCCGCTGGGCGTCGCCGCCGCCGGCGGGAACCCGGTAAACCTGCGGGCTGCCGCCCCGGTCGGAGGTGAAGTAGATCATGCCGTCGGAAGACCAGGACGGCTCGGTGTCGATGCCGGAAGAGGAGGCCAGACGCTGCACGCCGGAGCCGTCGGCGCTGACGCTGTACAGCTGGGACTGGCCGTCCTTGGTGAGCACAACTGCCAGCCGGCGGCCGTCCGGCGACCAGGCCGGGGCCGAGTTGGAGCCCTTGAAGTTGGCGGCCACGTTGCGCTGGCCGGTGGCCAGGGAGTGCACGTAAACCACCGGCTTCTTGGCTTCGAAGGACACATAGGCGAGGCGGCTGCCGTCTGGTGACCAGGACGGAGAGATGATCGGCTCCCGCGAGGCCAGCGCGGTTTGCGCATTGCTGCCGTCGGCGTCGGCAATCTGCAGTTCGTAGCGCGAGCCGGACTTGAGCACGTAGGCGATGCGGGTGGAGAACACGCCGGGCTCGCCGGTGAGCTTTTCGTAGATGAAGTCGGCGATGCGGTGGCCGGTGGTGCGGTACTGGGCCGGCGCCATCACCATCGCCTGGCTGCCGAGGGTGGCCTGCTTGGCGGCGTCGAGGAGACGCACCTGTACCTGGTAGCGGCCGCTGCCGTTGGGGGCGATGGTGCCGACGGCGACGCTGTCGGCACCCTTGCTGCGGATGCGGGCGAAGTCCACCGGTGCGTCGGCGCCCATCGGGGTGGGGCCGAGTTCGACCATTTTGAAGAGGCCGCTGCGTTCGAGGTCGGCGCGGACCACGTCGGTGACGGCACGGGGCAGGGCGCTTTCGCCCTCGAAGCTGGCGATGGCCACCGGCATGCGGTTGGTGCCGGCGCCGGTGATCTCGATGGCGAGCTGGGCCTGGGCCAGGGACGAGGCCAGGGCCAGCACGCAGACCGGAGCGGCGCTGCGCAGGACAGACAGGATGCGTGAATGCATGGGCATGGCTCGATAGGTTTAGTCGCGGAGCGGGTAGAACTTCAGCTCCAGCGTACGGTTGAACAGTTCCGGCTTGTCCGGCTTGGGCAGCGGGCTGGATTTCTGGATCGCCCGCTCGATGGCGCCGTCCAACTGGGCATTGCCGGTTGAGCGCTTGAGGCGGACCTCGATCACCGAGCCGTCGGGCAGCTGATCGACATAGAACAGGGCGAAGGGGTCGCCGCTGACGCCAGGCGGCAGAACGATGTTGCCCTTTACCTTGGCGCGGATTTTTTCGACGTAGGCCTCGATGGCCTTGTTGCGTGCAGCGCTGGCCTTGGCGCCGGCAACGCGGGCGAGTTCCTCCTGGATCTGGTGGGACTGGGAAGCGCTTTCGCTGTCCCGGGCCATCAGTTCGCGCATGCGCTTGTCTTCCAGGGCGCGGCTGTGATCGGCGTCGGCCTTGGCAGTCTTGTCTGTCTTGACGGGCTTTTCAAGCGGCTTTGCCGGTTTTTCGGTCTTGACCTTCGGTTCCGGTTTGGGTTCCGGCTTCGCTTTTGGCTTGGGCTCCGGTTTGGGCTCGGGTTTGGGTTTGACGACCGGCTTTTCTGCCGGCTTGACCACTTCCTTGACCGGCTTGGGCGGCGTCTTCTTGGGTTCGGGGGCCTTGATGGCGATGTCCGGCTGTTTGCGCGGGGGCGGTTCAGGCTCGGGCTCGTCCTCCTCTTCCGGCACGGCTGCAGGAGGCTTGGGACGGGCTGCGACGGGAGGGGCCGGTGGCGGAGGCGGGGCGACCAGTGCGGCGGGCGGCGGCGCACTCACCAGCTCGACCTCGATGGGGTCGGGCAGGCGGTTTTGCCAGCGTACGCCGTAGAACAGGAACAGGCCGAGAGCAGCATGGACCGCCGCGGCAAGCACCAGGGACGACCACTTGCCGCGCTCGTTGGCGGGCAGCGCAGGATTCATCGGGCAGACTTGCCGATCTGCGTTTGCAGGCCGACCTTGTTGACGCCTGCGTTGCGCAGGTCGTTGAGGGTGTTCATGACCTGCTCGTACTTGACTGTCTTGTCGGCGGCGATGATCACCGACTGGCCCGGGTTGGCCGATACGGCGGCTTGTACTTCGCTGATCAGATCCTTGCGGTTAAGCGGCTTTTCGGTCGAGTTGCTGGTGGCGCGAAGGGTGAGTTCCCCGTCCGGCTTGACCTGCACGACCATGGCGTCGGTGGGCGGAGCGGGGACTTTATCCACGCTGGGCAGGTTCACCGAGCCCGACTGGATCATCGGTGCGGTGACCATGAAGATCACGAGGAGGACCAGCATCACGTCGATGTAAGGCACGACGTTGATCTGGTTCATCAGGCGGCGTTGGCGCATTGCGGCGAGGCTCCGTTCAGCGCAGCTGGCGCTGGAGGATGTTCAGGAACTCTTCGGTGAAGCTCTCGAAGCGGATCGCGATGCGGTCGATGTCGTGGGCGAAGCGGTTGTAGGCCACCACCGCCGGAATCGCTGCAAACAGGCCGATGGCCGTGGCGACAAGGGCTTCGGCGATGCCGGGCGCCACGTGGGCAAGGGTTGCCGAGCCCACGTTGGAGAGGCCGCGGAAGGCGTTCATGATGCCCCACACGGTGCCGAGCAGGCCCACGTAGGGTGACACGGAGCCGACCGAGGCCAGGAAGGCCAGGTGGGCTTCAAGGTCGTCCACTTCACGCTGATAGGTGGCGCGCATGGCCCGCTTGGCGCCGTCGATGATGGATCCGTGGTCGAGGCTCTTGCCGCGCAGCTTGGCGAATTCCCGGTAGCCAGCCTCAAAAATGCGCTCCATGCCTGCAGCTTCGTGGCGCCCGGTGGCAGCGCTCTGGTAGAGAGCGTTGAGGTCGCCGCCGCTCCAGAAGTCGCGCTCGAACAGATCGGTCTTCTTCTGGGCGTCGCGGATCGAGAACCACTTGCGGAAGATCCAGTACCAGGACATGAAGGAGACGGTGCCCAGGAGTGCCATGACAAGCTTGACGAGCAGGCTCGCGTTGGCGATCAGGGACAGGATGGAGAGATCTTCTGTGACGTTCATCGGGTTTGAACCAGGGTGGCGAACTGTGCGCGCACAGCGGGGGGAATCGGGGTTGCGCGTTTCGAGACGCGGTTGACGCAGGCGATGGTGATCAGGGCGTCGAAGATGGATTTGTCGTCGCGCACGACCTTCTGGCCGAACACGATGCTGGCGTGGCCGAGCTTGTCGATGGTGGTGACGACGTTCAACAGGTCGTCGAGCACTGCGGCTTGAAGGTAGTCGGCCTTTACGGAACGCACCACAAATACGATATCCTGCTCGACGTACAGCCGGTTCTGCTCGAAACCCATCGCCCGCAACCAGTCGGTGCGGGCCCGTTCGCAGAACTTGAGATAGTTGGCGTAGTAGACGACACCGCCGGCGTCGGTGTCTTCGTAGTACACCCGGACCGGCAGCGAAAAGAAGGCCTTGCCTTCATTCGGCGCGGGAGGGTTCGTTGCATGCATCGCAACATTTTACAGCACGTGATGCCTTGTGCCGAAGCGGCAGGGTCGATTCAGTGTTTCAGAATGTAGGTTATGCGGCGCCTGACACGCTCGGGCCGTTGTAATTGCAATGATCCTGTGCCTAGAATCGCGGTCTTGAATGTAGACTGGTGCGCTTTGTGCATTGGTCGACGACAAGGCGCACGGGCGTCATGGGAAAGTTTGCGGCAGAATGTGGCCCAAATCGATAGAGAGTCGCCAAACGGGCCGAATCCGGGCTTGCCGTCGGCAGCCGGGCCCGATAGCCGATTCATGGGAGGAATGAGACATGGTTGCAAATACGACAAGCAAGGAAAAGCTGCTGTCCGAGGCTGAAATTCTGGCCATGCCGGAAGATGATTACATGAACCCGGCCCAGCTGGAGTTCTTCCGGGTGCGTCTGACCAAGATGCGCGACGAGCTGCTGGAAAACGCGGCCAGTACCGGCGCCAATCTGCGCGAGAACGAACTCGTCGCCGATCCGGCCGACCGGGCTACGGTGGAAGAAGAGCACGCTCTTGAACTGCGCGTGCGTGACCGGGAGCGCAAGCTGATCAAGAAAATCGAGGAAGCGCTGGAGCGCATTTCCGAGGGCGAATACGGCTGGTGCGAAGAGACGGGCGATCCGATCGGTATCGGCCGTTTGCTGGCTCGCCCGACCGCGACCCTGTCGATCGACGCCCAGGAGCGCCGCGAGCGCACCCAGAAGCTGTACGGGGAATAATCCTCCGTTTGGCTCTGCTTCGCCGGGACGGCCGCGCACTCCCATGACCGCCTCGGCGAACCATATTCCCGTCACCCTGCTTACCGGTTTTCTCGGGGCAGGGAAGACCACCCTTCTGAACCACCTGCTCCGCCAGCCCGCGCTGGCGGGCAGCGTGGTCTTGATGAACGAGTTTGGCGCCGTGCCGATCGATCATCTTCTCGTCGAGCGCATCGACGAGAACCTCGTCCTCCTTGAGTCCGGCTGCATCTGCTGCACGGTGCGTGGTGACCTTGCCCGCGCCCTGCGCGATATCTTCATGCGCCGTTTGCGCCGGGAACTGCCGGCTCTGGATCGCGTCGTCATCGAAACCACCGGCCTGGCCGATCCGGCGCCGGTGATCTTCACCCTGATGCAGGATTTCTTCATCGCCGAGCGCTATCGCCTCGATGGCGTCGTCACGGCGGTGGATGCGGTGTTCGGCGCGAAGCAGCTCGCTCGTCAGCCGGAAGCCGTCAAGCAGGCGGCGATGGCCGACCGGCTGCTGATCACCAAGTGCGATCAGGCCGGGCCGGCCGCTGTCGAAGCCCTGTCCGCCACTCTGGCCGCGCTCAATCCCGGCGCGCCGCAGTTCCGGGTGTCCCGTGGCGAGCTGGATCCGGCGGCAATTGTCGATTGCGGTCTGTGGAATCCGGCAACCAAGTCGGCGGATGTGGCGCGCTGGCTTGCCGATGAAGCAGTTGCTGCCAACGCCCGGAAAAATCCCTACGCTCCCCGTTCTGGCCGGCAGACTGGCGAGCCGGGCCGCCACGATGCATCGACCCACGCCTTTGTGGTGCGCATTGACGAACCTGTCGCCTGGGGCGATTTCTCTACCGCCCTCGACATGCTCCAGGGGCTCAAGGGCGATCAGTTGCTGCGTGTAAAGGGCATCGTGAATGTACGCGGTGAGGACGTGCCGCGGGTCATCCAGTGCGTCCATCACCTGCGCTACCCGGATGCGGCCTTGCCGGCCTGGCCGGACGCCGATCGCAGCACCCGCCTGGTTTTCATCGTTCGCGATCTTGAGCGGGACATCGTGGATCGGGCCTTCGCCTGCTTCTGCGTCGTGCCGCAGGAAGCCGCATGAGTTTCTTCCGCGGCCGCCCTTCGACGGTTTTTCGCAGTGCGCTGGCGCTGTTGCTGGTGTGTGCGCAGATTTTTGCCGCCGCCCACGCGCTCAGTCACGTGGGCGAGTTGTCTGCGCTGGCCCGGGGCGACGCGGCACTGGCTGCCTCCGTGCCCTACGAGGGCGGCATGCCGGCAGCGGAGCGCCACGAACGCTGCCTGTTGTGTCTGGCGGCTGCCGATCTGGTATCGGCCCTTCCGCCGTCCCTGCCGGTATTGGCGGTGGATTCCCCGCTGCCGCTTCTGCCCGGTGATGCCACCGTTGCGTTGCGGGCCTTCCGCCTTCCGCGCCCTCACAGCCGCGGTCCGCCCGTCTTTTCAGTCTGATCCCGTTCCTGTTGTGCTGACCGGCGCCGGCCCTGCCTGCGTCGGCGGCCCCCGTTTGTCGAACCGATCCAGCTGGAAGACCAAGCATGAAACATCTAATACCGGGCGCGCTGTGCGTAGCCCTCGTCGCCGCCTTTCCGGGCGCCGCCTTCGCGGCCGGCGACGCCGACCTGAAACAGCTGCGCGAACAATTGCGCGAGCTCCGCGAATCTTACGAGCAGCGTATCCAGGCCCTCGAAAAGCGGCTTGCCGATACCGAGAGCCGGGCGAGCCAGGCCGCCAGCAGTGCTGTTGAAGCCCAGGCCACTGCCGACAGCGTGGCGCGCCGGCCGGCGGCTGAGAGCACCTTCAATCCCGCCGTATCCCTGATCATCGACAGCAAGTTCACCCGCCAGCAGCGCGACCCGTCGGCCTACCGGATCGACGGCTTCATGCCGTCGGGCGGGGAGGTCGGGCCGCCGAAGAAGGGTTTCTCCCTCGGTGAGTCCGAACTGGCTTTTTCGGCCAATGTGGATCACCTGTTCCGCGGCAACGCGCGCTTCTCGCTGGCCGAGGACGACGGCGCAGGTGTGGTCGAGGTGGAAGAGGTTAACGTCGAGACGCTGGCCATGCCGGCCGGTCTCAAGCTGAAGGCAGGGCGTTTCCTGTCGGGTGTCGGCTACATCAACCAGCAGCATCCCCACGAGTGGGACTTCTCTGATGCGCCGCTGGCCTACAAGGCCTTCTTCGGCTACCGCCTGCAGAACGACGGCGTGCAGTTGCGCTGGGTCGCGCCAACCGATTTGTTCATGGAGCTGGGCGCCGAGGTGGCGGCTGGCGACAAGTTTCCGGGGGCCGAGCGCAAGGCCAACGGGGCTGGCCTGTGGACCGCCTTTGCCCACGTGGGGGGTGACATCGGCGACTCGTCTGCTTGGCAACTGGGCTTGTCCCACGTGCGGGCCAATCCACGGGAGCGGGGTTTCGAGGACGGTGGTGTCAGTAACAGCTTCTCGGGCAGCAGCCAGACCTGGATTGCCGACTTTGTCTATAAATGGGCGCCGAATGGCAACAGCAGCGAGCGCTACCTGAAAGTGCAGGGCGAGTATCTGCAGCGCCGGGAGGCTGGCGAGCTAGGCTACAACCTGGATGCTGACGGTGTAGCCGCAGCCTCGTCGGCCGCCCGTTTCCGCCAGTCCGGCAGCTACCTGCAGGCGGTGTACCAGTTCATGCCGCGCTGGCGCGTTGGTGTGCGTGGCGACTGGTTGCGCTCCGGCACGGCCGATCTGGGCACGCTGGACCCCACCGGCCTGCCGATCCTGGCCGGCTACAACCCGACCCGCCAGACCGCCATGGTGGATTGGTCGCCGTCGGAGTTCTCCCGCCTGCGCCTGCAACTGGCCCGCGACAAATCCCGCAACGGCGAGTCCGACAACCAAGTCTGGCTGCAGTACATCATGAGCCTTGGCGCCCACGGCGCCCACAAGTTCTGAGGAAGCGAAAAATGTTATCCAAACTGATCCTGCGCCTTGTTGCGCTTTTCTTCGCCCTGGCTGCCTTGCCGGCCTCGGCGGCCCTCAACGTGTTTGCGTCGGTGCCCGAATGGGCAGCCCTCGCGAAGGAGATCGGCGGTGACAAGGTGAATGCCTTCTCTGCCACCAATGCCCTCCAGGACCCGCATCGCATCGACGCCAAACCGTCGCTGATTGCCCGTGCGCGAAGCAGCCAGCTGGTGGTGGCGACCGGCGCCGAGCTGGAAATCGGCTGGCTGCCGATGGTGCTGCGCGAGTCGGGCAATGCGGCGATCCAGCCGGGCCAGCCCGGCTACCTGGAGGCTGCTTCCTTGGTACGCCTGCGTGAGGTGCCGGCGCGGCTCGACCGGGCCGATGGCGATGTGCACGCCAGTGGCAATCCGCATATCCAGACCGACCCGCGCAACATCCTGAAAGTGGCCGAGGCTCTGGCTGCCCGCCTGATCCTGGTGGATCCGGCCAATGCCGAGACCTACAAGGCCAATCTGGTGCGCTTCTCTGACAAGTGGAAGGCCGCCATGACCCGCTGGGAGCTGGCTGCGGCGCCCCTGCGCGGCGTGCCGGTGTGGGTCCAGCATCGCTCCTTTCCCTATATGGCCGACTGGCTGGGCCTGAAGGAACTCGGCGCGCTGGAGCCAAAGGCGGGCGTCGAGCCGGGCAGTGCCCATCTGGCCGGCATTCTCGAGCGCCAGAAGGTGGCGCCGGCGAAGATGATCCTGCGCCCGGTCTACACCCGCTCGACGGCCTCGGACTGGCTGGGTGAGCGGGCCCATATTCCGGTGATCGTCCTGCCTTTCACGGTGGGGGGTACGCCGGAGGCCGCTGATCTGTTCGGTCTGTTCGACGACACCATCCGGCGCTTGCTCGCCGGTCTGAAGTAAGGGGTGCCGGCATGGCCGAGGTATTGCTGCGGGTTACGGATCTGACGGCCGGCTATGCCGCGCCGGTGGCCGGTCCGCTCGGTTTTGAACTGTGCCGGGGCGAGATTCTCGGCCTTGCCGGGCCCAACGGGGCGGGCAAGTCCACCTTGCTGAAGGCCCTGTGGGGAGGTGTCAAAGTGTTCGGTGGCCGGGTCGAAAAGGCGCCAGGACTGACGATTTCGCATCAGGCCCAGGGCTTCGACGACTTGCGCGGGGTGCCGCTCACCGGGCTGGAAATGCTGCAGCTGACCGGCGCCACGCCCGACGGTCTGCCGCCCTGGCTGGAGGAGCGGCTCCACCAGCGACTGGATCGCCTGTCCGGCGGCCAGCTCCAGTTTCTGCGCCTGTGGGCCTGCCTGACTGCGCCGGCCGATCTGGTGCTGCTCGACGAGCCGACCAACAACCTCGACCGGGCTGGTGTGGCCTACCTGGCCGACTGGCTCGGCCGTGCCCATGGAAACCAGGGCATCGTGATCGTGTCCCACGACCACACGCTGATCGATGACGTATGCACCCGCATCGTGGAGGTGGGTACATGAGTTTCGATCTGCTGTTCGACCCGCTCTTCCGGGTGCCTTTCTTTACCGGCCTGCTGCTGGCCGGCATGCTGCCGCTGATCGGCATGTACCTGCGCCTGCGCAATGAATGGCTGGCGGCGCTGGCCTTTGCCCAGATGGCGTCGGCGGGCGCCTTGCTGGCCATGGTGCTGAGCTGGCCGATGATCGTCGGCGGGGTGCTGGCGGCGCTGCTGGCGGCACTGGCCAAGGGGTTGATGGCCCGGGCCGGGGCCAACGCCTACGCGCTGATGCTGCTGTTCGCCTGGGGGGGCGGCGTGCTGTTGGTGGCCAACCACCCGCTGGCCGAGCAGGCCGGGCATGCGTTGTTCGACGGCCAGTTGTATTTCACCGGCGAAGGTCATTTGCTGGCGGCCGGCTTGGCCTGCGTGGTGGTTTTGCCGCTGCTGGCCTGGCTGTCCCGCCCGCTGCTGCTGGGGCGCTTCTTTCCGGAGTTCTACCGGGCCCGGGGGCGCGACGAGCGGCCGCGGCTGATGCTGTTCGACCTGCTGGCGGGCCTGGTGGTGGCGCTGGCGACGGTCAGCCTGGGGGTGATGGCGGCCTTTGCACTGGTGTTCGTGCCGCCCTTGCTCGCCTATCGCTTTGGACGCGGCTGGCGCCCGGGGTTGGTGCTTGCGGCGGTCATCGGCATGCTGGGCTACAGTGGCGCGTTTACTGTGTCTTTGGGCTTCGATCAGCCATTCGGACCGGTATGCGCCTTGCTTCTCGTTATGCTGATTGCAGTGCCAAGCGTGAAATGCGACCGGATGTAAATCACCTGGCGCGTGCTTTGTTGGATGATATCCTGTCCAATTGTAAACAATTTACTGGGGAGGATACTGGAGTGGTGCTACCGTTTTTCGGCAAAAAGCCTGCATCTGCCGGAAGTCCTGCACCCCGTTCCCGGACTTCGTCCGGCGCCGGGGCTAAGCCATCCCCAGCGTTATCCGAACCCCTGTCGTCCCGGCCAAGCACGCCCCGCAGCGAGACCTCCTCCCTCGATTTCACCATCGCCGGCGGAGATCTGAAGCGGGTGCTGGCCCAGTGCGCCGACAAGGTGCACGTGGAGGAGGGGGTCGACGAGATGAGCGCCTCCGTCGAAGAAGCCGCCATTGTTTACGCCAATGGTTGCTATGACGAGGCGCGTGCCGTGCTTGAGCACGCCCTGGCGGCGACTACCGCCACTGATTCCCGTTACACCCTGTGGGGCATGCTCCTCGACCTTTTTCGCCTCACCGGCCAGAAGGATCGTTTCGAGGCCCGCAGCCTGGTTTATGCCACCGAATTCGAGCGTTCGCCCCCCGCATGGCAGGATCTGTCGCCCCAGGCAACGCGGGCTGGCGAGGCCAAGGTCCAGACCGTCAACCTGTCCGGCACGCTGAACGGGCAGGCTGCCGCCCAGTTTGCCCAGTTGATTCAGATCGGCATGCGTAATGGCGCCCTGCGGATCGATCTGAGCCGCCTGCGTGGCGTGGATAACGCCGGTGCCGAGCTGTTGTTGCGGGCTGTCCGCGGCCTGCGCAAGGCGCGGATCAAGCTGTCCCTGTCGGCTGCCGGGCATCTGGCGGCTGTGCTTGGCGGGCAGGTGACGAACGGCAAGCGCGAGAACCAGACAACCTGGCTGCTGTTGCTGGAAATCCTTCAATACACCGACCAGCAGGAGCGCTTCGAAGAGCTGGCTGTCGAATACGCGATGACCTTCGAGGAGTCGCCGCCTTCCTGGGAGCCGCCTCCGGCAGCTACTTCGAGCTTGACCGAAGCCGACGATTTTGCAGTGGAAATGGCCGACGTCTACGTGCTGGAAGGCGAGATTGTCGGCCCGAACACCGAGGTGCTGCGCAAGATCACCGGTTTTGCGAGTGGCCGCACCAAAGTGGAAGTGGATTGCAGTCGTTTGCGACGCATGGATTTCGTTTCTGCCGGCACACTTTTCAATATCGTGTCGCAACTGCATACACAGGGCCGGCTGGTGGTGTTGAAAGGCGTCAATTCGATGGTGGCGGCGCTCATGCAGGTCATGGGGCTGCATCAGGTGGCGCGTATCGAACTGCGCGGTTGACGCCCGCTGGACACACGCAAGGAAAGCCGGCGCCCCGCCGGTTTTTTTGTACCTCCGATTTCCTCCCTTGCCGGGGCTTGTAATTCCTTTCTCTGCCCCCAGATCCGTGCGATGGAACAATATCGCGGCACTACCATTCTCTCGGTCCGGCGTGGCCGGCACGTTGCCCTTGGCGGCGACGGCCAGGTAACGCTCGGGAATATCGTCATCAAGTCCACCGCCCGCAAGGTGCGCAAGCTTTACCAGAACCGCATTCTGGCCGGTTTCGCAGGCGGCACGGCGGACGCCTTCACGCTCTTCGAGCGCTTCGAGGCCAAGCTGGAAAAGCACCAGGGCAACCTGCTGCGCAGTGCCGTCGAGCTCGCCAAGGACTGGCGCACCGACCGCGCCCTGCGGCGCCTCGAAGCCATGCTGGCGGTGGCCGATCTGGATAACTCCCTGATCATCACCGGCAACGGCGACGTTCTGGAGCCGGAGCAGGGCATCGTGGCCATCGGCAGTGGTGGCGCCTACGCCCAGGCCGCCGCTCGCGGCCTCATCGAAAACACCGATCTGACGCCGGAAGAAGTGGTCAAGAAATCGCTGACCATCGCCGGCGACCTGTGCATCTACACCAACCAGAGCCACGTCATCGAGGTGCTCAACCCATGACTCAAATGACGCCTCCGGAGATCGTCTCCGAACTCGACAAACACATCGTTGGCCAGGGCCGCGCCAAGAAGGCCGTCGCCGTGGCCCTGCGCAACCGCTGGCGGCGTGCCCAGGTGGCCGAACCGCTGAAAAGCGAGATCACCCCCAAGAACATCCTGATGATCGGACCGACCGGTGTCGGCAAGACCGAGATCGCCCGTCGTCTGGCTCGCCTGGCCAATGCACCCTTCATCAAGATCGAAGCGACCAAGTTTACCGAAGTGGGCTATGTAGGCCGCGATGTGGACACGATCATCCGTGATCTGGTGGAAATCGCCATCAAGAGCCATCGCGAGCAGGCCATGAAGAAGGTGCGCGACCGGGCCGCAGATGCTGCCGAGGATCGTGTCCTCGACATCCTGCTGCCGCCGGCCCGCCCGACTACGGGTTTTGGTTCTGATGCGGCGCCGGAAGATAATGCTACCCGCCAGAAATTCCGCAAGAAGCTGCGTGAAGGCGAGCTGGACGACAAGGAAGTGGATATCGAAGTGTCGGTGCCCGGCATGAGCGCCGAAATCCTTGCTCCGCCGGGCATGGAAGAGCTCACCGGCCAGCTGCAGAGCATGTTCCAGAACATGGGCGGCGGGAAGAAGAAGTCCCGCAAGCTGAAGATCAGCGAAGCCATGAAGCTGCTCACCGACGAGGAAGCCGCCAAAATGGTGAACGAAGAGGAAATGAAGGCCGAAGCCCTGCGCATGGTGGAGCAGAACGGCATCGTCTTCCTCGACGAAATCGACAAGATTGCGACCCGCTCGGACAGCCACGGTGCCGACGTGTCCCGCCAGGGCGTACAGCGTGACCTGCTGCCGCTGGTGGAAGGCACGACGATCACCACCAAGTACGGCATGGTCAAGACGGATCACATCCTGTTCATCGCCAGCGGGGCCTTCCACCTGTCGCGTCCGAGTGACCTGATCCCCGAGCTGCAGGGGCGTTTTCCGATCCGCGTCGAGCTGGACTCCCTGTCGGTTGAGGATTTCGAGTGCATCCTGACCCAGACCGACGCCTGTCTGACGCGTCAGTACGAAGCCCTGCTGGCCACCGATGGCGTCACGCTGGAGTTTGCCCCCGAAGGCATTCGTCGCCTCGCAGAGATTGCCTTCCAGGTGAACGAGAAGACCGAGAATATCGGTGCCCGTCGCCTTTATACGGTGATGGAAAAGCTCCTCGAAGAGCTGGCCTTCGAGGCCGGCAAAGGCGGTGAGCAGACGGTGCTGATCGACGCGGCCTTCGTCGATGGCCGCCTTGAGATGCTCGCCCAGCGGGAAGACCTGGCGCGCTACGTGTTGTAAGCGGCGCTCGCCGCCGCGCATTCTCTTCGGGAAAACCCCGACGCCGGCCCTTCGGGGCCGGTTCTACAATGGTCGCCCGACCGGCGCCTGTCCGGCTTTTTGTTTTCCGGCCATGCTGCTGCGCATTGTTTCGATCCTCTTTCCGTTGTTCGCCATCACCGCTGTCGGCTTCTTCGTCGGGCGGAGGGCAAAGCCGGATCTGGCCCACGCCAACAAGTTGAACATGGACGTGTTCGTGCCGGCGCTGGTGTTCGGGGCACTGGCCAACAAGTCCTTTCACATCACCGAATTCCTGCCGCTGCTGTTCGCCACGCTGGCGGTGGTGATCGGGTCGGGTCTGCTGGGCTGGGCGGCGGCGAAGGCTCTTGGCATTGCACCAAAGACGCTGGTGCCGCCGATCATGTTCAACAACTGCGGCAATCTGGGCCTGCCGCTGGCGGTGCTGGCCTTTGGCGAGCAGGCGCTGGCGCCGGCAGTGGTGATGTTCATGGTGTCGAACCTGCTGCATTTTTCCTTCGGCGCCTGGCTGCTGGACCACCACATCAAGCTCGCCAGCGTGTGGAAGGTGCCCTCGGTGCTGGCCACCGCGGCCGGGCTGGCGGTGGGCATTGCCGGTGTCGAGGTGTGGCCGCCGGCCATGCTGGCGATCAGGATGCTCGGCGACATCTCGATTCCGTTGATGCTCTTTGCGTTGGGCGTGCGGCTCACCGAGTCGCGTATCGGCGAGATCCGCCTGGGTTTGATGGGAGCAGTGCTGCGCCCGCTGATCGGCATGGCGCTGGCGGCCGGCGTGATGCTGCTGGTGCCGCTGCCCGAGCGGGAGCGGGCCTTGCTGCTGGTGTTTGGTGCGCTGCCGCCGGCGGTGCTCAACTACATCTTCGCCGAGCGTTACCACCAGGAGCCGGAGAAGGTGGCCTCGATTGTACTGATCGGCAACGTGGCGGCGCTGGCCTTTTTGCCGGTGGCGCTGGCCATCGGGCTGTAGGCCTCAGAATCCGCCGTTGAAGCGTCCGATCTGGCGCCGGTCGCGCTTGGTCGGCCGGCCGTGCAGGTCAGCTCCGGGCGTGGCGGCGAGCTTGCGTTGCTCCCGTTCGGCTTCACGTGCGGCAATGCTTTCGGCGGTTTCCTCGTAGAGCGTCTGGGCGGCGGTGGCGCTGCCGCGCTTGTCGGCAATCCCCATCACGATCACGCAAAAACGCGCCTCGGCGGCCTGGATCTCTACCTGATCGCCGATTTTTACGTCCCGTGCCGGTTTCACCCGGACGCCGTTGAGCTGGATCTTGCCTCCGTCCACGGCTTCGGTGGCCTGGGTGCGGTGCTTGAAAAAGCGGGCCGCCCACAGCCATTTGTCGAGGCGGACGCGTTCATCGTGGTCGTGCGTGGGTTTCATTCCTTGACCGGCCGTTTGGCCAGTTTCCGTTGCAGTGTGCGACGGTGCATTTTAAGCGCTCGGGCGGTGGCGGAGATATTTCCGTCGTTTTCGCCGAGTATGCGCTGGATGTGTTCCCACTCGAGACGGTCGATGGACATGGGGCCGGCGCTCAGTTCGTCGTCAATGACCACATCGCCGGCCTGCAGGGCCTTGAGGATGGCGTCCACGTCGGCCGGCTTGGCCAGGTACTGGATTGCGCCGAGTTTGATCGCATCGACGGTGGTGGCGATGCTGGCGTAGCCGGTGAGGACGAGGATCCGGCAGTCCGGGTTGGTGGCGAGCAGCGGTTCGATCAGGCGCAGGCCGGAACTGCCGTCGATGTTGAGGTCGAGCACCACGTATTCCGGCTCGTGCTCGCGCGCCAGTGCCAGTGCCGTCTCGGGCTCGTGGGCGCCGAAGACGGTGAAGCCGCGCTGACCGAGTGCGCGGGTGAGTACGCGGTTGAAGGCGGGGTCGTCGTCGATGACGAGGATGTGGGGGGCGTCCTGCGGGGTCATGGATGGAGGGCTGAGAGGGGAAGGGTGAGGGTGGCGAGGGTGCCGCCGCCTGGGCGGGGCGCGAAGCGGATGCGGCCGCCGCAGCGTTCGACGGCGCCGAAGGCCAGCAGCAGGCCGATCCCGAGGCCGTCGCCGGGGCTGTCGAGGGCTTCGTGGCCGGCCTGGGGCTGGAGGCTCGCAGGCATGCCCGGGCCCCGGTCGAGAATACTGACGACGAGTTGCCCGGCGTCGATTCGGGCTGCGCATTCGACGCCCTCCGGGCAGGCATCGGCGGCGTTGTTGATGAGGTTGTGGATGGCTTGTTCGAGTGTGGTGTCGGCCACCAGTTCGGGCGCCGGGTGGCCGCAGTCGATGTGGACGGCCAGCGGAACGTGCGGGCGCAGGCTGCGCCAGCGCTCGACGATGCCCCTCAGCCAGACGTCGGCCGGCAGGCTCTGGCCGCCCTCGGCGCGCAGGCTGCCGGCGCGCAGGGTGAGGCCGCCCAGGATGGTCTTGCAGTGGGCGATCTGTTCGCGCAGGAGTTCGGCATCGGCGCGGGTGTCGTCGTCGAGGGTCGGGTTGCGGGCCAGTTCGCCGGCGACAATGGCCATGGTGCCCAGCGGCGTGCCCAGCTCATGGGCGGCGCCAGCGGCCAGGTTGCCCAGGGCCACGATGCGCGCGTTGCGCAGGCGTGCTTCCCGGGCCTCGGCGAGGGCTTGGTCACGGCTGCGGATGGCGGCGGTCATGCGCACCACGTACCACACGATGACGCTGGCCGAGAGGGCGAAGGTGAGCCACATGCCGGCCAGGTGCCAGTGCACGGCCAGGCCCGAGTCGTAGATGTCGAGTTGTTCGTTGAAATCCCACAGGATCGAATACGCCGCTATGGCCAGTGCGGCGAGCGCCCATGCGTAGGCGCCGCTCAGGGTGGCTGCACCGATGGCGACCAGGGGCAGGAGCAGGGAGATCAGTGGGTTGGTAGCGCCGCCGGTGAAGTACAGGAAGGCGCTCCAGGCCGCAAGGTCGGCGCACAGCTGGATGAACAGTTCCACGCCGCGGATTTCGTCGGTGAGCCGTCTGGCGCGCAGCAGGGACGCCACATTGAAGACTGTCAGGGCGAGCAGCACCTTGAGCAGGGGGGGCGCCGGCAGCGGAATGTCGAGCAGCCAGGGCACCGACACCAGGGCAGTGCTCATGCCCGCCAGCGAGAGCCAGCGCAGGCCGATCAGGCGGCGCAAAGCGTCGGCGGAGCTGGGTGGGCGGCTGGTGAGGTGTGCAAAGGGCATCGGTGCATTATCTCCGAAGGGTGTGCCCGGGCAGGCTGTGGTCGATTGTCGCAGGCGGCGCACTTCTTGCTGTGATCTTGCCGGCTGCCGGTTTCAAGGCGCTTTGAAGAGCTTGCGGCGACAAAACCATTACAAAAGGATGGGCATTGTCGGAAACGCCGCATTCCCACCGTCCCATTTGCAACTGCACAGGAAGAACCGTATGGCTATCAAGGACATCAAGGCCTTCTCCGATCTGGCCCGGACCAACCCCGAGCTGAAGGAAAAACTCGTCGCTTGCCAGAAGATCCGCGAACTGCTGACGCTGGCCAAGGAGTACGACTTCAATCTCGATGAACAGGAGCTCTATCCGCCCAATGAACCCCAGTTTACGGCTGAGCAGTTCTCCGAACGACTGGTGAAGGCCCTGCTGCGGGCCTGATGACAGGCCGGTTACCCCCTTGATTCCATTGGAGTGGCGGGGTGGCCGGCAACTATTTAAGCCTGTGCTGCAAATAATGGTTGCAATGCGGGACGATAAAGTGCAAAGTTCCGCCCTGCGATCTTCAAGTAGTGTTGTTGTTGTGTGGTTCAGTACCCGCAGTCCTGCGGTTGTCCTCCCTTCATCACCCCGCCGTCTTGAGCTTCGCCCTACCCTCAGGGCATGTCCCTGCTTTTTTTCTTAAAGGATATTCAAAATGGCAACAGGTACCGTGAAGTGGTTCAATGATTCCAAGGGCTTCGGTTTCATCACCCCGGAAGCCGGCGGTGAAGATCTCTTCGCCCACTTCTCTGCGATCCAAGGTTCCGGCTTCAAGACCCTGACCGAAGGTCAACGCGTCACGTTCGACGTGACCACTGGCCCGAAGGGTCAGCAAGCTTCCAACATTCGCCCGGCCGAGTAATCGCTACGCGAAACCGGCCTGACGTTCACGTTGGGCCGGGCAGTACTGAAGGGTGTCGTGTTCCTGAGATTCAGTCAGGCCGCCTCCTCATGAATGAGCCCGGTTCATGCCGGGCTTTTTCTTTTTCATCTACCTGGAGACGTCCATGGCAAAAGAAGATCTTATTGAAATGCAAGGTGTTGTGACCGAGGTGCTGCCCGATGCGCGCTTCCGTGTCACCCTCGATAACGGCCACATGCTGATCGCCTACACCGGCGGCAAGATGCGCAAGCACCACATCCGCATCCTCGCTGGCGACAAGGTGTCCCTCGAACTCTCTCCCTACGACCTTTCCAAGGGCCGGATTACTTTCCGTCACCTCGAAGGCCGTGGTACGGGTCCTGCGCCCCAGCGCCGCCGTTTCTGACCTCGCCCGTGCCGGGCTATGAGGTGAAATTTCAGCAGGTGGGCGTGATCGGCGGAGCCGGTCTTGAAATACGTTCCCTGCTTGATCGCCAGCAGTATTCCGACCCTCTGGGGGAGGCCGAAGCCGCGGGGATTTCCCCGGCCACCTGGCCTCTCTTCGGGCAGGTCTGGCCCTCGGCCCGCAAGCTCGCCGACCTCATGCAGGTTCGGGAACTCGGTGGGCTTCGCATTCTCGAAATCGGTTGCGGACTGGCTCTCGCAAGCATGGTGATCCATCGCCGTCTGGGCGACATCACGGCCAGCGATTGTCATCCGCTGACCCATAGCTTTCTCAGCAGCAACCTGCTCCTCAACGGCTTGCCCGATCTGAAGTACGAGACCGGCAACTGGGGGCGCGGCAATCCCGAGCTGGGTGAGTTCGATCTGATCATCGGCAGCGATGTGCTCTATGAGCGCAGCCACCCGGAGCAACTGGCGGCCTTCATCCAGTTGCATGCCGCGATGCGGGCCGAAGTGCTGATCGTGGATCCGAACCGGAGCAATCGCGGGCCCTTCAACCGGGCCATGGCCTTGCTCGGCTTCGTGCTGACCGAGACAAGCATCAACGCACCGCTGGACGATGGCAGCCCGTACCGGGGGCGCCTGCTGCAGTACCGCCGCCTCTGAGTCGCCACGGCTCGTGGTCATGCCATGAAGCATCCCTGGCCGCCCCTGAGGCGGCTTTTTTGCGTCCGCCGCTTGCGCGCTTTCGGCAGGGCAAAAAAAGCGGGCGCCTTGCGGCGCCCGAAAGTTCCTCGAGGGGGAGGAAGTAAAACTTTAGCGTCCTGCCTGCCTTAGTGGGCGCTGGCGCCGGCGGCACCGATGCCGGTCTGGGAGCGGACATACTGGTCATCGAAGCCGGCCTTGTCGATCTTCGAGCGGGCGCTGTTGTCGGTGACCGAGAACAGCCAGGTGAAGAAGAAGGCCAGGGGCATCGAGAACAGGGCCGGTTGTTCGTACGGGAAGATCGCCGCAGCATTGCCGAGAACGACGACCCAGACGGCCTTGGACAGGACCACGAGGGTGACTGCCGAGATCAGGCCGACCAGACCGCCGAGTAGTGCGCCACGGGTGGTCAGGCCCCGCCAGTACATGGACAGGATCAGGATCGGGAAGTTGGTGGAGGCGGCGATGCCGAAGGTCAGACCGACGAGGAAGGCGATGTTCTGCTTCTCGAAGAGGATGCCGAGCAGCACGGCAACCACACCCAGGCCGACGGTGGCGAACTTGGAGACGCGCATTTCTTCGGTCTCGGTGGCCGTACCCTTGCGGATCACCCGGGCGTAGATATCGTGAGCGATGGCGGACGCACCGGCCAGGGCCAGGCCGGATACAACTGCGAGGATGGTGGCGAAGGCCACGGCAGACATGAAGCCGAGGAAGAGGTTGCCGCCGACGGCCTTCGACAGGTGCATCACCGGCATGTTGCCGCCGCCGATGAGCTTGCCGGCGATGTTGCCGCCTTCGTAAAACTCCGGATTGGTGCCGACGATGACGATCGCCATCAGGCCCAGGGCGCACACCACCATGAAGAAGTAGCCGATGCAGCCGCTGGCCACGAAGACGCTCTTGCGGGCTTCCTTGGCGTTGGGCACGGTGAAGAAGCGCATCATGATGTGGGGCAGGCCGGCGGTGCCGAACACCAGGCCCAGCGACAGCGACACGGCGGTGATGGGGTCGGCCATCAGGGTGCCGGTGCCCATCAGCTTGATGCCGTCCTTGTGCACTTCGACCGCCTTTTGCGCGGCCGTTTCAAGGCTGAAGCCGAACTGGGAGAGCGACAGGAAGAGCAGCACGGTGCCGCCAAAGAGCATCAGGCAGGCCTTGATGATCTGCACCCAGGTGGTGGCGATCATGCCGCCGAAGGTGACGTACACCACCATCAGCACGCCCACCACGACCACCGCGGTGGCGTAGTCGAGGCCGAACAGCAGCTTGATGAGCTGGCCGGCGCCAACCATCTGCACGATCAGGTAGAAGCACACCACCGTCAGCGAGCCGAAGGCGGCGAAGGTGCGGATGGTGCCCTGGTCGAGGCGGTAGGAGGCGATGTCGGCGAAGGTGAACTTGCCGAGGTTGCGCAGGCGTTCGGCCATCAGGAAGAGGATCACCGGCCAGCCGACAAAGAAGCCGATGGCGTAGATGAAGCCGTCGAGACCCTTCGAGAAGGTCATCGCCGACAGGCCCAGCAGGGTGGCGGCGGACATGTAGTCGCCGGCAATGGCGAGGCCGTTCTGGAAGCCGGTAATGCCGCCGCCGGCGGTGTAGAAGTCGGCGGTGGACTTGGTGCGGCTGGCGGCCCAGTAGGTGATGCCCATGGTGCCCATTACGAACACGAAGAACATGCCGATGGCGGTCATGTTGAGGGGCTGCTTCTGGGCGACGGCAATCGCGTCGCCGGCAAAGGCGGCGGCGCCGGCGAGGGCCAGCAACAGCGTGCCGATCAGGTGTTTGCGTGCAATCACTTGGAGGCCTCCCGGATGATTTCGTTGTTGATCTGGTCGAATTCGCCGTTGGAGCGGCTGACGAACCAGCCGGTGAGCAGCCACGAGCCGATGATGATGGAGGCGCCGATGGGCACGCCGACGGTGAGCATCGAGCCCTCCGAGATGGGCGTACGCAGCACTTCGGGGGCGAAGGCGACGAGCATCATCAAGGCGTAGTAGGTGATGAGCACGATGGCGGTGAGCAGGTACGCAAAACGGCTGCGCTTGCCCTCCAGTTCCGAGAAGCGGGGGTTGGCCCGAACTTTCTTGTAGATTTCCGCTGACATGATTCCTCCTGGAAGGTGTGTAAGGTCTATGGACTCTTTTGATTGTGGTTCTGGGGTGAGTGCTGTTCTCCCCCGGGGCTTGCTACATGCTTGTTACATGTTCGGGTAGTTCGGGCCGCCGCCGCCTTCCGGCACGGCCCAGTCGATGTTCTGGGTCGGGTCCTTGATGTCGCAGGTCTTGCAGTGCACGCAGTTCTGGGCGTTGATCTGCATGCGCGGCCCGCTCGGGTCCTCGACGATTTCATACACGCCGGCCGGGCAATAACGGGTTTCCGGCGCGTTGTAGAGAGCCAGGTTGGTCGCAATCGGCACCGATGCGTCCTTCAGGCGCAGGTGGCAGGGCTGCTCTTCGGCGTGGTTGGTGGCCGAGATGAACACCGACGAGAGGCGGTCGAAACTGATCTTGCCGTCCGGCTTGGGATAGACGATGGGCGCGCAGTCGGACGCCTTCTTGAGCTGGGTATGGTCGGCGTGGTGATGCAGGGTCCACGGCGCCCGGCCCTTGAGGATGTAAGTGTCGATGGCGCTGTAGGCGATGCCGCCCAGCAGACCCCAGCGGAAGCTCGGACGGATGTTGCGCACCTGGTAGAGCTCGTCCCACATCCAGCTCTGCTTGAGGCGTTCGGCGTAGCCGAGCACTTCGGGGCCGGTCTGGCCGTCGAAAGTGAGGTGGGTGAACAGGGCTTCGGCCGCCTCGATGCCCGACTTCATGGCCATGTGGGTGCCCTTCACCTTGGGCACGTTGAGGAAGCCCGCCGTGTCACCGACCAGCAGGCCGCCCGGGAAACTCAGCTTGGGCACCGACTGGAAGCCGCCTTCGTTGAGCGCCCGCGCGCCGTAGGAAATGCGCCGGCCGCCCTCGAAGACCTTGCGGATCTCCGGGTGGGTCTTGAAGCGCTGGAATTCCTCGTAGGGCGACAGGTGCGGATTGCTGTAATCCAGCCCGACCACGAAGCCCACCGCCACCTGGTTGTTTTCGAGGTGGTACAGGAAGGAGCCGCCATACACGTCGGTGGACACGGGCCAGCCGACGGTATGCATGGTCAGGCCGGCCTGGTGCACTTCGGGGCGGACTTCCCACAGTTCCTTGATGCCGATGCCGTAGGTTTGCGGGTCGGCGCCATCGCGCAGATTGAACTTGGCAAACAGGCCCTTGGTCAGCGAGCCGCGGCAGCCTTCGGAGAACACCGTCTGGCGGGCGTGCAACTCGATACCCGGCTGGTAGTTGGGGCCGGGTTCGCCGTTCTTTTCGACGCCCATGTCGCCGGTGGCGATGCCCTTGACCGAGCCGTCCTCGTTGAACAGCACTTCGGAGGCCGCGAAGCCCGGATAGATCTCGACGCCCAGCGCTTCGGCCTGCTCACCCAGCCAGCGCACCACGTTGCCGAGGCTGACGATGAAGTTGCCTTCGTTGTGCATCTGCGGCGGCGTCGGCAGCTTGTAGGCCTTCTCCGAGGTGAGAAAGAGGAAGCGGTCGGCCGTTACCGGGGTGTTGAGGGGCGCGCCGCGCTCCTTCCAGTCGGGAAACAGCTCTGCCAGCGCGCGGGGTTCGATGACCGCCCCCGACAGGATGTGGGCGCCGACTTCGGAACCCTTTTCCACGACGCATACCGAAAGCTCCTTGCCCGATTGCTCGGCCAGTTGTTTCAGGCGGATCGCCGTCGTCAGCCCCGAGGGGCCGGCACCGACGATCACCACGTCGTATTCCATCGCTTCACGCGTCATTGCTGTTTTCTCCGAAAACTGGGGTGCTGCAGTTACGTATTGGGGCTCTGTGCCGAGGCGACTTGTAGGGGCGACTTCAGTCGCCCATCCGCACGCAAATCAACCCGCACTTCGTTGATCGATGTCCGAGGGCGAATGAATTCGCCCCTACAGGGGAGGCCGGAGCCTCCCCGGCGGCCTTAAAACAGGGCTTCTTCGAGGGCCAGCACCGATTCCGCGCCATTTACGATGGCATCCCGGTAGGCGTTGGCTTCGGGGATGACGTGCTGGGCGAAGTAGCGGGCGGTGACCAGCTTGGCCTTGTAGAAGTCGCCATCGGCTTCGTTCACCCGGTCGGCGGCGATCTGCGCGGAGCGGGCCATCAGCCAGCCGCCGACGACGATGCCGGTGAGCTTGAGGAAGGGCACCGAGCCGGCCGCAGCGGCCTGCGGGTTGGCGTCGTAGTTGTTGAGCAGCCAGGTGGTGGCTTCGTCCAGTGCGGCGATGCCGTCGCCGAGGGCTTCGGCCAGGCCCTTGAGGGTCGGATCGCTGGTGGCGCGCAGCGCGGCACCGGTCTCGGCGATGTCGGCGAGCAGGTGCTGCATGCTCTTGCCGCCTTCCTTGGCGGTCTTGCGACCGATCAGGTCGTTGGCC
>JAOAUC010000075.1 GCA_030157785.1 Zoogloea oleivorans
TGACGCAGCGACGCCCTGAGGTTCTCGGTCAAGATGGGTTCGCCGGGGGCTTACGCTAGGACTCCTGGATTGTAGCTTTCCGGGGTGAGAGAGGGAGCTACAACCGTCTTCTTCGTCACAGCAAGCGGGCGGTGGATTGTAGCTTTCCGGGGTGAGAGAGGGAGCTACAACCTGGTGCGCGAGCGGTAAAGCGTGAGGGGTGATTGTAGCTTTCCGGGGTGAGAGAGGGAGCTACAACCGATCAAGCTGCAGGTCATCGATCCATTCTGATTGTAGCTTTCCGGGGTGAGAGAGGGAGCTACAACGTTGCGTTCGTGCGTGCAGGAGTCGTTAGGGATTGTAGCTTTCCGGGGTGAGAGAGGGAGCTACAACCCTCAACGTCGCGCGCCTCGGTCTATCGCTGATTGTAGCTTTCCGGGGTGAGAGAGGGAGCTACAACCTCGAGGTTGTTGCACCAGCGCAGGCATTTCGATTGTAGCTTTCCGGGGTGAGAGAGGGAGCTACAACCCCGGTCGGCGTCTTCTGCAGCGGCTTTCGGATTGTAGCTTTCCGGGGTGAGAGAGGGAGCTACAACCCTCCCGCGTCCACGTGTCGAAAACGTAGTGATTGTAGCTTTCCGGGGTGAGAGAGGGAGCTACAACTTCCGGCGTGTCGGAACCCAAGGTGATTCTGATTGTAGCTTTCCGGGGTGAGAGAGGGAGCTACAACATGACGCGCCATGGCAGAGGCAGCACCTTCGATTGTAGCTTTCCGGGGTGAGAGAGGGAGCTACAACGGTGTTGAGCATGAGCAAGCGGGTGCGTGGCCGGTCGGACCCGGACCCCACTGCGTTGAATCCTCCGAAGCGGACGTTAGCGATCTCACCCGGTCGGCCGTCAGTCGTCGATGAAACCGACTATCCCATTCGGGTTGTAGAATAGCGCCCCATGAAACCCTGCGATCACATCGTATCTGGCAACAACCACGGCATGCTGCGGATGGCCTGCGTCGGCAAGGTCGGCCTGGATGCCTCGGGCACGGTGGTGCACGCCATGAGCGTTCACCCCGTCGTTGTTGCATACGGGGGTTGATCGGGTGCTTGCCATCCGGGCTCGGCTATCTCTGCCTCGTGGCGGCAGCTACGGCTTGCTGTTGCTGCTTCTGGGGACCATCGGCGGCTGGCTGGTAGTGGACTTTGCGCGGGAGGGCGAGCGCATCGCTGCCGAAAGAGCGCGATTGGCGATCCATAGAAGCCAGTTGATCAACCGTTCGTTCAGCGACACTTTTCTGGCGGCTGACTACGTACTGAGGGATGTCATCGGCAGGGTTAGTGTGGCTAGGGACCTGGCCTATCCGCAGCCCGACGCAGGCGTCTCCAAACGCCTGGATGCCTTGCTCAAGGAGAAGGTTGCAACCGTTACCGGCCTGACGGATCTGGTCTTGTTCAACGGCGACTGCATCTTCGCTGCGGCCGCCAACTATCCCACGCAGGGCACCAGGAGCCGACAACGATTCTGCAATGCGGCGAGGGTCGAGCCGGGACAAAGCCTGCACGTTCAATACATGCCGCCGGATAAGTCTGCCTCGGGCCGCCCGGTTGTTCTCATGTCGCGGACTGTGGGCTCGCCTGACGGCGTACTGCTTGGTGGGGCGATGGTGGTGATCGACCTTGAGTACGCCCAGAAATGGATTGAAGCGTTCGAAATTGATGACGGCGATGTTCTTGCAATTGTCGACGCCGACGGGACGCTACTGGCGCGCAACCCGCCCCTGCCCGAAGCAATTGGACGGCACACTTCGCCCCCATTGAGTCAGCCGAGCTTCGGCGAGCTCGATAGCACCGCGACTTTCACGGCGGTATCTCCCATGGATGGCCGCGAGCGCATCTTCGGCCTGAGCAAGCTGGAGCGCTTTCCGTTCGTCGTCATCGTCGGCTTCGACAAGTTGGGCGTGCTTGCCGGCTGGCAGCACCGCGCCTGGCAGTTCGCCGTCGGCTACATCTTGCTGTCTGTCCTGTCCCTGTTGGCGCTGCGTGTGCAGCTGGCCACCGAGCGCCAGCGCGAGGAAATGCGCAAGTTGGCAAACACCGATGCGCTCACCGGCATTGCCAACCGACGCTATCTGATGGACCTCGGGAGTCGCGAATTCAGGCGAGCCAGGCGTTACGGCAATCCGCTATCAGTGCTCATGCTGGATATTGACAGGTTCAAGTCCATCAACGATCGCTGGGGGCATCCAGCGGGTGATCGCGTCATTCAGGAGCTGGCGAATGTGATGATGCTTCTTGTACGCGCCCAGGATATGTGCGGTCGCCTGGGCGGCGAGGAATTCGCGCTCATCCTTCCCGAAACCGACTCGTCCGGCGCCGCGCTCATTGCTGAGCGGCTGCGCAAGACAGTAGATGAGTCCACCGCCGTCCATGCTGATGACGACTCTGTGGTGAAGTTTACTGTCAGCATCGGCATTGCGTTGCTGAACCCGGGCGACGCTTCGTTCGATGCCATGCTGCAACGCGCCGACAAGGCGCTCTATCAAGCCAAGGAAGACGGACGTAATCGTTCGGTCATCGCTGGTAACCAGCCTTACCTCGAATAGCCGCTTCCTGCACCAGCTCCCCTCGTCAGCACGCCACCAGCGGATGCAGATGCCCATAAGCCAGCAGCCACAGCGGCACAAGCACCCCCACAAAAGCCCGCGCAAAGAAGCCCGCGGTGGCCATCTGACTGCCCGCGCCCTGGAAGGGTTTGTCTGAGCCCAGCCCCGTGGGGGGAAACCAGTGGCGGTAGCCGATGGCGATGATCAGGCCGGCGGCGGCAGCGCCGAACAGGGGTTCGTGGATGGCGATGAGGCAGACGGCGCCGAACATCAGGCACACCAGGCCGAAATAGCGGGGGTTGAGGCTTTCCTGGTAGAAGTGGCGCAGGACGCGCTGTTTCAGGCGGGGCAGGGCGAAGGAGTTGAACACCGAGTCGAGGGTGTCGGTGGCCAGCAGGAAGCACACCAGTGAGGTGAAGGCGCTCAGGCTGCCGGCGGCCAGCACGAGCAGCCGGAATTCGTCGAGTTTGATGGTGCTCATCAGGACGGCGTTGGCCTGCGCCAGTTCGACGCCGGCGGCGGCGGCCAGCATGGCCATGCTGGTGAGGGTGACGCGGGCTTTTTCTTGCAGGGCTTTGACGAGTTGCGGGTCGTAGTTTTTTTCGGTGTCCGGGGGGTTGCCGTTGCGGTCCAGTTGGGTCCATTGGGTGCTGTAGGCGCGCAACAGCCCGCGCAGGGTGGGCAGGGCGGCGGCGCCGTCGGCGGTGGAGCGGAAATACACGGCCCACAGGCTGATCAGCGTGAGGGCATAGAGGCCGAATACGGCGTGGCTCCACCACAGCCAGTCGGCCGCTATCCGGTCGAGCCAGGCCCACGGGCGGACGACGGAGGCGTACACCAGGGCGCTGCAGAGGGCCAGCACCAGCACGTAGATGCCGATTCTGAGGGGCACGGCCCAGGCGTGTCCGTTCTTCCAGAAGGGCGGGATGATTTGCGGTATGGAGGGTAGCGGGGGGATGAGGGGCTTGGTCTCGCCTTCTGTCTGCAGGCTGGCGTAGCGCAGCCACTGGTCGGCGTCTTTTGCAATGACCCAGGTGTGGCCGTTGATCATGTGCCGGGCGTGCAGGTCGGCGAGCTTGTCCAGGGGCTCCGGCCCTTCGATGTTGCCGTCGATTACGTAGAAGTATTTAGGCTCCATGGCGTTCTCCCCGGGTCATGGTTTGAGTTTAGGCAGCCGCGGCGGATCTGCAGGGGGATTTGGTGGGGGCTGTAGGGGCGACTTCAGTCGCCCATCCTCACGTAAATCACCGGCATGGCTTTGATTGGAGTCCGAGGGCGACTGAAGTCGCCCCTACATCGGCCCCTACAGGGGGAGCAAAAAAAAGCGGCCCGAGGGCCGCTGAAACAACGCTACAACAGGGAATCGTTAGCTTACTTCTTGCGCACCGGCGGGATGTCGGTGCAGCTGCCGTGGGCAACTTCGGCCGCCATGCCGATGGTTTCGCCGAGGGTCGGGTGGGGGTGGATGGTCTTGCCGATATCCACGGCGTCCGCGCCCATTTCGATGGCCAGGCACACTTCGCCGATCATGTCGCCGGCGCTCGGGCCGACGATGGTGCCGCCGATGACCCGGTGGGTTTCGGCGTCGAAGATCAGCTTGGTGAAGCCGTAGTCGGCGCCGTTGGCGATGGCGCGGCCGCTGGCTGCCCAGGGGAACTTGGCGGTTTCCACCTTTTTGCCTTCGGCCTTGGCCTGGGCTTCGGTGTAGCCAACCCATGCGACTTCCGGATGGGTGTAGGCCACGCCGGGGATCACGGTGGCGTCGAAAGCCGACTTGTGACCGGCTGCGACTTCCGCCGCCACGTGGGCTTCATGCACTGCCTTGTGGGCCAGCATGGGCTGGCCGACCACGTCGCCGATGGCGAAGATGTGGGGCACGTTGGTGCGCATCTGGGCATCGACCGGGATGAAGCCGCGGTCGGTGACGGCCACGCCGGCTTTGTCGGCGGCGATCTTGTTGCCGTTGGGCGCGCGGCCCGCCGACTGCAGGATCATGTCGTACTTGACCGGTTCCGGCGAAACGCCCTCACCTTCGAAGGTGACGTAGAGGCCGTCTTCCCTGGCATCCACGGCGACCGTCTTGGTCTTCAGCATGATCTTGTCGAAACGGCTGGCGTTCTGCTTTTCCCACACCTTGACGGCGTCACGGTCGGGGCCTTGCATCAGGCCGTCCATCATTTCCACCACGTCGACGCGGGCGCCGAGGGTGGAATAGACGGTGGCCATTTCGAGGCCGATGATGCCGCCGCCGATGACCAGCATCTTTTGCGGCACGAAGCGTAGCTCGAGCGCGCCGGTGGAGTCGACGATGCGCGGGTCGCGCGGGATGAAGGGCAGATGCACCGCGGCGCTGCCGGCAGCGATGATGCACTGTTTGAACTTCACCACTTTCTTGGCGCCGGTTTTTTCCTGGCTGGTGCCGGTGGTTTCTTCGACTTCGATGTGATTCGGGTCGAGGAAGTGGCCGTAGCCACGGATGATGTCCACCTTGCGGCCCTTGGCCATGCCGGCGAGGCCGCCGGTGAGCTTGCCGACGACTTTATCTTTGTGGGCGCGCAGGGCGTCCACGTCGACGCTGGGCTTGGCGAAGCTGATGCCGGCGGTGGAGACGTGGCTGGCTTCGTCGATCACCTCGGCCACGTGCAGCAGGGCCTTGGACGGAATGCAGCCCACGTTCAGGCACACGCCGCCCAGGGTGGCGTAGCGTTCGATGATGGCTGTCTTGAGGCCCAGATCCGCTGCCCGGAAAGCGGCCGAATAGCCGCCGGGGCCGGCGCCGAGCACGACCAGGTCGTACTCGATATCGGCTGCGCCGGCGTGGCTGGCGGCCGTGGGTGCGGCGGTGGCGGCAGCGGGTGCCGCCGCGGGGGCCGGGGCCGCTGCTGCCGGTGCCGCAGCGGCGACGTCGGATGTTTCGACGACGATCAGCACCTTGCCTTCGGCAACCCGGTCGCCCAGGGCAACCCGGACTTCCTTGATGATGCCGGTGGCGGACGAGGGCACGTCCATCGTGGCCTTGTCGGATTCGAGGGTGGCGATGGCGTCTTCAGCCTTGATGCTGTCGCCAACCTTCACGAACAGCTCGATGACCGGGACGTCGGCGAAATCGCCGATGTCCGGAACCTTCACTTCAATCATGCTCATGGCGGTCTCCTTAGAGCATGACCCGACGGAAGTCGGCCAGCAGTTGGGCGAGGTACACGTTGAAGCGGGTGGCCAGCGCGCCGTCGATCACGCGGTGGTCTGCGGTGAGCGACATGGGCAGGGTGAGGCGCGGCACGAAAGCCTTGCCGTCCCACACCGGCTTCATCACCGATTTGTTGACCCCCAGAATGGCCACTTCAGGTGCATTGACGATGGGCGCGAAGTAGGTGCCGCCGATGCCGCCAAGGCTCGAAATGGTGAAGCAGGCGCCGGACATGTCGGCCGGCTTGAGCTTCCCGTCGCGGGCCAGCTTGGCCAGCGAGCCGGATTCGGCGGCAATCTCGAAGACGCTCTTGGTGTCGGCATTCTTGATCACCGGCACGACGAGGCCGTTGGGCGTATCGGCGGCGAAGGCGATGTTGAAGTACTTCTTGTAGACGAGGTTGTCACCGTCGAGCGAGGTGTTGAACTCGGGGAACTCCTGGAGCGCGCGCACCGAGGCCTTGATGATGAAGGCGAGCATGGTCAGCTTCTTGCCCGACTTCTCGTATTCCTTGTTCATCAGGACGCGGAAGGCTTCCAGGTCGGTGATGTCGGCGTCTTCGTGGTACGTGACGGCCGGGATCATCGCCCAGTTGCGGGCCAGGTTCTGGCCGGAGATTTTCTTGATGCGGCTGAGCGGCTTGACGTCGACTTCGCCGAACTTCGAGAAATCCACCTTGGGCCACGGCAGCAGGTCGAGCCCGCCACCCAGGCTGCCGACGGCAGCCGCTGCGACGGTTTTGCCGGGGACTACGCCGGTGCTCATGGCGCCCTTGATGAAGCCGGTGACGTCTTCCTTGAGGATGCGGTTCTTGGGGCCGGTGGCCTTGACCTGGCCGAGATCGACACCCAGCTCGCGGGCAAAGGCGCGCACTGACGGGCTGGCGTGAACCGAGCCGCCCAGCTTGACCGCCGACGGGGCGGACGGCAGCGGAATCGGCACGACCAGAACCGGCGGTGTGGGCGCAGGTGCGCCATCGGCCAGCGAAACGTTGGGGCCGGCGGCGGGGGCCGGCGCAGCGGCCGGTGCTGCAGCAACGGCGCCCGCGGCCTCGACACGGATCAGCACCGCGCCTTCGGAAACCGTGTCACCCACCTTGACCAGCACTTCCTTCACCACGCCGGTGGCGGATGAGGGCACGTCCATGGTGGCCTTGTCGGATTCGAGGGTGGCGATGGCGTCTTCCGCCTTGATGCTGTCGCCAACCTTTACGAACAGTTCGATGATGGGCACGGCGTCGAAATCGCCGATGTCCGGCACCTTGACATCCACCACGCCACCGGCGGCAGCAGCCGGAGCTGCTGCAACAGGCGCTGCGGCGGGCGCAGGGGCAGCCACCGGGGCCGGTGCCGCAGCGGCCGGAGCGGGGGCAGGTGCAACAGCGGCCGCGCCGGCGGCTTCGACGCGGATCAGCACGGAGCCTTCGGCAACCTTGTCGCCCAGATTGACCAGCACTTCCTTGACCACGCCGGCCACCGACGAGGGCACGTCCATGGTGGCCTTGTCGGATTCCAGCATTGCGATGGCGTCGTCCACCTTGATGGTGTCGCCGACCTTCACGAACAATTCGATGACCGGAACCTGGTCGAAATCACCAATGTCCGGGACTTTGACTTCAATGAGTTGGCTCATGTTTGCAGTCTCCTCGGCGCTCAGACAGACATGGGGTTCGGCTTGGACGGGTCAAGTTCGTACTTGACCAGCGCAGCGGCGACGATCTCGCGACCGATCTTGCCTTCGTCGGCCAGGGCCTTGAGGGCTGCCAGCGTGACCCAGCGACGATCCACTTCGAAGAAGTGCCGCAGTGCCTCGCGGGTGTCGGAGCGGCCAAAGCCGTCGGTGCCCAGCGTGACGTAGCTGCCTTTGACAAACGGGCGGATCTGCTCGGCGAACAGCTTGATGTAGTCGGTGGCGGCAACAACGGGGCCCACGGCGCCTTCGAGCTTCTGCTCGACGTGCGATTTTTTGGGCGCCTCGAGCGGGTGGAGCATGTTCCAGCGGGCAGCGTCCTGGCCATCGCGCACCAGTTCGTTGAAGCTCGGGCAGCCCCAGATGTCGGCTTCGACACCCCAGTCGTTCTTGAGCAGGTCGGCGGCGGCGATCACTTCGTTGAAGATCGTGCCGGAGCCCAGCAGCTGGACGCGCACGTCACCGGCGCCGCCCTTACGGAAGGCGTACATCCCCTTGATGATGTCGGACTCGGCACCCACGGGCATTTCCGGGTGTTCGTAGTTCTCGTTCATCACAGTGATGTAGTAATAGATGTCTTCCTGCTCGGCGAACATGCGGCGCATGCCGTCCTGCACGACCACGGCGACTTCGTACTGGAAGGTCGGGTCGTAGGAGATGCAGTTGGGGATCATGTTGGCCATCAGCTGGCTGTGGCCGTCCTCGTGCTGCAGGCCTTCGCCGTTCAGCGTGGTGCGGCCGGCGGTGCCGCCGATCAGGAAGCCGCGGGTGCGCTGGTCGGCAGCCGCCCAGCACAGGTCCATGGTGCGCTGCAGGCCGAACATCGAATAGAAGATGTAGAACGGGATCATCTGCACGCCGTGCACGCTGTAGGCGGTGCCGGCAGCGATCCAGTCGGCCATGGCGCCGGCTTCGTTGATGCCTTCCTGAAGCACCTGGCCGGTGACGCTTTCCTTGTAGAACATGAGCTGGTCATGGTCTTCGGGAACGTAGTTCTGGCCTTGCTGGTTCCAGATGCCGTACTGGCGGAACATGCCTTCCATGCCGAAGGTGCGGGATTCGTCCGGCACGATCGGAACGATGTTCTTGCCGATCTGCTTGTCCTTGAGCAGGGTGTTCATGATGCGCACGATGGCCATCGTGGTGGACAGTTCGCGGCCTTCACCGGAGGCCTTCAGCAGCGCGCCAAAGGTTTCCAGCGGCGGCACTTCGAGTGCGGCGGCGGTGCGGCGACGGCTCGGCAGGAAGCCGCCCAGTTCCATGCGGCGTTCGCGCATGTACTTGTACTCGGCGGAGTCTTCGGCGAACTTCAGGTAGGGCAGCTCGGCGAGCTGGTCGTCGGGCACCGGCAGGTCGAAGCGGTCGCGGAAGCGCTTGATCGACTCGATGTCGAGCTTCTTCTGCTGGTGGGAGATGTTCATCGCCTCACCGGACTGGCCCATGCCGAAGCCCTTGATGGTCTTGGCGAGGATCAGGGTCGGGGCGCCCTTGTGGTCGGAGGCGGCCTTGTAGGCGGTGAAGATCTTGAACAGGTCGTGGCCGCCGCGGTTGAGCTTCCAGACTTCGTCGTCAGTCCAGTCGGCCACCAGTTCGCGCAGTTCGGGGGTGTTGAAGAAGTGCTCGCGGACGTAGGCACCGTTCTTGGCCTTGAAGGTCTGATATTCGCCATCGACGCATTCCATCATGCGCTTCTTGAGAATGCCCTTCTTGTCGCGTTGCAGCAGGGTGTCCCAGTGGGTGCCCCAGATCAGCTTGATGACGTTCCAGCCGGCGCCGCGGAATTCGGCTTCGAGCTCCTGGATGATCTTGCCGTTGCCGCGCACCGGGCCGTCGAGGCGCTGCAGGTTGCAGTTGATGACGAAGACCAGGTTGTCGAGCTTTTCGCGGCCGGCCATGCCGATGGCGCCGAGGGACTCGACTTCGTCGGTCTCGCCGTCACCCAGGAAGGCCCACACCTTGCGCTGCTCGGCCTTTTTGGCGTCGACCATGTTGCGGCTGGCGAGGTACTTCATGAAGCGCGCGGAGTAGATCGCACACAGGGGGCCGAGGCCCATGGACACCGTGGGGAACTGCCAGAAATCGGGCATCAGCCAGGGGTGCGGGTAGGACGAAATGCCCTTGCCGCCGGTTTCCTGGCGGAAGTTGTCCATCTGCTCGTCGGTGAAGCGGCCGAGCATGTAGGCGCGGGAATACACGCCCGGCACCGAGTGGCCCTGGAAGAAGATCAGGTCGCCGTCATGATCGGCGGAGGGGGCGTGCCAGAAGTGGGAGAAACCCACGTCGTAGAGGGCGGCGGCCGAAGCGAACGAGGCGATGTGACCGCCCACGTTGGTGTGCTTGTTGGCGCGCACAACCATGGCCATGGCGTTCCAGCGGATGTAGGAGTGGAGCTTGATCTCCATGTCCGGATCGCCCGGGTACTTGGGCTGCTGGTCGGCGGGAATGGTGTTGATGTACTGGGTGGTTGCCGAGTAGGGAAGGTCTATGCCTTCTTCCCGGGCCGACTCGATCAGCTTCTCGAGCAGGAAGTGGGCCCGTTCGGGGCCTTCCTGGGCGACGACGCCGGACAGAGCTTCCAGCCATTCATTGGTTTCCTGGGCGTCGATGTCTGCCCGGACGTTTTGCGTATTCGCGGCCATGGTTTTGTCTCCTCATGACTTGCGGGTTGTGGGTTGCTGTCGTGGGTAACGGCAGCGGGGCTGCACTACAAACTTTCGTTGAACCGGATCACGGTTCGATATTTCGCAATATAAAATCATTTCCCGCATCGTGCAATAGGGGAAAGCCACGATACGGGGTTTTTTGTGAGCCCTCAGCGATGAAAGTTGAGGGCCGCGACGGGCTTTGGACGCACGTGCGCCATCGGCCGGAAAACGACAAGCGGATCGGTTGGTGAAGAGCAGGGGCTGCGGACATTGATGAATGTCCATGGGCACTACCGCCGGCCGCACCATGAGGTGCAGGCCGGCGAAGTTTCATTCGACGGAAACGGGAAAAAAAACGGCCGGGGGCGAGGGAGGGAGGGAGAAAACCCCCGGCCGTTTGCGGAAAAGTGCGTTCCGCGGGGCGGGATCATTTGCGAAGCGTGTCCCGCTTTTTGTCTTCGGCGTAAGCGAAGCCAACCTGACTGTTGCGTATCTCTCCAATCACCGGAATGCGCGTCGTGTCGATCGCTTCATGGTCGGTTCTGGAGAAGGGTCGATCATATACCATGACGATTCCCTCGACCCGTTCCTTGAGCGATTCCAGCGCCTCGCGCAGCTTGGTGCCGTCGGTGCTGCGCGCCTGCCGGATGGCCGCGGCCAGCAGCAGCATCGAGTCGTAGCCCTGGGCGGCGGCGGGGGCCACCGGGATGCGCTCGACGCCGAAGGACTTCTGGTACTTGTCGATGAAGGCCTTGCGGCGCGGGGTGTCGCCTTCCTGGATGAAGGTCTGGGGCATGCGCGTGCCCTCGGCGTTGGGGCCGGCGTTGTCGATGAAGTTGGACATGGCCAGTGCCCAGCTGCCTACCAGCGGCACCTTCCAGCCGAGGCGCACCATGCCGTTGGCCAGATGGGCCAGTTCTGGCCCGAGGCCGTAGGTGAGGATGCCCTCGGCACCGGCGGCGCGGGCGCGGGCCAGTTGGGGCGTCATGTCCACGTCACGGATGTTGAAGCGCTCGACGGCCACCGGCTTGAGGCTGTGGCGCTCGAGCGCGCGCTCCAGGTCTTCGCGGCCGAGCTGGCCATAGTTGGTGCTGTCGTGAAAAATCGCCAGCTTGCGGATGCGCTGGCGCACCACGGCCTCCTCGACGATCATCGCGGCCTGGATGGTGTCGGGCGCCGACACGCGGAAGATGTAGTTGTCGGGATACTGGGGCGGCAGGAACTGCTTGGTGATGATCGAGCCGGTGGCCACCGAGGTGATCATCGGCAGGTGGGCCTGCTGGTAGAAGCGCTGGCTGGCCAGGGCCACGCCGGTATTGACGATGCCCAGGCCGGCGACGATTTTTTCACGATTGATCAGGTCCTGGACCACCTGGGCGCCGCGTTCGGGGCGGGCCTCGTCGTCGCGTTCGACAAGCAGCACCGGCCGTCCGAGAATGCCGCCGGTTTCATTGATCTCGCGTGCCGCCAGACGGATGCCGTCGCGCATGGCGATGCCCATCGGGTTGGAGCCGCCGGTGAAGGGCCCCGAGACGCCGACCTTGATCGGTTCGGTGGCGCCCGACTCTGCAGCCAGCAGGGCCAGGGCTGCGAAAGCCGCCGTGCGCACGAATCGAAGCAAGGGATTCTCCATCAATGATTGGCCGCTTGTTGTCGGCTCTGGGTCGCCGTGAGGCGGTTGCTAACCCTAGCCCCGCAGCAAGGGCGGCGGAATGCGAGGAAACCCGTAGGGGCCGATCTTTTTACAGGCTACGAACCGGGCCCGTTAGGGTATCTCCCGATGCCCCGTACGGGCATCCGCTAGCAGGATGCAGGACAAATGCCTGATAACAAGAATACGCCCACCCAAAACGTCCGGGCCAGCTGGTACTGGACTGCCCCCTACATCGCCGTGCTGGTCTTTGCGCTGGCCATGCTGGCGCTCGTGTGGATCCTTCAGCGCCAGGAGAGCGAAACCCAGCGCGACGCGCTGGCCCGTGACGTGCAGTGGGCCGAGCAGACCATGCGCCTGCACATGCAGGGCACCGAGGAGTTCCTCGCCCAGCTGGCCCGCGAGCTGGCTGGCGGCACGCTGGATGCCGACGCTTTTCAGGTGCGCGCCAACCAGCACATCGCCAACAACCCCGAGCTGGTCAACGTGGTGTGGGTGTCAGGCGAGCAGCGGGTCAAATGGACGGCACCTTTCGATACCACTGACTGGCTGGTAGGCGACGCGCTCTCCGGCATCCAGGCGGTGGTGTTCGGTCGGACCCGCGACCTGGGCCGGCCGGTGTATGGCGAAGCCTATGTAAACGCCCGCAACATGTCGGTACTGGAGGTGTATACGCCGGTCCAGCAGGGGCGCGTGCCGATGGGCGCCATCGTGGCGGTGTATTCCATCGAAAGGATGGTCGCTCACCTGGTGCCGAGCTGGTTTGGCGAGAAGTACCGGCTGGCCTTCACCGGCGGGCGCGGCGAAGTGCTGGCGATGAACTCGGCGGTGCGTCCGCTGGATGAAAGCCTGGCCTTCTCGGTGCCCCTCGATCCGCCCGGCAATGGTCTCTCGCTGCAGGCCACGGCCTATCACACCGAGAGCGATCTGCCGCGGGCCTTTCCGATTGCGGTCATCGTCGGCTTGTCTTTCTTTGTGTTGTGGAGCCTGTTTCTGCTGCGCGCCCACATGCTGCGGCGGGTGCGGGTAGAGAAGGAGCGCGACCGGCTCTTCAACCTGTCCCTCGACATGCTGGCCATCCTCAGTCTCGACGGGGTGTTTCGGCGCTGCAACCCGGCCTTCGAGCGGATTCTGGGGCACTCCCCCGAGGAATTGCCGGGGCGGCCGATGATCGATTTCATTCACGCTGAAGACGTGGCCGACACCATCGAGCACTTGCGCAGCCTGGCTGCGGGTACGCCGGGCGCCTTCGAGAACCGCTGCCGCTGCCTCGATGGCAGCTACAAGTGGCTGGCCTGGAGCGTCAATTCGGTGCCCGAGGAAAAGCTCATGTACGCGGTCGCCCACGACATCACCGGGCGCAAGGCGGCAGAAGAGGCGTTGCGCTCCGAGTACGCCTTCCGGAAGGCGATGGAGGAATCCCTCATCACCGGCCTGCGCGCCATCGACCTGACTGGCCGCATCATCTACGTGAATCCGGCTTTTTCGCGCATGACCGGCTGGTCCCGCGAGGAGCTGGTGGGGGCGTGTGCGCCTTTTCCGTACTGGCCGAAAGACAACTACGAAACCCTGCAGCGCAACCTCGACGTTACCCTGGCCGGCAACGCGCCGGCGACGGGTTTCGAGATGCGCATCCGGAGGAAGAGCGGCGAGCGTCTCGACGCGCGCTTCTACCTTTCGCCGTTGATCGACGGGGAAGGGCGGCAGACCGGCTGGATGGCGTCGATCACCGACATCACCGAGCCCAAGCGCGTGCGGGCCGAGCTCGAGGAGGCTCACGAACGCTTCGTGGCGGTGCTCGACGGACTGGACGCCGCCGTATATGTGGCGGATGCCGCCAACGACGAGATCCTCTTTGCCAACCGCGCCTTCAAGAGCATTTACGGTTTTGACGCGGTGGGTCAGCGTGTTGGCATCTACGGCCTGCCGACGCCGCCCGATACGCTTTGGTACGACGTGGATCCGCGCCGTCTGGCGCCCGAGCAGGTGCCCCGCGAGCTCTACGACGGCGAGCTGCAAAACGGCTTGTCGGGCCGCTGGTACCACATCCGCGAGCGCGCCACGCGCTGGGTGGATGGTCGCGTGGTGCGCATGGCCATCGCGACCGATATCACCGACCGCAAGCGCGTCGACGAAGAAAACCGTGCCCAGCAGGAGCGCCTGCAGCGCACCTCGCGCCTGATCACCATGGGCGAAATGGCCTCGACCCTGGCCCACGAACTGAACCAGCCGCTGGCCGCCATCGCCAATTATTCGATGGGTTGCGTCAATCGCCTGCAGTCCGGCGAGTACCGGAAAGAAGACATCCTGACCGCCATGCAGAAAGCCAGCGCCCAGGCCGAGCGGGCCGGCAAGATCATCCGGCGGGTGCGCGAATTTGTGAAGAAGAGCGAGCCGCGTCGTCATCCGGTGGCGTTGGCGAGCATTGTCGATGACGCCATCGGCTTCCTTGAAATCGATGCCCGCCGCCATGGCGCACAGGTCGTAAGCCAGCTGCCGCCCGATTTGCCGCTGATTTTTGCCGATGCGGTGATGGTCGAGCAGGTGGTGCTCAACCTGGTCAAGAACGGCATCGAGGCCATGCGTGACACGCCGGCCGAAGAGCGCATCCTGGTCATTTCAGCCCGGCGCATCGACAACAACCAGGTGGAAGTGGATATCGCCGATCGCGGCCACGGCCTCTCCGATGAGGCCCGCGAGAAGCTGTTTTCTCCTTTTTACACCACCAAGGTGGAGGGCATGGGCATGGGCCTGAACATCTGCCGCTCCATCGTCGAATTTCACGAAGGGCGTCTGTGGGTGGACGCCAACCCTGCGGGAGGCTGTATCTTCCGCTTCACTTTGCCCCTGGAGACCGTCCGTGAAACCGCAAGCCTCGACGCCTGAACAGATCATCTACCTGGTGGATGATGACGAAGCCCTGCGCGACTCCCTCGTCTGGCTGCTCGAATCCCAAGGCTTCAAGGTGGCTGCCTTTGCCTCGGCGGAAGACTTCCTGAAGGCCTGGCGCCCGGAGTTCAACGGTTGTCTGCTGCTCGACGTGCGCATGCCCGGCATCAGCGGGCTGGAACTCCACGAGCGCCTCAAGGCCCTGTACTGCACGCTGCCGATCATCTTCATCACGGGTCACGGTGACGTGCCGATGGCGGTGGCGGCGCTCAAGAAAGGGGCAGTCGACTTCATCGAGAAGCCCTTCAACGACACCGAACTGCTTCGCCTCGTCAGCCAGTGCCTGGCCAAGGAAGAGGAGGGGCGTGCCCGTCGTCGCCAGGATGCCGAAGTGTCGCGGCGTCTCGACCAGCTCACCCAGCGGGAGCGCGAGGTGCTCGACCTGATCATCATCGGCAAGCTCAACAAGCAGATCGCCGACGTGCTGGGCATCAGCATCAAGACCGTCGAGGTCCATCGCGCGCGGGTCATGGAGAAAATGGGGGCCCAGTCGCTGGCCGAACTCGTGCAGAACGTCATGGCCATCGAAGGGGGCGTGTCGCGCTGAAGGCGGGCCGGGTCCGAGACCGTCGCCCCGGCTCATGGTAAACTCGCCTGTTTTCCTTGAGGCACGCAGGCATGACGGCTCGCATTCTTGATGGCAACGCGCTTTCCGCGAAACTTCGTGGCGAGCTCGCCGAAAAAGCGGCCGCGCTGACGGCCCGGGGTACCCAGCCCTGTCTCGCGGTAATCCTGGTGGGCGGCGATCCCGCCTCCGCGGTTTACGTGCGCAACAAGGTGGCCGGTTGTGAAAAAACCGGCATCAAATCACTCAAGTTCGAATACCCGCAGGACGCATCGCCCGCCGATGTGCTGGGCAAGATTGCCGAGCTCAACGCCGACCCGGCGGTGCACGGCATCCTGGTGCAACTGCCGCTGCCGAAGCACTTCGACGAAAAATCCGTGCTCGAAGCCATTTCCCTCCAGAAGGACGTGGACGGCTTCCACGCCGAGAACGTCGGCCGCCTGTCCCAGGGCCAGGAAGCCTTTGTTCCGTGCACGCCCAACGGCGTGATGGAAATGCTGAAGAGCGAGAACGTGCCCCTGCGCGGTGCCGAAGCCGTGGTCATCGGCCGCTCCAACATCGTCGGCAAGCCGATGGCGATGCTGCTGACTGCTGCCGGTGCCACCGTTACCGTGTGCCACTCAGGCACCCGCGACCTGAATTTCCACACCCGCCGCGCCGACATTCTGGTGGCAGCCATCGGCAAGCCGAAGTTTGTTACCGGCGACATGGTCATGCCCGGCGCGGTCGTCATCGATGTGGGCATCAACCGCCTGCCTGATGGCAAACTGTGCGGCGACGTGGATTTCGAATCGGCCAAGGAAGTCGCCGGCCTGATTACTCCGGTTCCTGGTGGCGTCGGCCCCATGACCATCACCATGCTGCTCGCCAATACCGTCGAGTCGGCCCAGCGCAGCGCGCAGAAGACCTGAATCATGAGCGAGCAACAACCCGTAATCGGCATCGTGATGGGTTCCAATTCCGATTGGCCCACCATGCAGGCCGCAGCCAAGGTGTTGAAGGACTTCGGCGTGCCTTTTGAAGCGCGCGTCGTCTCGGCCCACCGCACTCCCGACCTGATGTTCGAATACGCGGAGGCGGCCCGTACGCGCGGCCTGCGCGCCATCATCGCCGGCGCCGGCGGTGCGGCGCACCTGCCGGGCATGATCGCCGCCAAGACCACCGTGCCGGTGCTCGGCGTGCCGGTCCAGTCCAAGGCCCTGTCGGGCAAGGATTCCCTGCTGTCCATCGTGCAGATGCCCAAGGGCATTCCGGTGGCTACCTTCGCCATCGGCGAGGCCGGCGCCGCCAATGCGGGCCTCTTTGCCGTTGCCTTGCTGGCTGCGACCGATCCGGCCCTGGCCGACAAGCTCGATGCCTTCCGCGCCGAGCAGACTGCCAGCGTGCTGGCCATGACCCTCGATCCGGTCTGATTCCAGGATTCTTGCGATGATTCTCCCGCCCGCCACCCTCGGCATGCTCGGCGGCGGCCAGCTTGGCCGCTTCTTCGTCGCTGCAGCCCACGAGATGGGCTACAAGGTCTGGGTCCTCGATCCGGACCCGCACAGCCCGGCCGGCCTCATCGCCGACCGCCACCTGCAGGCCGGTTACAGCGACTACGCCGTCCTCGACGCCATGGCCGACGGCTGTGCCGCCGTGACCACCGAGTTCGAGAACGTCCCGGCCGACACCCTCGACTACCTGGCCAAGTTCGTGCCGGTGCGTCCGGGCGCTGCGGCGGTGGCCGTGTGCCAGAACCGCATCGCCGAAAAGAGCTTCCTGCGCGACAACACTTTGCCCCACGGCCCGTTCGCGGTCATCACTGCCGACGCCGACATCGCTGCGGCGGATGCCAGCCTGTTTCCGGCCATCCTCAAAGTGGCCCGCTTCGGTTACGACGGCAAGGGCCAGGCTCGCGTCACCAACGCGGCCGAAGCCCTGCACGCGTTTCATCAGTTCAAGGGCGAGCCCTGCGTGCTCGAAGCCATGCTGCCCCTCGATGCCGAAGTCTCGGTGGTGCTGGCGCGCGACGAGAGTGGCAGCATCACCGCCTTCCCGGTCGTCGAAAATCAGCACACCAGCGGCATCCTCGACGTGTCCATCGCCCCGGCCCGGGTTGCGCCCGAACTGGCTGCCGAAGCCCGGCGCTGCGCTGGCGTTATCGCCGAGCAGCTCGGTTTTGTCGGTACGCTGGCGGTCGAGTTCTTTGTGACCGGTGGCAAGCTGGTGATCAACGAAATGGCGCCGCGCCCGCACAACAGCGGTCACCACACCATCGATGCCTGCGTCACCAGCCAGTACGAGCAGCAGGTACGCGCCCTGTGCAGCCTGCCGCTGGGCGACGCGCGCCAGCACAGCGCCTCGGTGATGGTCAATCTGCTGGGTGAGCTGTGGTTTGAAGGTGGCGAGCCCCACGGCCGTTACCGCGAGCCCGACTGGTCGCTGCTGCACGCGGTGCCCGGCCTGCGCTTGCACCTGTACGGCAAGCACCACGCCCGCCATGGCCGCAAGATGGGCCATTTCACGGTGATCGGCGACGACATGGCCGACGTGCTCGCCAAGGCCCTGGCTGCCCGCCAGGCCATTGGCGTGCGCGACGCGTAAGTTGGTTTCCGGCATGGGTGACATCCAGCGTGCAGTCGCGCTTCTGCGTCAGGGCGAACTGGTCGCACTGCCCACCGAAACGGTCTATGGCCTGGGGGCAGACGCCCTCAACCCGGAAGCCGTGGCGAAGATTTTCGCCGCCAAGGGCCGCCCGTCTGATCATCCGCTGATCGTCCATCTGCCGGACGCTGAACAACTCACCCTTTGGGCGCGGGACATTCCCCGTGAAGCCATCGCCCTGGCCCGGGCCTTCTGGCCCGGCCCGCTGACCCTGATCCTCAAGAAGGAAGAGGGTGTCCCGGACATCGTGACCGGCGGGCAGGACACCGTCGGCTTGCGGGTTCCCAACCATCCGGTCGCGCTGGAGTTGCTGCGCGCTTTTGGCTCGGGTGTTGCTGCGCCTTCGGCCAACCGCTTCGGCCGCATCAGCCCGACCACCGCCGAACACGTCCGCCAGGAACTCGGCGACCGTGTGCCGCTGATCCTCGACGGCGGGCCCTGTCAGGTCGGGCTCGAATCGACGATTCTCGATCTCTCCCGCGACGTGCCGGTGATTCTGCGTCCCGGTGCCATCGGCGTGGATGATATCGCCCGGGTTATCGGCCGCCACCCGCGTTTGCGTGGCGAAGTGGAGGAGGCAACTGCCGCGCCCCGTGTGTCCGGCGCCCTCGCCGCGCATTACGCCCCGCGCACCCCGCTGGAGTTGGTGATGCCCGCGGATCTGTCCGGCCGCCTGCGCGCTGGCGACGTGGTGCTGGCCCGTGCTGCGCAGCCTGCCGGTTTGCCCGCCGGCGTACTGTGGGTGCAGGCGCCGGCCGATGTGGCGGGCTATGCCCATGATCTCTACGCCCGCCTGCGTGTCCTGGATGAAACCGGCTGCGCGCGCATCCTCGTCGAAGCACCACCCGTCAAACCCGAGTGGGCCGCCGTCGCCGATCGCCTAGGCCGGGCAGCCGTTGGTTCGGGTGTCGATGACGAAACCTGAGCCAATCAAACTTTGCATCCTAAAAAAACGCCGCTATAATGTGCGGCTTACGTGGGCCGATAGCTCAGCTGGGAGAGCGCCGCGTTCGCAATGCGGAGGTCGTGAGTTCGATCCTCATTCGGTCCACCACCTGATTTCCCGAAAAGCCTGACTCGTCAGGCTTTTTTCGTTTCTGCCGCCTGCCCCTCACCAATCCGCGGTGATATTGCTGCGGTCATTCAGAGGTTAATGCCATGTACCCGATCCACGATGTTGACGCGCTCCTGCTGCTGGCCACGCTGCTTGCCTCCAAGAGACGCCCGGCTGATCTTGTCGAGATCGTGGCTGCGGCCGATCTGCTCGACGGCGATATCGTTTCCGAAGTGCGGCTGGTCGAGGCGTTCCGGCGCTTTGCCACTCACGGCCTGATTGCCGAAGTGGAAGGGCGCTACACGCTGACGCCCGAGGCGCAGGCGCTGGCCGTTGGCCTGCCCAAGAAGGCCGATACCCCTGAGCGAATTTTCCTGATTCGCGAGAAGCTCTCGGCGTACAACCCCGACGACAAGCATCCGTCGATTCCGCTGACCGTGGAGCAGCTGACCGAGGCCATTCTGGCCCACCGGGCGGCCGGCAAGACGGGCGTCAAGAACCTGCTGATGCCGAAGCCAAAGGTCGTGGAGGACGAGGATCAGAAGCGTCGCAAGCCGCAATGGGGGCGTCCGTTCGGGCCGCGTCGCCGGGGCTGATCACCGGCTGATCGGGACGTTCCAGTGAAGCTCGACAACGGACGCTGGCGGGGCCTGGCCTTCGTCGATATTGAAACGAACGGCGGTGTGGCGACCTTCGACGGGATCACCGAGGTGGGAATCGTCGAGGTGGATGAGGACGGGGTGCGGGAATGGTCGCACCTGGTTCGCCCGGAAGGCCGCATTCCGGAATTCATCGAGCGCCTTACCGGCATCTCGAACGAGATGGTGGCGGATGCGCCGACTTTCGCCGAACTCGCCGAAGAGATCTATGACCGCCTCGATGGCCGTCTCTTCATCGCCCACAACGCCCGCTTCGACTACGGATTCCTGCGCAACGCCTTCGAGCGGGTCGGCATGCCGCTGCGGCCGGCGGTGCTGTGCACGGTCAAGCTGTCGCGGGCCTTGTACCCGGAGCATAAGCGGCACGGCCTTGACAGCCTGATCGAGCGGCATGGCCTGCGGGTTGCCGACCGTCACCGGGCGCTGGGCGATGCGCAGCTGGTGTGGCAATTCTGGCAGCTGATTCATGGTGCCTTCGAGCATTCGGTGATCGACGCGGCCATTGCGCGCCTCAGCGGCCACCCGTCGCTGCCACCCAATCTCGATCCGGCAGTGATTGAGGAGTTGCCCGAGCGTCCCGGTGTTTACCTCTTCTTTGGCGAGAACGACCTGCCGCTGTACGTTGGCAAGAGCGTCGATATCCGTTCCCGCGTGCTGTCCCACTTCAGCGCCGATCATCGCAGCGCGAAGGAAATGAGCCTGTCCCAGCAGTTGCGCCGCATCGAGTGGATCGAGACTGAGGGCGAGATTGGCGCCTTGCTGCTAGAGGCGTCGCTGGTCAAGGCACGCCAGCCGATCCACAACCGCCGGTTGCGTCGTCAGGCTGATCTGTGTGCCTGGCAGCTGGTCGAGGACGGGCACGGTGGCTGGCGGCCGGAGCTGGTCTATGCCCGCGATCTGGACCCGGGCCAGCAGGACAATCTGTTCGGTTTTTTCACCAGTCGCGCAGCGGCGGTGAAGGCCCTGCGCACGCTGGCCGAGGAGCACAACCTGTGTCAGGTGTGCCTGGGCCTCGAAAAGGCGCGTTCCGGCCAGCCCTGTTTCGGCTATCAGCTCAAGCGCTGCCGCGGCGCCTGCATTGGTGGCGAGGCCCGGGGCATGCACGGCGCGCGCCTGATGGCGGCGCTGCACAAGCTGAAGGTGGCGCGCTGGCCGCATGCGGGCCCGGTGGGTATCCGCGAGGGTGCAGCCATCCACGTGGTGGACGGCTGGTGCTACCTGGGTACGGCGAAAGACGAGAGCGAGGTGTGGACCTTGCTGGAGTCGGGCAAGCCGGCTTTCGATCTGGATGTGTTCAAGATCCTGCAGAAGGCAATGGCCAGGAGCAAAGTCTTGCCCCTCTCTCCGAGGCCGGGCGCCAGCGCGTAATCCGGCGGGCGGCGGGGCTTACTTGGGCCGGAAACTGCCCGGAATGGGTTTTGGGGCGAGCTTTTCTGCGGCAACTTCCAGCGCGTACAGGGTGCCGCCGGTGGTCAGCCAGGCGCCGATCCATTCTGGGCGCGGTGGTACGCCGTTCCAGGTCAGGGCGCGATTGGACGGGTGCATGTAACGAACCGGGGCGACTTCCCGGGCTGCACGTTCTGCTTCTGCGGCTGCTTCGACTGCGGCCTTGGCCGCGGCCTCTGCTTTGGCCTGGGCAAGGTGCTCTTCGGCAGCCTTTCTGGCCAGCTCTTCGGCTGCCTGACGCACGCGATCCTGCTCTTCCTGTTCCCGCTTGAGTATTTCGGTTTTGATCCGCTCCGCCAGGGCTTCAAGTTCGGGTAGCGGATACGACTTCAGTTCTGTCATGGGCGGCATTGATGGCCCCTTGAGGGGCGGGTCGAGTGGGGGAGGCAGGTGGCGCGAACATAACAGGAGCGCGCTGGGTCGGGGCGCAACATTGTGTCACGTTCGTTTGATGTGTCACGACGGAAAAAGGTTTCGGCTTGCGGCAGTTGCCCTCAAGGCGCGTATCTGGCGGGTTGCTTCAAGGCCGACATCGTGCAGTATCTCGACCAGAATAATGCGTCTTGCCGACGCACGTTTTAAGTGCTGCTGTTTGTCGTCAATAAAAAAAGCCCGCAGATCCTGAGGTCGGCGGGCTTTTTCTTTGGGCCGGACTGGCTTTAGTCCGATTCCGGCCGCATCTGCGGGAACAAGATGACGTCGCGGATGGCCGGGCTGTCGGTGAGGAGCATCACCAGGCGGTCGATGCCGATACCGCAGCCGCCGGTGGGGGGCAGGCCGTATTCGAGGGCGCGGATGTAGTCGGCGTCGTAGAACATGGCTTCTTCGTCGCCGGCATCCTTTGCCGAGGCCTGGGCCTGGAAGCGGGCAGCCTGATCTTCGGGGTCGTTCAACTCGGAGAAGCCGTTGGCAATTTCACGACCGACGATGAACAGCTCGAAGCGCTCGGTGATTTCCGGGTTGTCGTCGGAGGCGCGGGCCAGCGGGCTGACTTCGACCGGGTAGTCGATGATGAAGGTCGGCTCCCAGGTTTCGGCTTCGGCGCAGGCTTCGAAGAGCTGCAGCTGCAGGCTGCCGAGGCCGCCCGGCTTCACCTTTTCGCCGAAGTCCTTGATCTTCTGCTTGAGCCAGTCGGCATCAGCCAGCTGGGCGTCGTTGAAGCCGGGGTGATGCTTGCGGATGGCGTCGACGATGGTCAGGCGATGGAAGGGCTTGGACAGGTCGAGTTCGCGGCCCTGGTACTGGAACACTTCGGTGCCCAGTGCCTCGCGGGCGGCGTGGCGCAGCAGGCCTTCGGTGAAGTCCATGAGGGTGCGGTAGTTTGCATACGCCTCGTAGAACTCCATCATCGTGAATTCGGGGTTGTGACGGGGCGACAGGCCTTCGTTGCGGAAGTTGCGGTTCACCTCGAAGACCTTCTCGAAGCCGCCGACCACCAGGCGCTTGAGGTAGAGCTCCGGCGCGATGCGCAGGAACTGCTGCATGTCGAGGGCGTTGTGGTGGGTGACGAAGGGCTTGGCCGAGGCGCCGCCGGGGATGGGGTGCATCATCGGCGTTTCGACTTCGAGGAAGCCGTGGCCGGTCATGTAGTTGCGGATCGACTGGATGAGGCGGCTGCGCGACAGGAAGGTCAGGCGGCTTTCCTCGCTCATGATCAGGTCGACGTAACGCTGGCGGTACTTGGTTTCCACATCGGCGAGGCCGTGGAACTTGTCCGGCAGGGGGCGCAGGCTCTTGGTCAGGAGGCGCAGCTCGGCGCTCTTGATCGACAGTTCGCCGGTCTTGGTGCGGAACAGGGTGCCGACGGTGCCGACGATGTCGCCGATGTCCCAGCGCTTGAAGTCGGCGTAGCCTTCTTCGCCCAGCGCGTCACGGGTGACGTACAGCTGGATGCGGCCGGACAGATCCTGGATGGTAACGAAGCTGGCCTTGCCCATCACGCGCTTGAGCATGATGCGACCGGCAACCTTGACCTCTACCGGCAGGGCTTCGAGGTCTTCAGCGGTTTTTTCGCCGTAAACCTCGTCAAGTTTGCCGGCGGTGTTTTCCCGGGAGAAATCGTTCGGAAACGCCTTGCCGGTGGCGCGCCATTCGGCGAGCTTCTGACGGCGTTCGGCGATCAGCTTGTTTTCGTCCAGGGCGGGCGAGGAGTTCTGGTCGGACATGATGGGCTCTTCAATCAACAAAATCAGGGGGCGGCAGCATCAAAAAAACGCCGCAGAGCCCTGAATTTTGACACATCCGGGCCGGATCGTCGCTAACGGCTGCGGCCGGAGCCGCACGGTGCGTGCTGGTTACAGGAAAATCTCGTCGATGTCGGACTGGATCTGGGCCTGGCCGGCCGGTGCGGTGAGGCGCAGCTTGCCGCTCATGATGAGCTCGTCGAAGCCATTGACCTGGTTGCGGCCGTGCCCCTTGGAGTAGTAAAGGGCCTCGTCGGCACGGCCGAGGAGTTCGGCCGGCGACAGGCGCGGGTCAATGCGCGAGAAACCCACCGAGCAGGCGACCCGCCCGACGCGGGGGAAGTCGTGGTTCTCCACGGCCTGCCGGAAGCTGTCGAAAATGTTCTGCACGTGGTCTTCGGCCACGTTGCGCAGCATCACCACGAACTCCTCGCCACCGAAGCGGAAGAGTTTGTCGTGACTACGGAAGCTCTGGCGCATCAGGTCGCCCACGCGCAGAAGCACTTCGTCGCCGAAGAGGTGCCCGTAGTTGTCGTTGATCTTTTTGAAGTGGTCGATATCCACCACTCCGAGCCAGCAGGGCTGGGCGACGGCAACGCCCGGGCCGCGGCGATCCTGGGGGGCCTTGAGGGCTTGCTCGGCCAGTTCGGCGGCGGCAATCAGGCGCTCGAAGTCGTCGTCGAAGGTCTTGCGGTTGAGGAGCCGGGTGAGGGTGTCGAGGTTGGCGTATTCCCAGGCCTGTTGCTGGTTCTCGAAGCAGCGCAAAAACAGGCTGAGGGCGCTGCAGTCGCTTTCAAGGGGCTTGGTATGACTGTGGATTTCGAGCACCCAGCGGGCCTCGCCGAGGGCGCCGACGGCGAAGGCGAGGCGCCAGGTGTCGCCCTCGCGCATGATGGCGTGGCCAAAATCGGTGTGCAGGCAGTCGGCCAGCAGCGGGTCGACAGGCAGCCATGACTGCCCGTCGCAGACGTCGTCCCAGTAGGTGTCGGTGCCGTCGGAGACGCAGCAGCCGAGCAGGCCAGCGCACAGGTCGGGCGGTGTGAAGCGCACTGCGAAGAGCAGGCTGTAACTGCCGTCGAGAAAGCGCATCGCGGTTTCGGCGGCAGTGCGGAAAATGCTGCGCAGATCCCGGGTCCGCGACAAGACCTCAGCGCCGGCGAGGAGCTCGAGCGTACTTGACGGTGGTGGCAAGGATGCCGGACGGGTGCGCATTGGACGGATCGGCAGGACTTAACTGAGCTAATAACGTCCCCTGCCGGCAAATCTGAAGCCCTCAGACGGCACGCTGGATCAAACCGATAGGGGGCGCCCAGTCGTCGCCAGGCTTCTTCTTGCGGGTCACCAGAGTGAGCTGGGCCGGGGCGAAAACGTTGGCGTTGTGGGTTACCGGGGTGGTGATCAGGTACTGGGCGCGGGTGGCGCGCAGGAAGGTTCCGACCCGGTCGATGTTGGCGATGTCGAGGTGGGCAAAGGGTTCGTCGATGAACACGAAGCCGCCGGGGCGGGCCTCGTCCATCAACAGGGCGATGAGCAGGATCAGTGACTTCATGACCTGCTGGCCGCCGGAGGCTTCACCGTCGTTGAGGCCGACGGCGCCCTTGCGGTCGAAGTCGAAGCGCACTTCGAGGCCTGCGGCGGACAGCAGGCGGTCGTCGTTCTCGAGCACCGGCACCGGGCAGTCCACGTCCACGTTGGCCAGATCGCCCAGGGCGCGCAGGTTCTTGCCGTACTGGCGCACGGTGGCGCGCAGCTTGGCAATGTAGGCGGCACGGGCGTCGGACGTGAGGCGGCGGGTGGTGGCGAAGTAGGATTCCCGCTCGGCGTAGTCCCGTTCGCGCAGGTTGAGGTCGGCCTTGAGGCGGCTGGCCAGTGTGAGCACGGTGTCGTCGGTGATCCAGTCGCCGTCGGTGAGGCGGCTGCGCAGGCGTTCGAGCTCGCCGCGGGCGCCACGGGCGTCGCCGTAGCGTTCGGCGAGGAGGGCGGTTTGCTGCGGGTCGCGCCAGTGGGTCGGCATGCCTCGACGTTGCTGGCGCAGGCGCAGGATGCGCTTGGCCTGGTCGCGGCGGCGCGGGGCGGCTTCCTCGGCGAGGTCGCTGGCGCGGCGGGCGAGGCCGGCGATTTCGCGTTTGCGGCGGTCGAGTTCGATGTCGATGCCGCGCAGGCGCTGATCGATCTGTTCCACATCGCCCTTGGTTTCGGCGCGGGCGGCGATGGCGGCGGTGAGGCGGGCCCTGGCCGCCGGCAGTGCGCTGTCGGCCTGCTCGAAGGCCTCGGCGCGGGCGCTCAGTAGCTGGGCGGCCTCGATGCCGTGCAGGCGGGCGCGCAGGGCGTCGGCTTCTTCCTTGGCAGCGTCGAGCTCCGGGCGCAGGGCGCGCAGGCGCGCGTCGAGGCTGTGCATGTCGGCATCGAGCTGCTTGAGGCGCGCGGCGCGGGCCAGCTCGCCGAAATGGAACTCAGCCGGCTTGCCCAGGTGGCGGGCGCCGCGGCGCTCGCGGTGGTAGCCGTCGAGGGTGATCCACTCGGTTTCCTTGGGCAGGCGGCGGGCGGCGTCGGCGTCGTCCACCCGCTGGATGCGGTTGAGGAGGTCGGGCAGCCAGCGTGGTACGTCGTCGGCGAAACGGATGACTTCGGCCAGCGAGCCGCGGGTGGCCGGCGGGGCGGTTTCGAGTTCGG
>JAOAUC010000076.1 GCA_030157785.1 Zoogloea oleivorans
GTGGATTCCTCCGGCATCAGCGTGCACGAAACCGGCCCGAAGGAATGGCAGGCCAAGATCGGCAAGATTCCGGTCAAGGTCGCCTGATCAGGCAAGACCCGCTCCTTGAAAACCCGGCCGGCGCGCCGGGTTTTTTTTGGCTGTCCCGGGTGCGCCCGGGATGAGTGACCGTGATAATGACGTGAAGCCGGCCCCATACAACTCTCCACTTGCATCCACGGTACGCCGATGCACCCAGACAATACCCTCACCGCAGCCCCGTCCTCATCCGCCCTGAGCCGCTCGGTGCGCTGGGTCGCAGTCCTCGCCCTGCTGTATGGTCTGCTGTGGATGAACAGCGGTACGGGAGACTTGGGCCTGAGCGCCTACCTGCCATTGCACACAGCCATGGAGACGGCGGCGATCATCGTCGCCATGCTGGTTTTCGGGATCGCCTGGAACGCTTACGCCAATGACCGCCCGGGCAACGTCGTGTTGATTGGCACGGTCCTGCTCGGCACCGCCCTCCTCGACTTCGGCCACATGTGCAGCTACCGCGGCATGCCGGATTTCATCACCCCCTCTAGCCCGCAAAAGGCGATCACCTTCTGGGTCGGGGCGCGCTACCTGGTGGCGAGCGGCCTGCTGATCATCGCCTTGCGCCCCTGGCAGCCCATGCTGGGCTCCCGCAGCCGCTACGGCATACTCGCCAGCGTGCTGGCGTATGTAGCGGCCATCTACTGGCTGGAACTCTTTCAACCCGCCCTGATGCCGGATTTTTTCATCCCGGGGTACGGTCTCACAACGCTCAAGATCAGCCTCGAATACGGACTGGTCGCCCTCTACGCGCTCAGCGCCTGCATTTTTTACCGGCACGCCCGGCGCGGGGCCACTTTCAATGCGGCAGATCTGTTCGCCGCCGCCGCGGTCGCCGTACTGTCGGAACTCTGCTTCACGCTCTACGCGTCGGTCAGCGACATCTTCAATTTCGCCGGCCATGTGTTCAAGATCATCTCCTACGCCTTTCTTTACCGGGCGGTCTTTGTCGACAGCGTCCACCAGCCCTTCGAAGCACTCAGGCGAGCGCTTTCCAAGGAAAAACGATGGGCCGCTGAACAACACTCCTTCGTACGCACGCTCGACATGCTCGACGAAGCGGTGCTCGAGCTGCAACCTGATGGCCGCATCGCCCGCGCCAACAACGGGTGGTGGCAACTTGCAGGATGCCAACCGACCGACGGCCTGCTCGCCGAGGCCGTCCATCCGGAAGACCGCAACGCCTTCAGAAAATGCCTTCTGAGCTTGCTGGATGGCAAGAAGGACGAACTCCACGGCCGCTTCCGCTTCATGGGCAAAACCACCTACGAGCGCTGGATGGATTGCCGTTTCGTCGTGGAGCGCGACCCGGCAGGGCACATTGTCGGTGTGCGCGGCGTGCTGCGCGACATCACCAAGACCTACCTGCAGGAACGCCACATAGCCCATATGGCGTTGCACGATGCGCTGACCGGACTGCCCAACCGGGTCCTGCTCGAAGACCGCATCCGCAAGACCATCCAGCTTGCCCGGCGCAGCCCAGAATGCGTCGCCGTCTGCTTCATCGATCTCGACCACTTCAAGAACATCAACGACGCCTACGGCCACAAGACCGGCGATGCCCTGCTGCTCGCCATAGCCCGAACCTTCGAAACCTGCCTGCGCGACGGCGACACGGTGGCCCGATGGGGCGGCGACGAGTTCGTGGCACTACTGCCTCGGCTGGCCAGCGCAGAAGACGCGCGCCAGGTGGCCCGCAAGCTGGTCAGCGTCATGAACCAGACCTTCGAACTGGAAGGCCAGCCCATCAACGCCACCTTCAGCATGGGCATCTCGCTCTACCCCGACGACGGCGACAGCGTGGAAACCCTGCTCGCCCACGCCGACCGGGCCATGTTCTATGCCAAGTCGCAGGGACGAAACAATTTCCAGCTGTTCAACGACATGTCGGCCAAGGGGCTGGGAAAGAAGGAGTTGTACATCCAGGCCCGGCTTGCCCAGGCCATTCGCGACGGGCGGATCACCGCCTGGTTCCAGCCGCAAGTCACCGCCCAATGCGGTGCCGACGGCCTCCACCGCCTGACCGGTGTCGAAGCCCTGGCCCGCTGGCACGATGCCGACCTGGGCTGGATTTCACCGGGCAGTTTCATTCCGATGGCCGAAAACCTCGGCCTGATCAGCGACCTCGGCCAGCTTGTACGACGTCAAGCACTCAGCCAGTTCCAGCGCTGGCGAACCGTCCGCCCCGACCTGCACCTGTCCCTCAACATTTCCAAGCGCCAGCTGTTTGCACCGGATTTTGTCGACGCGCTTACCGAGGATGCCTGCCGCTACGGCATTCCCGCTGAGACCCTGATCCTGGAAGTCACGGAGTCGGTGGCGCTGGTGGAAGTGGAATGTGCCGAGGAGCGTCTGCGGCAACTCGTCGAGGCCGGTTTCACGCTGTCAATTGACGACTTCGGCACCGGCTACGCCTCCCTGTCGCAACTGCACGAGTTGCCGGTTGGCGAGCTCAAGATCGACATTTCGTTTGTGCAGCGGGTGCATACGCCCGACGGGCTGCGCATCCTGCAGGCCATCGTGCATCTGGCCAGGGCACTGGGCTTACGAACGGTTGCCGAGGGCGTGGAAGACGCCGCCACCACGGCAACCCTGTGCGAACTGGAGGTGGACATCCTGCAGGGCTTTTATTTCGGGCGTGCCTGCCCGGCAGAAGAACTGGAAACACAGGCTTTGTTCACCGCAGCGCCCTGCAAGACAGCGCAACCCGCGGCCTATTTGATGACTTCGATGATCTCGACACCCATCTCGTAAATGCCCGCTTCTTCCAGCCCGTCGCAACGACGCACCTGGACCCGGGCATGCAGCGGCATGTAGGCGCCCCCCTGCTCGGGCGGTAGCACGGCAACCTCGAAAACTTCGTCCATGCGCGGAACGTGACTGGAATGGATGGTCATGCCACCAACACCCAGTTCGATACAAGTACCAACGATGGCCGATGCATTCCCCGGAAGCTTGATTCCCACCTTGGTACCCAGCGGGATGCGGCGATCCCTGCGGCGTTCGGTCATCCGGTCCATATCATTCATCCGTACATTCGAATCGGACACCTTACGAAACTCGGCCCTGCGCCGCAAGGCTCAGAGACGCTTGCAGGCAGGTGAAATGCTCAAGGCTGGCGCAGCAGACGCACTTCGCCATAGGCGACCCGCTGGGCGAAGGGCCGCGAGCTTTCCAGCCCCTCCTGCCAGGACATCACTTCGTAGGCTCTGTAACCGGGTTGGCCGGCAAGCTGGGCGGCGCGGCGGGCAAAGACCTGGCGGGCCTCGCCGTCGCCACCAGAGTGTATGGCCTTCAGGCGCAGGGCCAGCATGTAGCGGTCCTCGCCCTGGCGGGCCTCCTGGATCGTCCAGTTCGGCGCCAGCGGATCCATGACCAAATAGAGCACGGCGGCGCTGGCCACCAGCGGCATCTTCAGGTAGCCGGCGTCGGAGGCCACGGCGGCTACCGCCGGCACCAGCAACCAGTCCTGGGTCGGCGTGCTGCCGCAGCCCCCCAGAAGCAGCACCAGCGAGAGTGCGGCGCCGCGACGCGCAGGGGCCTTCATCGACTCAGTTCAGGAAGTTGAACAGGGAAAGATTGCTGACCTTGAGGAAGCTCTGCTGGGCCGCCTCCAGGAAGAGCTTTTGCTGGCTGAGGTCACTCACCACCTTGGCGTAGTCGGCATCCTCCAGGCGCGACAAGGTCTCGTCGTATTGCAGGGCCAGGTCGCCGTTGATGTTCTGCTGGGTCTCGACCTCCACCATTCGCGAGCCGACGCCGGACTGTACCCGGGAGATGCTGTCCTGGGCCGCGTCCATGCCGGCAATCGCCTGCCTGCCGCCAAACTGGGTAACCGCCTTGTTACCGGAGCTGAGGGCGCTCACGAAGTTGCCGATCACATCGAAGGTGCTCGCCACCGTCGACACCGAAAAGCTGTCGCCGGCATTGGCCGTACCGGCCAGGGTCAGGCTGACGCCACCGAAGGCCAGGGTCGTACCGCTGCTGCCGGCAGTCACGGTGGGGGTGATCGGCGACGCGTGGGACGGATCCACGGTCGAGTCAAAGACCTGATAGCTCGGCCCTGCTCCCACGCTGATCGCGTAGTTGTGCCCGTTGTAGCTGGACAGGGACATGCCGGATGCCATCGCCGTGCCGGTGTTGCTCGCCGACGCCAGGGCAAAGGCCGAGCCGCTGGGGGCGCGGATGTTGTTGAAGATGTCGTCACCGGAGCTGGTGATCGGCAGATTGCGCGACGACGAAACCTGCAAGGTGCGGGCTCCCTGGTCGCCCTGGTAGGTCACGCCACCTGCCAGCCCGCCGGTAAAGGGCTGGGCGTTGCTGCGATAGCCGGCAAAGACAAACTCGCCGGTGGAATCCTGGCTGTTGGCGATGCCTTGCAGCGCTGAGAACTGCTCCTTCAGGTCGGAGGCGATGGTGGACTGCTCAGCCGCCGTGTAGGCCCCGTTACCCGACTCGACCGCCCGGGTGCGCACATAGGTCACCAGGTCGGTGGCAGCGCTGAGCTTGCTGTCCACCAGCTTGAGGGCGTCGCTGGCGTAACCCTGGTTGGAGATGTAAAGCGCGTTGACGCTCTTCGACTGGGAGACCTCCAGGGCCCGCGCCGAAGCAACCGGGTCGTCGGACGGCGTGAGGATGCGCCGACCGGTCGCCACCTGCTGCTGGGTATTGAGCAACTGGCTGTTCTGCTTCTGGATCGACGAAAGGCCGCTGTCGTAAATCATGCCGGTAGTGACACGCATGATGGTTCTCCTTACTGGCCGAGGGCCAGCACTTGATCAAAGAGTCTGGAGGCGATGTTCATGACCTTGCCCGCCGCCTGGTATGCCTGTTGATAACGGATCAGATTGGCCGCTTCTTCATCGAGATTTACACCCGCCACCGATTGCTGGGCCTGGCTGGCCTGATCCACCAGACTTTGCTGGGCATCCCGGTTCACTTCCACCTCGCGGGCCTTGTTGCCCACCGCGCTGACCAGCTGGGAATAGACCGACTGGAAGGTGGCAGAAGGCGCGCCGTTGGCGGACAACAGGGTCTTGGTGGTTTGCAGGTTGCCCAGGGCCACGGCGTTGCGGCTATCGGACACCCCATTGGTGTTCGGGCCAAGGGTGAAGCTGTCGTTGTTCTGCAGCGCACCAGCGAGCGTGAAGGAGACGCCACCGACGGCGATAGTCATGCCGGTCGTGTAGGGAATGGAGCCTGCCGGCGCGGGAACCGTCACCGGACTGCCACTGAGCGGCGTGTAGGTGACCGGCAGGGTGCTCGGGAAGCCGCTCAGGTTGCCGCCCGAATAGCTGAGCTTGAGGGGCGCAGCGCTTGTTCCGAAGCTCGCCAGGTTGCTGGTACTCGACACCACCGGCGCGCTGATGCTGCCGGTACCCAGGTTGCCGGTGGTGGCTGCCGAGGTTATCGGTGATGCAGCCGCCACCATGCGGGTGTCGGAGATCGACACGCTGATGTTGGCGGCCGCATTGCGGGTCGGCAGGATCATGAAACTGTCGCCAACCGTCGAGGTGGCCGCCGGCGTGATGCTCAAGCCCACGTTGGCGGCCGTCACCGACGCCCCGTCGGAAACCCGGGTCAGGGAATAGCCACCGGTCGTATCGGTAAAGGTGAGTTTGTAGTCGTCACCCGAGAGCTTCGAGATATTGGAGAAATCCACCTGCGGCGACGCGGTGCTGGCATCGGCGTAACGCTGCACGCTCACCACCGGCGGGGCAAAGAAGTTGGTACCGAGATTGCCGTTGAGATCCTGGCCGAGCAGATGCTGGGCATTGAAGCTGGTGCTCATGCCCACCGCGATCAGGCCAAGCTGGTTCTGGGCAGTATCAAGGGAGCCCGAGCGCATGGCCAGCAGGCCACCGAGCTTGCCACCGCCAAGCAGGCTTTCCGGGATGGTGATGGCGGCACCGCTCTGGGTGATGATGTTGATGTCGTTGCGGGACGGATCGGACTTGGACGACTGGGCGGCGAGGTTGGTGGCATTGGTGCCCACAACCAGCGGCTGACCGGTCCCGATAAAGACCGACATGGAACCATCGCTGGCCGTGGTGGTGGATACCCGGGTGAGCTGGTTGAGCTCCTTGACCAGTTGGTCGCGGGTGTCCAGCAGGTCATTGGCCGGCTGGGCGTCGCCGGCCTGCTGGGCGACCGCGATCTTGTGGTTGAGCTCGGCGATTTCCTTGGCGTAGGTGCCGATGGCACTGACCGTGTCCTTGATCTGGCTTTCCACTCCGGCGCGCACGTCGGAGATCCGCTCGGTGAGGTTCTGGAAGCGGGCCACCAGGCTCTGGGCGGTGGAGATCATGGATTGCCGGGCCGGCACGCTGGACGGGTTGGCCGCCACTTCCTGCACGCCCTCGAAGAAGGAGGCCACCGCCGGCGTCAGGCCCACGGAGGGGTCGGCCAGCATGTTGTCGATCTGGCTGATCTCGGTGCTGTAGGTGTCGTACTCGTTGAACTTGGTCTCGGCGGACAGCACCTGGTTGGTCAGGAAGCCGTTGTAGGCCCGCTTGATGGTATCGACCTTGGTCCCTTCACCGAAGAAGCCGGCACCGGTGAACAAGGCCGGGTTGGTGCTCTGGACCGTGCTCTGGCGGCTGTAACCGGTGGTACCCGCATTGGAGATGTTGTGGCTGGTCGTGACCAGCCCTGCCTGGGCGGCGTTAAGTCCGGTGAGGCCAATGCTGAAGAGACTGCTGCCCATGATCCACATCCTTCGTTTGCGAGTATCTGCGAGTTACCTTGCAAGAACTCTGCCAGGCAGCAGAAAACAGGAAACGGATCAATGCAGGCACGGCCTGCAGAACAACTCAGGCGTTGCGGGTGGCGCTGGCGGCAAGGGCCGTGCGCAGGGTATTGCCGTTGATGATGCGGGCCAGCTTGTCGGCGTAGAGCGGATCGGTGGCGTAGCCGGCCGATTGCAGGCCGCGGGCAAAGGCCGTGGCGTCGGTCTGGCCAACCACCCCGGCGTAGCGCGGGTTGTTGCCGATCAGGCGGGCGTAGTCGCGGAAGGATTCCGCATACGAGCCGTAAGCCCGAAAACGCGCACTCTCCTTGGCGCTCACGCCGTTGCGGTATTCAGTGGTAGAGGTGCTCACCGTATCGCCGGACCAGCTCTTGCCGGCCTTGATGTTGAAGAGGTTGTAGCTCGGGCTGCCATCGGCGTTCTTCAACTCGTGCTTGCCCCAGCCCGTTTCGAGGGCGGCCTGGGCTACCAGGAAACGCGCCGGGATGCCGGTGGCGCGGCTGGCCTCCACAGCTTGCGGCCAGACCCGCTCGACGAAGGCGCGTGGCCCCGCCCCGGCCGGCATGTTCGGCATGTTTGCCGGTATATCGCTTGCCGCCCCGGCAGCCGGCGCCGCTACGGCAGATTTTGCCGCCCCGGCAGCCGGGGGCGGAAGTGCCGCATCAAAGCTCCGACGGATGGACGTATCGAGGGACACCGGGCCGTCCGGCAGCGTCACGGGCTCCTTGCCGGCGGACATCTGGCGTTCGATCACCCTGGCGAGGCCGATGCCGCCACCGCGGGTGGACAGTTGCATGGCCATCTGCTGGTCGAGCATGGACTGATACATGCGCGACTCTTCGCTGTCGAACATGCCGCCCTTGGGGGTGGCTTCGCGCATCGACTTCATGACCTGCTGCAGGAACAGCGCCTCGAACTGCTTGGCCGCTTCCTTCACCGCCTCGGGGGAGTTTTCCTTGGTCAGGCGCTTGAGCCCCGACAGGGTGTTCGGATCAAGGGTGTTGATCTGGCTGAAATCGGCGGCCATCAGATCACCTCGAGCTCGGCCCGCAGCGCGCCACTAACCTTCATGGCCTGCAGGATGGCGATCAGTTCCAGGGGGTTGGCACCGACCGCGTTAAGGGCTTTCACCACGTCAGCCAGGTTGGTGCCGCCCTTGATGTTGAAGAGGGTGCCGCCGTCCTGCTTGATATCCACCGTGCCCTTGTTGGTGACCGCAGTCTGGCCGCCGGAAAGCGCACCGGGCTGGCTGACCTGGGGATTGTCGCTGACCGACACGGTCAGGCTGCCGTGGGCCACGGCACAGGGTTGCAGCGCGACCTTCTGGTTCATCACCACCGAGCCGGTGCGCGAATTGACGATGACCTTGGCGGCCTGCTGGGCGGGAATCACGTCCAGCTCCTGAAGCTTGCCGAGAAAGGCCACGCGCTGGTTGAGATCGTCCGGCGCACGCACCTGGATCTGCCGTCCGTCGAGCGCCTGGGCACTGCCCGGGGCAACGCGGTTGATGGCATCGACCACCTTCTGGGCGGTGCCGAAGTCCGAATCGTTGAGTTCGACAAACACCGAGTCGCCCTGCCCCACCGGGCTGAGGATGGCCCGCTCGACCGTGGCCCCGGCGGGAATGCGTCCCGCCGACAGGTGATTGACGGTGACCTTGCTGCCGCCGGCCGAGCCGCTGGCACCGCTGACCGCCAGGCTGCCCTGGGCCATCGCGTAAATCTGCCCGTCAGCGCCCTTCAGCGGCGTCATGACCAGCGTACCGCCCTTGAGCGAACGGGCGTTGCCCATGGACGAAACGGTGACGTCGATCTGCTGGCCGGGCCGCGCAAAGGGCGGCAGGCTGGCCGTGACCATCACCGCCGCCACGTTTTTCAACTGCAGCGACTGGCCCGGCGGCAGGGTGATGCCAAGGTTGCCGAGCATGTTGATGATGCTCTGCACGGTGAAGGGGGTCTGGGTGGTCTGGTCGCCGGAGCCGTCGAGACCGACGACCAGACCGTAGCCGATCAGCTGGTTCTGGCGCACCCCGCCAATGGAGGCGAGATCCTTCAGGCGCTCGCCGCTGGCAGAGCCACTGGCGAACAAACCGACAGCCACAACGAGGGCGAAGACAAGCCTGACAAACGGTCGAACGGTGCGGCGACGCATGGCGATGCTCCTCAGAACGGCAGGACGTTCACGAAGAAACGCTGCATCCAGCCCATGTTCTCCGTTTCGTCGATGTAGCCGTTGGCCCGGTATTCGATGCGGGCATCGGCTACCTGGGTCGATTGCACGGTGTTGGAACCCGTGACATTGACCGGATTGACCACACCCGAGAAACGAATGAATTCGTTGCCCTGGTTGATGGCGATCTGCTTTTCACCGGACACCAGCAGGTTGCCGTTGCCCAGCACCTCGATGACAGTGGTGGTGATGGTGCCGGTAAAGGCGTTGTTGGCTGCCGCGTCGCCCTTGCCGCCAAACTTGCTGGCGTCCGAGGCCGTCACGCCAAGGCCGCCGAGGGCGCCGGCCAGGGGCACCTTGGCAAGGGCCGAGATGGATGCGGCCATGCTGGCGTTGCGTTCGGCATTGGCCGAGGACTTCTTGCTGGCGGCGGTCTGCTCGACAAGGTTGATGGTGATGACGTCGCCGACAAAACGGGCACGCCGGTCTTCGAAGAGGGGCCGCGAGAAATTCGGCTGGAAGATCGAGCCCGGCTGCGAGGCCTGGGCGGTGCGCGGCTCGGGGCGAACGCTCATCGGCTGATGCACCGCGGTCGGCGGCGTGGCCTGCAGGGCAGCACAACCGGACAAGCCGGCCAGGGCCAGCAGGGAGAGGAGTCGAAGCGCTTGCATGATCGTTCTCCGCGAACCGGAATTACAGGGAGGTGAGCTTGCCGAGCATGCTGTCGGAAGTGGACACGGCCCGGGAGTTGAGCTCGTAGGCGCGCTGGGTCTGGATCATCAGCACGAGTTCTTCGGCAACGTTTACGTTGGACGTTTCCACGTAGGTCTGATTGAGCACGCCGACGCCGTTGGTGCCCGGGGTATTGGGGTTGGCGGTGCCGCTGGCGGCGGTTTCCAGGTAGAGATTCTCACCCACGCTTTGCAGGCCGCCCGGATTGACGAAGCCGGCGATCTGGATGTTGCCGATCTGCGACGGGGCGGTCTGGCCGGGCAGGGTCACCGACACCACGCCGTCCTTGCCGATGGTGACCGACAGGGCGTTGGCCGGGATGGTGATGGCCGGCTGCACCGGGTAGCCGCTGGAGGTGACGATCTGGCCGTTGGCATCCTTCTGGAAGGCACCGTCACGGGTATAGGCGGTGGTGCCATCGGGCATCAGGATCTGGAAGAAACCCTCGCCCTGGATGGCCACGTCGAGGGTGTTGCCGGTCTGGGTCAGGTTGCCCTGGGTGTGGATGCGCTCGGTGGCGATGGGACGCACGCCGGTACCGATCTGCAGGCCGGAGGGGATCGTGGTCTGCTGGGTGGACTGGGCGCCCGGCTGACGCAGGTTCTGGTAGAGCAGGTCTTCAAACACCGCCCGCGCCCGCTTGAAGCCGTTGGTGGACACGTTGGCGAGGTTATTCGAGATGACGTCGAGCTGGGTCTGCTGGGCGTCAAGGCCGGTACGGGCAATCCAGAGGGAGCGGATCATGGGGGGCTCCTGAGAGTCAGGCTTGTGCCGGTGAGGGCAGGCGGGTTGGCAACGGTTTCCATGCTAGACGCAGCAAGAGTCGTTCCAGGCGCAGAGCAGGCAGGGGAAAACGCTGCTAATCGGGTTTCAATCAGGATTTGGCCACGAGCTGCGAGGCCGAGCGATCCATCTCCTGGGCGGTGGACAGCATCTTGGTCTGCATCTCGAACTGACGCGCCAGGGAGATCATGCTGACCATCTGCTCGACCACATTGACGTTGCTGCCTTCGAGGTAGCCCGATGCCACCCGCGCAGCCGGATCGGCCGGCGCCGGATCGCCACTGGCGAGGCGGAACAGGCCATCGGGGCCGCGCCGAAGATCCTGCTCGGGCGGATTGACGAGCTTGAGCTGATCCACCGCACTGGTGTTGTTGCGGGCGCCGCTGCGTTGCACGGTGGAGATGGATCCGTCGGCGCCCACCTCGACGATCACGTCGGGCGGAATGGCGATCGGACCGCCGGTGCCGATGACCGGCAGGCCGCTGCGGGTCTGCAGGTTGCCGTTGGCGTTGACCTCGAAGCTGCCGTCCCGGGTGTAGGCCTCGGTACCGTCGGGTGCCTGCACGGCAAACCAACCCTTGCCCTGCACGGCCATGTCTAGAGTCCGGTTGGTGTGCTGGAGGGGGCCGGGGCTGAAGTCATCGGCCACGCTGGCATCCGCCACAAAAGCGCGGGTGGGCAACTGGGCGTTCTGCACCGGCACCGCACGCAGGCGGTGCAGCTCGGTCTTGAAGCCGGTGCTGGTGGCGTTGGCCATGTTGTGGGCCACGGCAGCTTCCTGCCCCATGGTTGCAGAGGCACCGGTCATGGCGGTGTAGATCAGGCGGTCCATGGCTTATTCCCTTTTGGCTATCAGCGCAGGTTGACCAGCGTCTGCAGGATCTGGTCCTGGGTCTTGATGGACTGGGCGTTGGCCTGGTAGGAGCGCTGCTGGGTGATCATGTTCACCAGTTCGGAAGTCAGGTCGACGTTGGAGTCTTCGACCGCCGCCGACTGGATCACGCCCAGGCTGCCGGTGCCCGGTGCGTTGGGCTGCTCGGGGCCGGAGGCATTGGTGACCGCCCACTGGTTGCCGCCGAGGGACTGCAGCCCGTTGGGGTTCTGGAAGGACGCCAGCCAGACCTGACCCATCACGCGGGACTGGCCGTTGCTGAAGTTGCCCTGGATGGTGCCAGTCCCATCAACCGTGAGGCCCGAGAGCTTGCCAGTGGTGTAGCCGTCCTGGGTCAGCTGGTTCACCCCGTAGCTGTTGCCGAACTGCGTGGTGCCGGCCAGCTCGACATCGAAAGCGAGGGGCAGTACGGCGCCGGTGGAGATGGCGTAGGACGAGGAGAAGGACGTCGGCGTCTGCAGCACCCCGTTGGCGTCGAAGCTGATGGTGGTGGGCGTATGCACGCCGGTCACCGGGTTGATTTCCGGCGGAAAGCCGCCGTCCAGGCTGGTGTACACGTCCCACACGTTGGACTGGGCGGTTTTGACGAAGTAGAGCGACTGGGTATGCGCGTTGCCGAGGGAGTCGTACACCGACTGCGAGGTGGTGCTGGTGTAGCTGGTCGGATCGCTGGTGCTGAAGGCGGTATTCGTTGCCGTGCCGGTCGTGCCGGGCACGTTGAGGGCCGCTGCCTCGGTACCGGTGACCGTCACGCTGGACAGGCGGCCGCTGCGCATCGAGGAGAAATTGAGCAGCCCGGTGCTATCACTGGAAACCTTGACCCGGTCCTTCAGGGAAGTCTTGTCCACCGCGGCCTGGACCGCCGTGACGAGGGAGCCCACATCGGCATAAGTGCCGGGCGTGACGGTGACAGTGGTCGGGGTCAGGGAACCATCGACCGAAATGCTCAGCACGTTGGCAGGCGCGGCCCCCACGGTGAGGGACGGCGCGGCCGTGCCGTACACGGCAGCCTTGGTCATGGCCGACGGCGTGCTCGAGCGGGAATCGAGGTTCACGTTATAACCGGCGCTGGTCGTGGCGGCCGGCTTGGCGTCGCTGAAGTTGAGCTTGATGTCGCCGGAAGTGCCGGTCAGCACACCGTTCGAATCGGAGAGCTTGCCCGTCAGGCGCAGGCCGGACGCATTGACGATGTAGCCGTTCTTGTCGGTCTGGAACTGGCCGTTGCGGCTGAAGGTGATCGTGCCGTTGTCGCTCATCCGGAAGAAGCCCTGGCCGTTGATGGCCAGATCCAGCGCATTGCTGGTGGTCGAGATGTTGCCTTGGGTGAATTGCTGGGAAACCTTGTCGATCGACGCACCGATACCGACTTGCGTACCGCCGCCGGCGAGGGATGCGGCGAACACATCGGAGAACTGGGCGGTGGATTGCTTGAAACCGACGGTGCCCGAGTTGGACACGTTGTTGCTGATCGCGTCGAGGGCCTTGGAAGCGATGGAAAGACCGCTCAAACCTTGTTGGAATGCCATTTTTTCCTCCGCTTACAGAATCTGACGGATGTCGGACAAGCTCACGAGGCTGCCGCTACCGACGTCAAGGGATACGCTGCCGCTGCTGCTGCGCAGCACGCTATTCACCGTGGACAACTGCAGGGCCACGGGTTTGAGAGCGGTATCGCCGCGGGTGGCGCTCACGCTCATCGTGTACTTGCCATCCACCGCCTGGGCGCCGCTGGTGGAGAGGCCGTCCCACGCAAAGTTGTGAACGCCGGCGTCGTAGGCCCCGAGCTCCATCTTGCGCACCTCGATGCCGTTGGCGTCCTTCACCGTCACGGTCACTTTGTCGGCCGCGCTGGGCAACTCGAAACCGCCATAGGCCTTGCTGCTGCTCAGCGTCAGTTCGTTGCCGGCCACCGTCACGCCCTTGCCGACCAGCGCTGCGGCCTGCAGCACATCGCCGGACTGGGAGTTTTCGAGCAGGGTCGTCAGCGTGGTATTGAGCTTGTCGATGCCGCTCACGGTGCTGATCTGGGCCAGCTGCGAGGTCATCTGGGCGTTGTCCATCGGGTTCAGCGGGTCCTGGTTCTTCAACTGCTCGGTGAGCAGCTTGAGGAACCGGCTCTGGGCGTCGTCGGTCTTGGCGGTGGAAGCCGTCGAGGACTTCTGCAGGGCGGCGATGACGTCGGCGGAGGTGGTGGAGTTAACGGTGCTCATGATCGTTTACCGGTGCTTACTGGCCGATGGCCAGGGTCTTTTCCATCAGGGTCTTGGCAGTGCCCATCACATCCGCGTTGGTCTGGTAGGCGCGGGAAGCGGAAATCATGTTGGTCATTTCCTCGACCACATTCACGTTGGGCATCGTCACGTAGCCGTCGGGGTTGGCGGCCGGGCTCTTCGGGTCGTACACCATGCGCATCGGCGCAGCGCTCTCGACCACCTGGGTCACCCGCACGCCCTGGGCCGCCGTACCGGCCATCGGCGTGGCGGCAAATACCACCTGCTTGGCCTTGTAGGGCTGACCGTTGGCCGAAGTGATGCTGTCGGCGTTGGCCAGGTTGCTGGCGGTGGCGTTGAGCCGCGTGGACTGGGCATGCAACGCACTGCCGGCCACGTGGAAGACGTTGAGCATGCTCATGGTTCAGTCCTTACTGCCCTTGCACGGCCTGCTGCATGGAGCGCAGCAAGCCGTTGATGAAAGTCACGCTGGCCTGGTATTGAACCGAGTTCTCGGCAAAGGCACTGCGCTCCACGTCCATATTGACGGTGTTGCCATCGACGGCGCCCTGTTCCTCGTTGCGGAACTTCAGGCTGGCGTCCAGCACGCTGCCGGAAGACCCCGCCAGGTGGCGCTCAGCCGTCGTCTTCATGGCCAGGGCCATGTTCTGCCCACCCAGCACCCCGCTGAGTGCCTGGCGAAAATCCACGTCGCGGGCTTTGTAGTTGGGCGTATCGGCGTTGGCGATGTTGGAGGCGATCACTTGCTGGCGGTAAGCGCGAGCGTTCAGCGCAACCTGGTGAAAGCTCAATGCATTGTCCAGACGGTCAGTCATTCCGGTCACCTCTAAAGTTCGTTTCCACTCGCGCCGTAACTTGATGCTGCAGGTAGCGCGTCCTGGCGTACGCCCAACTCATTGCACCTTCCATGCCAGCCATCCTATAGGTGTGCAATCGCCCCCGATGGGTTGAACAGGCGGCAATTCGCACCCCATTTAGCCCTCGCCCTCCGTCCCGATCTGCCGCCCCGGCAAACTTTGCCGGCAGACGCGGCACGAGCCGAATTGAACACCTAAAGCGCCTCTGTTCCGCCGGGCGCGCCGGGTGCCGACATGGTCGAATGGCAGCAACTCTCACCGGCCCCCGCCCATGAAGCCCGTTTCAAGCCTGATTGCCCTGCTTTTCACCCTGCTTGTGCTCGCTACAGCGAACGGCCCTGCCCTCGCCCGCCAGGATCCGGCACCGGTGCGGGCCGAGGTCAACCGCTTCCTGAACATTCAGGCGCGCAGCCTGCCCGGCGAGGTGAACATCCAGGTGGGCGACTTCAGCGCCGACAACGTGCTCCCGCCGTGTCTCCAGCTGGAAGCTTTCCTGACGCCCGGAGCCCGGGTGTGGGGCCGGATCACGGTCGGCGTACGCTGCCTGGCCCCATCGGCCTGGTCGGCCTATGTGCCGGCCGAGGTGCGCGTAAAGGGCCTCTACCTCGTCACAGCCGCCCCACTGAGCGCCGGCCAGATTCTTGGCCCTGACGATGTACGCCGGGAGGCCGGCGAACTGACCGCCCAGGCGCCCGATGTGCTCACCGACCCCACCCAGGCGGTCGGCCACGCGGCCCGGATCTCCCTCGCGGCCGGCAAGCCCCTCGCGGCCAGTCACCTGCGTCTGCCGCCAGCGGTGCTGCAGGGGCAGCCGGTAAAAGTGATCTACCGCGGCGCCGGCTTCCAGGTTGCCAACGACGGCACGGCACTCAGCTCCGCCGCCGACGGCCAGGGCGCCCAGGTACGCCTCGCCAACGGTCAGGTGGTACGCGGAATCGCCCGCAGCGGCGGCTTTGTCGAAATCATCCAGCCCTGAACCCGCATCGCCAGCATCCGAACGCGCTCCCCGAAATGCCCGGATGGGTTAAAGTTTCGCTTCCCTTGGTCGTAGACCTCCTCGACTTATGGAAGAAAGGGCAATGCCGTGAAGATTGATAACTCTGTCAAATCGACCGGAGGCTTGCCGTCCAGCGACGGGCGAGCGCGCTCCGCGAAAGAATCTCCCAAGACCGAAGCCTCGTCTGGCAGCGGCGGGGAGAAAGTTGAACTGTCGTCCCTGTCCTCCCGGATGCAGCAGATGGAAGAAACCATCGCCAGCACGCCGGTAGTGGACAGCGCCAAGGTGGATGAGATCAAGCAGGCCATGAGCGAAGGACGCTTCAAGGTGGATACCGGAAAAGTGGCTGACGGACTCATCGAAAGCGTGCGCCAGATGTTGTCGGCACAACCCGGCAAGGCCTGAGGCACACCATGTCTGCCGATCAAGGCTTTGCTCACCGGCTCGCTCGCCTGATACAGGACGAGCGTGCCGGGCTGCAGGGTTTTGTCGCCCTGCTGCAAAAAGAGGAAGCCCTGCTCATCGCAGGCCAGATCGATGCCCTGACCACGCTGGCGGAAGAAAAAACCACCCGCTACCGGTCTCTGCAACGCCTGTCGGACGAGCGCATCATGATGTTCGCCCGGGTCGGCGCAAAGGTCAGCAACGAGAACATTCGCGCGGTGCTGGGCGCTTCACCCGAGAACCTGGGCATGTGGGACGAGGTTGTCACCCTGGCCGGCGAGGCCAAGGAGCGCAACCGGGTCAATGGCCAGTTGATCACCGAGCGCCTGCAAAACAACCAGCAAGCGCTCACGACACTGCTTGCAGCAGCCGAACACCCGCAGATCTACGGTCCGGACGGCCAATCTCGCCCGACCGCGTCAAGCCGTAACCTGGGTTCAGCCTGAGCCCGGCAACCCCCGAAGCCTTACCCCAAATCGAAACAACAGAGCCTGCGCCCTAAACGGCTCAGGGTTTTTGTGCTGCCGTTGCACCAGGCTGCGGCGGGGCTGCGTCTGGCGGCAGGATGGAGTCGGCCACGCCGGATGCCCGCACCGGCTTGCCGACGGGCTCCGGATCCGCAACCCGGGACTCGATCAGGATGGTGACACGACGGTTGCGCGCCCGGCCTTCGGCCGAAGCATTGTCGGCCACCGGTCGCTGGTCGCCATAGCCGGCAGCCGTCAACCGCGCCGGCCGTACACCCCCATCGACAAACAGGCGCACCACGCTCGACGCCCGCACCGCCGAAAGCTCCCAGTTCGACGGAAACATGGGCGTGGCGATGGGAGCGATATCGGTATGGCCTTCCACCGTTACCGGAAACTCGGCCCCCGCCACCACCTGGGCGACCGCCCGCAAAGCCCGTACCGCATCGGCGCCGAGCTGGGCCTCGCCGGGCGCAAAAAGCACGCTGGCATTGATTTCGACGGTAATGCCGAAAGCCCCTTCAGTCACCCGAACCTGCCCGTCCGCCACCAGCGGCGCAAGCACCTTGCGGATTTCCTCCGCCATGTTGCGTACCCGCTCGGCCTTCGACTTGCGGGCTTCGTCGGCTTCGGCCGAGTCGGCGGCAGACGGTGGCGGGCTGGGACGGATCGAAGGGATGGGGCTGGAGATAATCCGCGGGCTGTTGCTGTTGGTGGCGATATTGCGAAAGGCATTGACCACCGAATCGGACATGATCCGGTACTTGCCCTCATTGAGCGAAGACAGGGAATACATCACCACGAAGAAGGCGAACAGCAGGGTGATGAAGTCAGCGTAGGAGACGAGCCAGCGCTCGTGATTCTCGTGCTCCTCCTCACCTCTTCTGCGCCTTGCCACAGATCTACCCCGCGTAGCCCGACAAGCGGCTTTCGATGATCCGCGGATTATCCCCGTTGGCAATGCCGACCAATCCGTCCATCAACATCTCGCGCATGGAAGTCAGCGTAGCCACCACACCGAGGAGCTTCTTGGCGATCGGCAGGAAGATCAGGTTGGCCGAGCCGACCCCGTAGATCGTGGCCACGAAGGCCACGGCAATACCGGAGCCGAGCTTGGAGGGATCGGAGAGATTCTCCATCACGTGGATCAGCCCCATCACCGCCCCGAGAATGCCGATGGTCGGCGCGTAACCGCCCGCCGCCTCCCAGATCTTGGCCCCCTGCTTCATCTGGCTTTCCCAGCTGTCGATCTCGACTTCCAGCACCTCCCGCAGGCGCTCCGGCTCGATGCCATCGACAAGCAACTGCAGGCCTTTCTTGATGAAGGGATCCTCGATGGCCGGAATCTGGCTTTCGAGAGAGAGCAGGCCCTCCTTGCGGGCCACGACGCTCCAGCTCACCACCTGGGCGATCAGGGCCGCGTGATCCAGCATGGGGGGCACAAAGACCCAGCGCACCATCTGCATGCCGGTACGAAATACCCGCAGGGAGCTTTGCAGCATGACCGCTCCGAGGGTGCCGCCGATCACGATCAGAAAGGCTGTCGGCTGAACCAGCGAACTGACATGACCACCCTCGAGCACCTGCCCGACGAGAATCGCGGCCAGCGCGAGAGTGATGCCGATAAGACTGATACTGTCCATGGAAAGAACCTGCTAGCGGATCAGGAGGCCGCCGGGCGACGCCCGCGGGCCTTGCCCTCGCCCTTGACCTTGGGAGCCACCTGGATGGCGCCGGAAATGCGCGAACGCAGGCGGGCAATGGCCTGGCTGTGCAACTGGCACACCCGGGATTCGGACACGCCGAGCACTTCGCCGATTTCCCGCAGGTTCATGTCCTGCTCGTAGTACAGCCCCATCACCGTCTTCTCCCGGTCGGGCAGATCGTCGATGGCCTTGATCAGCACATCGCGCATATTGCCCTCGAGCAGCAGGGTCAGCGGATCGTTGCCTTCCAGGGTGATGTGACGCTCCAGGTAGTCGTCCTCGCCATCGCCGGCGAAATCCTCGAAATACACCAGCTGGTAACCGCGGGCTTCCTGGAGCATGTGCTGGTAGTCGGACAGGGGCAGGCCGAGGGATTCCGCCAGTTCACGCTCGGAGGGGTGGCGCCCGTGCTGCTGTTCGAGCAGATGCACGGCCGCTTCGATGCGCCGCATGTCGCGCCGCAGGCTGCGCGGCAGCCAGTCGTTTTCGCGCAGGCCATCAAGCATCGCGCCGCGGATGCGCTGGACAGCGTAGGTCTCGAACTGGGCGCCCAGCCCTTCCTCGTAGCGGTTGATGGCGTCGAGCAGGCCGAGCATGCCGTTCTGGATGATGTCTTCCACCTGCACGCTGGCCGGCAACTTGGCCATCAGGTGATAGGCGATACGCTTGACCAGCGGCGCGTACTGGACGACGAGTTGCTCTTTATCGAGGGTACCGGAGGCGGTGTACATCTTTCGTCAGCTTTCTGGTCGGTTGTCTCGGGCACTGCACTTCAGGGGGCACGCCATCTAGCGGGCTTGCGGCGCCGAAAACGGCATCACGAGACGGTCATCGGCAACGATACGCTTCTACGCGAGGGTCGAAACAAAATCTAACAGATACATCCACATTCAACCGGCAACACCGGCCTGCGCCGACCAGGCACGCAGACGCCGGATGAAGGCACCGGCGCCTTCGGCCGGGTGGCGTTCGCCCAGCGGGGTGGTCATCGATTCAGCCAGTCCGTCGCGCTCCACCTCACCCCGCCATACCAGCGGCAGCCCCACATGACGGGAGGTGAAATCACTGAGGCTGGCGAACAGTGCGGTCGCGTCGGCCCGGTCGCGGGCACCGCTCACTGCCACCTCCAGCGATCCGGCACCGGCCGCGGCAAGGCCCTTTATCCACTGGCAGGCCCCCCGGGCACCAACACCGCTGGCTTCCACCACCAGCAGACGGCGGCCGGCGGCGCGGGCAAAAGGGGTCAGGTGGCGGGCGTCGCCAACGGTATGAATGGCCAGCAGATCGGCCCGACGCTGCAGCTCGGAAATACCGGCCTCGAGGCGGGCGTGATGGGCATCGTCGAGCAGCGGCACGGCCTGGACGGCTGCCGCGGCGGGCACAACCCACAGGCCCTCGGCCACTTCACGCATGGTTTCGGTTACGTCGTGCTGCCCTTGCAGGGTGGCCAGCAGATCGCCCCCGTCGGGGTAGCCGAAGGCCGCCAGCAGGGAGCCGTGTTCCGGCGCGTGTTCGTCGATCACCACTACCCGGCGCGCGCCCTCGGTCAAGGCCGTGAGCGTCTGGATGGCCAGCGTGCGCGGCGAACGACCGGAAGCAAACAGGGCCACCACGGCTGACGGGGTACGGCGGAACAAGCGGCGCAGGCCGGCGGCCTGATCGGAAGCGTGAAGCATTTCAGGTCTCCTGCCGGGCCGCCCCAAAGGAGGCCTGCGCCCCCTTGGGGGGCAGCGAACGAAGTGAGCGTGGGGGCCGTTTCATCTCAGGCACCTCCCCGCAGGCTGGCGACTCCCGACTGGCCGGCTGAAGCCATCATGAGGCCGGCTTCGAGGGGGTCGAGGCGAAAGGGCGAAGAGGCCGGTAACTCGCGCAAGGCCTGGCTCAGGATGGCATCCCGGTTGGGCATGTGCAGATCCTCCGGCACCCGCTGACCGTTGGCCACGTAAAAGACTTCAACATGATGGCGGATGGCCACATCGAGCACCGGCGCGAGGGACATGGCTTCATCCATCTTGCTGAGGATCACGCCGGCCAGATCGTCGCCGGCATAGGCGCGCACCACGTCGTCGAGGGTATCGCCGCGGCTGGTGGCGTTGAGCAGCAACAGGCGCGAGACCTTGCCGGCGCCGGTCAGCATGGCGGCCTGCTCGGTGACCATCTTGTCGCGCTGGCTCATGCCCATCGTGTCGATCAGCACCATGTGCTTGTCGCGCAGGCCGGCGAGGGTTTCGCGCAGGTCGGTGGCGTCGCGCACCACGAAAACCGGCACGCCAAGGATGCGGCCGTAGATGCGCAACTGCTCGTGGGCGCCGATCCGGTAGCCGTCGGTGGTGATCAGGGCCAGTTTGTCGGCCCCGTGGCGCACCACGCAACGGGCGGCCAGCTTGGCGGTGGTGGTGGTCTTGCCGACGCCGGTGGGCCCCACCAGGGCATACACACCGCCGCGGTCGATGATGTCGGCGTCGCTGGTCATGCAGCGGAAACGCTGGTCGAGGGCGGCGTGGAGCAGGCGATGGGCGTCTTCCGGCGACTCGTCTTCGGGAACGGACTCGGCCAGCTCGCGGGCCAGGGCGGCGGAGAAACCGGCCTCCAGCAGATCGCCGATCAGGCGGGCGCGGCCGGGAGCGCTGCGGCTCATCTCGCCCCAGGCAAAACCGGCGAGCTGCTTCTCGATCATCCCGCGGATGGTGGCGAGCTCGTTGGCGAGGTGCGAATTGGCCGATTCGAGGGCGCGGATGCGGGCCTCTTCCTCGACACCGGTGGGGCGCGGACGGGCCACTTGCGGCTCGGCAGGGCGGGGGGAGTCGTTGCGCAGCGGCGAACGGGGGGCCGGCGTTTCGGCGGGCGGGCGACGAACCTGGGCCGATGCGGCGTGGAACACATCGCGGTTCAACTCGACCCGCGGCGGGCTGAAGGGCTGCAGCTCGCCCGGACGGGCCGCCGCGGCCGGGCGGGCCTGGGCCTGGGCGGGCGGCGGGCTTGCCGGCTGGCTCGGGGCCGGCGCCTGCGGGCGGGTGGCCGAGGCGCGGGACAGACTGACCCGGAAATCATCGTCGAAGAAATCGGCAGCGGGCTTGGCGGCGGCCGGCTGAGCAAGCGGAGCCGGCGCTGGCGCCACCGCCGGGAGAGCGCTCTGGGCCTGGGCGCGGGCGCGCTGGGCCTGCAGGGTGGCCACGTCGCCGGCGGGCAGGGCGAGGATCTCGACGCCGCCGTTGGCAGCCCGGTTGGAGAGCACAACAGCATCCGGCCCGAGCTCTTCCTTCAGCATGCGAAGGGCCTCGCGGGCGGTTTTGGCAAAATAGCGCTTGACGTTCATGCTGCTGTCTCCGGAGTACGAAGGCCCCCACTAAGCCCGGGGTCTGAGACCCCAAGCGGGCACTTCGGTAACTTCGATTATCCGCAGCCGGGCGTCTTTCGATGGCCGGGAAAAGACAGGTTTTAGGGCGCTATTCCCGCGACGACGGCAGGGTGTCGTCAGGGCGCGGCGGAAATCATGGCCGACACGCGGATCAGGCGGGTTTCGGGCACCTCGGAATTGGCCACCACCTTGAGGGTCGGCACGGCACGGCGCAGGAAGCGCGACAACAGCCAGCGCAGCGGCGCCGGCACCAGCAGCACGGCCGGCAGGCCGGTGTCTTCCATGCGCTGGGCGGCCGCTGCGGTTTCGCGCAGCAGGGTGTCGGCCAGGCCCGGCTCGATGGCCCCGCCCTCCGGCCCGCCACCGGCCATGGCCTGCATGAGAACCCGCTCCAGCCCCGGATCGAGGGCCATGACCTGGACCTCGCCATTGCCCGGGAAGAGCCCCTGCACGATCGCCCGGCCGAGGGCCTGACGCACCCGCGTGGTGAGTTCCAGCGGGTCCTGGATGCGTGGTGCGTACTCGGCCAGCACTTCGACGATGGTCCGCATGTCGCGGATATTGACCCCTTCGTCGAGCAGGTTCTGGAGCACCCGCTGCACCGAGGCCAGGGGCAGCAGCTTGGGCACCAGGTCTTCCACCAGCTTGGGGTTTTCCTTGGCGATGTGGTCCAGCAGCGCCTGGGTTTCGGTGCGCCCGAGAAACTCGGGGGCGTGGCTGAGAATCAGGTGATTGAGGTGGGTGGCCACCACGGTACTGGCATCCACCACCGTATAGCCGAGGGCGTGGGCCTGCTCACGCTGGCTGGCGTCGATCCACACGGCCGGCAGTCCGAAGGCCGGGTCGGCGGTTTCGCGGCCGTTGAGGGGCCCCGTCACGCGACCCGGGTTGATGGCCATGAACTGCCCGGGATAGGCCGCACCGGCGCCGATCTCGACGCCCTTCAGCACGATCCGGTAGGCATTGGGCTTGAGTTCCAGGTTGTCGCGGATGTGCACCGGCGCACCCAGAAAACCGATATCGCGGGCGAACTTCTTGCGCAGGCCGCGGATGCGCTTGAGGAGCTCCCCGTCCTGGCCCTTGTCCACCATCGGAATCAGGCGGTAGCCCACTTCCAACCCGAGCACGTCCACCGGCGTCACGTCGGTCCAGCTGGCCTCCAGGTTTTCGGCGGGAACCACCGGCGCCGCCACCGGCACCTCCTCGCCCTCGGCGATGGCCCCCTCGCGGAGCCCGCCCCGCCAGGCCAGATAGGCCAACCCCCCGGCCAGCAGCAGGAAGACGAAGTTGGGCATGCCCGGAATCAGGCCGAGGATGCCGAGAATCGCCGCGGTGAGAATAAGCACCTGCGGGTTGGAGAAGACCTGCCCGATGATCTGGGAACCCATGTCCCCCTCGTCGCCCACCCGCGACACCACCAGGCCGGCCGCCACCGAGATGATCAGGGCCGGCAACTGGGCCACCAGGCCGTCGCCGATGGTCAGCAGGGTGTAGTTGTTGGCCGCCTGGCCCAGCTCCATGTTGTGCTGGAGCACCCCGACGATCAGCCCGCCAACCACGTTGATGACCATGATCAGGATGCCCGCCACCGCATCGCCCCGGACGAACTTGGAAGCACCGTCCATGGCACCGTAAAAGTCGGCCTCCTGCGAGGTTTCGGCGCGGCGCTTCTTGGCTTCCTTCTCGTCGATGAGGCCGGCGTTGAGGTCGGCGTCGATGGCCATCTGCTTGCCGGGCATGGCATCGAGGGTGAAGCGGGCACCCACTTCGGCGATCCGCCCGGCACCCTTGGTGATCACCACGAAGTTGATCAGCGTCAGGATGACGAACACCACCAGGCCCACCGCCGTGTTGCCCCCCACCAGGAAGTGGCCGAAAGCCTCGATCACCTTGCCGGCCGCGTCGGGGCCGGTATGCCCTTCGAGCAGCACGATCCGGGTGGATGCCACGTTGAGCGACAGGCGCAGCAGCGTGGTGACCAGCAGGACCGTCGGAAAGACCGAGAAGTCCAGCGGCCTCTTGGTGTACATCGCCACCAGCATCACCATCACCGACACGGCAATGTTGAAGGTGAACATCAGGTCGAGGACGAAGGCCGGCAAGGGCAGCACCATCATCGCCAGAATCAGGATGATGAGCAGCGGCCCGGTGAGCGTGCGGATGTTGCTCGGGGCGAAAAGGGTGCGCAGGTTGAGACTACTGTTCATGCTCGCCATGGTCCCCCTCCTCCGCCCCGGGGCAAGGCCGGAGAAAGCCCGGATTCACCGCCCAATTCAGCGCCCGACGGCGCGCCAGACAAGCCAAAACGCATAGGTTTATGTATGATTCATCCCGCGCAAACGTGCGCAGAACCAGTGTTTGCGCAAGTCCCCACTGCCATCGGAGCCCTTTCATGACCCAAAACCTGATCTCCCTCGACCTCGCCGAAGCCCTCCCCGAGTTCGACGCCGCCCTCGACACCATCGATCGCATCCTCAAGGCCTTCGTGTCCCTCGACGCCGAGCAGATGCGCCGCCTCTCCAAGCTGGGCGACAAGACCGAAAGCTTCTGCCGCCAGACCGCCGCCATCCTCGACCAGAACCACCAGGCCCTGCCCCCGGGCTTCGACCTCGAAGAACTGAAACGCGACCTCGCCGCGTTCGACGCGCTGCGCCCGCGCCTCAACCGCCTCGAAGCCCTGACCAGCAAATGCGCCGACACCCAGACAGCCCTCGGCAGCGACATCCTCAGTGCCAGCTACGACGGCTACGCCCTCCTCAAGGTCTTCGGCAAGGCCGACAACGTCACCCCACTGCGCGACAGCCTGCGCTCCGGCGTCCGCCGCGATGCGGCCAACCCCGGCAACGGCAGCGCCGCCTGAGCCCGAGGCTGGCAGGGAGCCGACGTCGGGTGAATATTCATCGACGCCGCCTCTCCGCCAGCCGTTGTCGCCTCATTTTGAGGCGACGGCGGGGAAGCCGGTGTCTCAATTGACTGATTTTCAGGCGGCAGTCACTCGGGATTGGGCGGCTGCGGGGAAAGGCGAGCCGGCTTCGCCTGAAAATGCGGCGGGGTTGATGGGTTTTGAGTCGATGGGGGCTCGGTATTCGTCGACGTCAGGGAGAGATTAGCCGGGGGCTGCTGCGATGCAGTCGGCGAGGGCTTTGCGGCTGGATTCCAGGCTCGCGTGATCCACTTGGCCAAACACATCGCCCAGCTCCGCCTCCGCGACGGCCCGCTCAAACCATGACCGGGCCTCGGCATGCAGACCAACCCTGAAGAGGCAAACGCCCACCTGATGCAGGCTGCGGCCCAAGCTTGCGTGATCCACCCGCCCATACACGTCGCCCTGCTCCGCCTCCACGACGGCCCGCTCAAACCATGAACGGGCCTCGGCATGCTGACCAACACTGGAGAGGCAATAGCCCACCAGATGCAGGCTGCGGC